>JAPKBZ010000184.1 GCA_028823175.1 Myxococcota bacterium
TGACTTACGCTGGACAACAATCATTGTCGTTGCCCACGTGAGCTGGAAAATCAGCGCAGCAATTCCCGCCCCGACGAGCCCCGAAGTCCATAGGAGCTGTGGAAGAATAACGACATAAAGCAAAGTGCTCGCCGCGTGGACCGCCAACATTTTCTGCGGGATCCCCATGGCGTAGCCCGCGGGCTCGAGAGAGAACCCAAATATGCCCACCACTAGGGCCATCGAATACCAAAGCAATACAGGCCAGGCCGAGACATAACCGGGCCCAACCGAAAGCCCGAGAAGTGCCTCACCCCACAACCAAAAGACACACCAGAGGCCAACGGCCACACTACCGGCCCCAAGCCCCCCGCGTACCATCAGGCTTCGGAAGGTTGAGACGTCCTTGCTCGCCCAGAGCCGTGCGAGTTCTGGATAAACGGCGTGGTACAGCGCTTCCAGAGGGCGGGAAAGCAGCGATGCAAATTGTCGAGCCACTCGGTAGAGCCCTGCCGCGTTGCTTCCGAGCAAGGCTCCTACGATGACGATGTCGAATTCTTTCGTAACGATGCCCAGGCCGCTGCTGAGATTCGTCGTCCATACAAATTGCCAGATCCCCGGATTCTCCCGCACCGTCTCGCGTATCGAGGCAGGCCGTATGGCTCCATCGCCACGTTGTCGCAGCAAATGCCAAGCCAACGAAAGCAAAAGCAAGTGATTGAGAATGAGAGCGGCACCCGTAATCGCAAGAAAAACCGGAAAGGTCGCGTCCGTAAACAGGGCAAATAGGACTGCGATGAACTTGAGTACAGCGACCACAACTTGCACCATGGCGAGTTCGCTGAATCGATCGAAGATCCGCAGCACGGCCTTCGGCGTGCCACTGAGATCCAGCGCGATTGTGATGCAGAATAGGGCGGCAACATGAGTCGTTGATTCATCCCAGCCAAGGAGTGGCGCCAAAGCAAAGGCGGCGAGTGCGGCGATACCCGCTCCCAACAGCGCGCTACTTGCATCGAGAAGCGTCCCGAAGAATACGAGCCGCCCGAAAGCGCGATTGTCATCGCGCGCGAGGGCATCGCTGCCGAATTTGACAACCATGTGCCAAGACTGAAAGTTGAACAGCACACCCATGGTGCTCGCGTAGGCTTGAATGATCGCGAGCGTACCGAGTTGCTCGGGCCCGAGCGCACGCGCCATCGCGACAAGCGAGAACACCCCAAACAGCGAACTCACGGTGTTCCCCGTCAATAGAACGCCGGCGTTTCGCAATAGATGGGGAAGCATGCCTTGGCGCGTCAAGTCAGCTCGCGTTCAACCGGTCCCGGATCGATTCGTATACCCGTCGGCTCGCGCCCGCATCGAGGTTGTCGTGTGTGCGTTGGCGTAGCTCCGCTCGCGCGTCGGCATACAGGTCCGCGTCGCCTTCGCGCTTGAGCACCTCTAGCAGTTGTTCAAAGTTCGTCACAATGGGCCCCGGTGTCACGTCTTCATAGTTTTCGTAGAGCGTCTTGCCCTCTGCAAGGTAGTCCTGCTTGTCATAAGCGTAAAACACGATCGGGCGGTCGAGCAGCAAAAAATCGAAGTAGGCCGAGGAGTAGTCCGTGATCAACAGGTCGGTCAGCCGCAATAGAGGCGCGATATCAATCTCGCCAGGGACGAGGCTAATCGCGTCGAGGTGCCCGACTTCGGGCAGAGGCCGTTCGTCGCCCGGGTGCCAGCGGATCCAGGCGTGTATCTGTCGTGCGGCAAAAAACTTGTTGAGTCTCGTCCAGTCGATGGGGGCTTCGCGTGCGTTTCCTGCGGCGTGGCGATACGTAGGGAGGTACGAGATCACTTTCTTGCCGGCACGTTTGTGGCCGTTCAAAAGCTCGAACCAACTGCGATCCCATTCATCGGGTGCGTATGCTTCCGCGACCAATACGTCATTGCGTGGATTCCCTGTTTCGGCGACCCGATGGCGCGGGATCCCGAGGGCACTCGACCATCGCTCGCTAGTTTCTGGCGAGGTACTGGCCACGAAATCTGCGTATTCGTAGGTAGAGGGAACGCCCACCTTCATGGCAAGTCGCTGCAAGGCATTTGCATTGTGGTTTTTGAATAGTGGGTTCGCAGCGTCACGCACATCACGACCAAAACGCTTGAAAGGTGTTCCGTGCTGAATGTTTGCGAACAGCGCGCCGCGCTTAGTCCAGTAGTTAATGTCAGGAGAGTTTAAGATGACCACGAACACGCCGGCACGAAGCTGCTCCCAAATGCCGCGTGGTGAATTTCTGAGGTAAGCCGTGAGCCCCTGCTTCCTCAGCATCTCGACAATTTCTTTGCGTCGCGTAATCCAAACCGCCTGCACATCAGCCTCAAAGCGTGCGACGTAGAGGTAAAGCCACTTTGAGTTTCCCTCAAAGAGCAATCCATTCCGGGCGCCGAAGACCCAGCGGTGTGGATCGCGCGGCACGAGGCCAGACAAAAAGTAAATTGGGTAAAGAAGCAAACGGTAGACACGTCGCGCTGCCCGCAGTGCAAGCTGACCAGAACTAGGTTGGGAGTTCAGGTCGTTTTCGCCGGTGTCGCTGGCTAATGCGCGTCGACCTGATCTTTCCACCACGCAATCACCTCGCACAATCCGTTTCGCAAATCTCTCTTCGCTTGAAAACCAAGGTGCTCGCGGGCCCGTGAGCTGTCGACACATCGGCGGGGTTGGCCATTGGGACGGCTTGTGTTCCAGACGAGTCGGCCTTGATAGCCGATCAGCTCGCGAATCAGGGCAGCAAGATCCGCGATCGTAATTTCCATCCCGCTACCCAAGTTAATTGGCATTCCGCCGTCGTAGCACTCAGCCGCACAGACGATGCCCTCTGCGGCGTCCTCTACATGGAGAAACTCGCGGGTTGCAGAGCCGTCACCCCAAACTTCCACCTCGTCGTCACCTTTGGTATGGGCTGCGCAAATCTTACGGATCAGTGCCGGAATGACATGAGATGAATCCGGTGAGAAATTGTCACCGGGGCCGTACAGATTGACAGGGAGGAGGTAAATTCCGTTGAAGCCACTCTCGAGACGGCAGGCGTTCAAATGCACGAGCACCATTTTCTTTGCAAGCCCGTAGGGAGCATTGGTCTCCTCCGGAAAGCCGCTCCAAAGGTCACTCTCCCGGAATGGCACACGGGTGTTTTTCGGGTAGGAGCAAACAGTCCCGACGCCTACAAATTTTTTCACTTTGTGACGCTGTGCTTGTTCAACAAGGTTGGTGCCCATCCTGAGATTGTCTCGGAAAAAACGAACGGGCTCACGGCTATTGATTCCGATGCCGCCCACCACCGCCGCGAGATCGATCACGATTTCTGGTTGGACTTCCTCAAAGAGTCGAGCCGCCTGTGCTTCATCGCGCAAGTCGTAGTCGCATGAACGTGGAACCGTAAAGTCGGTCGCACCGCGATCACGCAGTAGCTTCACCACCGACCTTCCAACAAAGCCCGCGCCCCCCGTTACCAATACACTGTGCGACGCTAAGTCGAGAGCCGATTCGCGAG
>JAPKBZ010000077.1 GCA_028823175.1 Myxococcota bacterium
CGGCCATCCGGCGACCTCCGCACGAGGGACAGAAGCCGCGGCGCTTGCACGAGAACGCGACCAGGCGGTCGTGACCACACGCGTCGCAGTGAACGCGCAGGAAGCCATGCGCGAGCACGCCGCAGCGCAGGAAGGCGCGAAGCTCCTGCTCGACGAAGCGCGGGGTCGGCTGCTCCCTGCGTGCGGCGCTCGCGAGGAAACCTTCGAGCTGCTCGCGGATGACTCGATGAAGGAGAGTCTTCTCGGCTTCATGGCGTTCGTACTCGGCCACATGGCCCCAAACCGGGACCGGCGTGGGGGAGCGCCACGAGGAGGATAGGGCGGGCTGGGTAGCGTGGCACCGGCGAGGAAAAATGGAGCCGACGAGCGGACTCGAACCGCTGACCTGCTCATTACGAGTGAGCTGCTCTACCAGCTGAGCTACGTCGGCCTGAATTCCGGGCGCTGCAATCTTAGCCCCCGCCTCGGGGGGCGCCAAGCGTGGAGAACGGCCCAGGCGAGCGATGAATATTGCCGCCCGGCGCTTGACCCCTACGGGCCACGCGTTCTAGGCTTGGATTCTGGTTCCCTGCCAGCAACTTCCTTCTGCCCGGGGGTTTTGATGCCGATTCTGCCGATCGTCGACCTGATGATATTGACGGCCTGGACTTCGCTGCTCGGGGCCTTCGTTCTCAAGGCCATTCGTATTACGACCTCTTACCACCCCGATCTGCTGGGTATGGGGCCGATGGAATTGACCGTGATCGCGGGGGTACTGCTGCTCTTCGCGCTGACTCTCACCGCGCGAACCTGGCTCAAGAACAGGGAATACGAGCAGGCATCGCCACGGGCCCGGGCTGCGGGGACCCTTGAGGCCTACTCGGCGCTGCAGCCGGCTTCGAGTCGGGCGGCCAATCGTCGAGGCGAAAGTCCAGAGCCGAGCGGGGGCAGCGAGGCTTCTGCTGGGGGGTAGTTCGGGGGCAGGCGCCTTCCCGGGGCGGAGCTAGCGAGCCAGTCGCCGGGGGACGAGGGTCAGGGCTGAACTCGCGAGGTCCTTATAGAGACGGACGCTCAGGCCGAAAACCGCGAAAAGCTGCTTGACGCTTTGGGGCATAGTCTTGGCTCCGATCGAAAATGGGGCAATTACTCGGTCGTTGGTAAGTGCCCACCGGGGGGCCCCAGGTGTCATTTTTTTTGGCTGGCGGCGACATATTTGTGGAGGCGAGCCGTGATACAGTCCCGGCCATGGAGAAAACGACCTCCGTCAACCGGCGAATCTGGCTCAACGGCGAGTTGGTGCCCTGGGAAAACGCCACGGTCCATGTGCTCTCCCACAGCCTCCAACGGGGTTCCCTGGTTTTCGACTACATGGGGATCAAACAGACCCCTCGGGGAGCGGCGATCTTTCGCCTTGATCTCCACGTTCGCCGGATGCTCCGCTCCTGCGAGTTGATGGGCTTGCCGATTGCCATGGATGAGGAGGCGCTCTGCCAGGCCATCGTGGAAGTCGTTCGGGCTAATCCCGGCGGCAAGGCGATCAAGGCCAGCGCCTATTTCGCGTCGCTCGAGGTCGATGTGGTTCCTTCCGATACCCGGGTTTCGGTGGCAATTGCGGTCTACGACCCCACCGAAGATCTGCTCGCCAGACTGCCGACTCGGTCGGCCTCACGCCCTCGGGCGCCTCTGCGACTTTGGCTCGAGAAGCAGGCGCACCAGCGGCGGGACGATATCGTCTCGCCCCAGGCCAAGGTGGCCGCGAACTACGCATCCAGCATGACCGCAAAAGCCCGGGCTCAGGAGAAGGGTTTTGATGAGATCCTGCTTGTGGACGAAGAAGACCACGTGGCCGAGGGGCCGACGACAAACGTTTTTATGGTCGATGGGGGTGGCGAACTCTGGACTCCTCCCGAGAAGCGAGTGCTTCGCGGGGTGACGCGTCAGAGTATCATCGAGTTGGCAACCGATGCTGGGATGCGCGTCCACGAGGAGATCATCGAACCCGGAGAGCTCATGCAGGCTGAAGAGATCTTTTTGACGGGGACCACCGCTGGAGTGTTGCCTGTTGCCTCGGTCGATGGCGAGAAAATCGGTGAAGTTTGCCCCGGCCCCGTCTCGACTCATCTGGGGCACCTTCTCGCCGAGGTCGAGTCCGGAAAAAGCCCGATATTCGATCACTGGCTTACCTACGTGAAAATGGAAGGCTGAAGATGCGCGTTCTTTCCGGGACCAAGCCGACGGGCGACTCACTCCACCTGGGGAATTATTTCGGTGCGCTGCGCCAGTTTGTCGATCTTCAGGACGCGCATGATGAGCCTCTCTACTTCATCGCCGATTATCACTCGATGACAACGGTTCGCGAGGGGGACTTGCGCCGTCGTTATACGATGAATGTCGCGCTCGACTACCTCGCAGTGGGTCTCGACCCCGAGCGAGCGATTCTCTTTCGCCAGAGTGATATCCCAGAGGTCTGCGAGCTGACGTGGCTCCTCACGAGCGTGACGCCGATGGGAATGCTCGAACGTGCCCACGCCTATAAGGCGGCGATGGATCGCGGCGACACGGTCGATCACGGGCTCTTTACCTACCCGGTCCTGATGGCCGCCGATATCCTGCTCTACCACGCCGATCTGGTGCCGGTGGGTCAGGATCAGAAGCAGCATATCGAGATGACCCGGGACATGGCCCAGCGCTTCAACCACGCCTATGGGTGCGAGGCGCTGGTGATGCCAGAGCCCTATATCCTCGAGGATTCAGCCGTGGTCCCGGGAACCGACGGTCAAAAGATGAGCAAATCCTACGACAATACGATCCGCATGTTTGCCCCCAAGAAAGAAGTGAAAAAGGCGGTGATGGGCATCGTGACGGATTCGAGCCCAGTCGAAGAGCCCAAGGATCCTGGGTCGCCGGTCTTTCAAATCTGGAATCTCTTCGCCGACGCGGATGAGCGGGCGTCCATGGCCGAGAAGGCGAGGGCAGGCGGGCTCGGCTACGGGGATATAAAGAAGGATATTCTCGAGCGGGTTCTCGATCATTTCTCCGAGATGCGGACCCGGCGAGAGCATTTCGAATCGCGCCCGGACGAGGTGGAAGCGATTCTGCAGCGGGGAGCGGAGAAAGCCCGGGCCATCGCAGCACCCGTACTTGACGGATGCCGCGCGGCCGCGGGCCTGGGCGCCTCGGGTTTTTAACTTGGCTAGTGGATCCCCCTCGGCCCGCCGATGGGGATGGCCGACGAGTCCATCTTGCGATCCGCGTCCAAGATCTCTATTTCGGCTGGAGTGAGCGGAAGCGGGGCCGATCCGTCCGGCACGGCAGGTACGGCGATGAAGTCCGGGGTATTAGACCCGTCGCCCAGGGGAAGGCTCATGCATCGAATGCAGGGCAGGTCGGCGAGGTAGCTTTCGAAGACCCGTTCCCGGTGCGGAACGAATACCCGGTCGAGGGCGGGCGATATCCTGAAATGGGGAACGCCGCCGATGCTGTCCGTGGCGCGCTCGGTGACGTGGACGAACCCCAGGGATTGCGGCCATACCATTCCATCTCCCAGAAGGTTGGCCGGGCTCGTATTGTTGAGTTGGTGGCAGCCCGCACACGATTGAGTCTGGCTGCGGCGAATGATCTCGGTGGGCGAGAGCGGGCTTCCGAGGTTTCGCAGACGACGCTGAATGGCTCGGGCGAAGTTCCCGCTGGGGTCGAAGTGGGCGGTATAGTCGTTTTCCGAGCCCTGAGAGTTGCTCTGGCCCGCGTTGAATTCGTTCGAGATCGAATTCGAGAATTGGGTGATGTCGGGATTGGCGAGTTCATCCACCTGGGTGAGGAACTGCCGCATGAACCGCCGGGTCTGGCTCTGGCCGGAGAATTCGTCGTAAAGCTGGCCCCAGGGATTCGTCTTGACACTGACGGGAACAAATTGCAGTTCGCAATTCGAGGCGGGGCCGGTGCAAAATAGAGCCAGCTTGTATTCCCGAAGCTGCCAGTCGACCGAGTTGGCTTGGGTGTTGAGGAACTGGTTCGTCCGAATCTGCCCGGCACCGGGAGAAAGATGTGAAATGTGGATCACAGGCTCGATCCCCTGGCTGGGGTCGCCTCTCAAATAGAACTCGCGAAGCAGAGCGGCGCGCGCCATCGGGTCGCTGATGCGCGAGAGGCTCGCCCAGAATTCGGCGATTTCCCGGCAACCTTCGCTGCCGCAGCCGGGTCGGGGGTTGGGAAGGGTGGCCTCGAAAATCACTAGGTTCCGCCTGAGTCTGTTGTTGACTCCTGACCGCCGGGCGAAGATCACGCGATATTCACCGCAATTGGCTCCGTCGCTCGGCATCAAGTCCATTCGATTGACCAGAGCGATGGGTTCGTAGAAGGCCGATGAGGCGGGGTCGAAGGGGTCGATATTGATCTCTGCGCCTTCGTTGCGTGGGCATTCGATGGGGAAGCGGTTGATCACGGGAATTCCGTTGGCATCGACCCGATCATCGCAATTCAGCCCCAGGCCGAGGCCGGGCGAAGTGTTCTGGGTATCCCACCACTGGTCCCAGAGGTCGATGGCCTCGAGCCCGGGGATACCGCTCTGACGCGCGAGGAGCCCGAGCACATCTTCGAGAGAGATCGCGTTTTGGACGACATCGAGTTCGGTCACGAAAATAGATTTTCGCGGGTCCACATCGGGTACCGGTCGCAAGCAGGCTGGGCCGGGAGTGATGGTCTGGCCCATGGCGGGCAGTCCAAGGGTGAGGTTGATCATTAGGAGCGCGAGCAGTTTTCGGCAACTCATAGTGAGTTCCTTTCGGCATGCAGCATGCGGCAGCGGTTGCGGGTTGGGTGGCTCACGAGCGTTGTGAACGCTCTTCCTACGATTGTCTCAACCCTGCAGGCATGGAAAAGTTGCGCGTTTTCTTGCACTCGCTCGAGATGTCCGGGGGAGGGGCGCCGGAAGGCAGCCCTCGGACACCGCGAAGCCGCTGAGAGATGCCTGGCCTCGAGCAAGAGGCAGCGTTCGGCTCAGTCTCTTTTTTCGAGCACGGCGTAACGGTTCAGGTCGCCGCTGCGGCTATCCGCGAAGTAGGTCGCGACGAGCTCCATGCCAGTTGCGGCGACGAGTTCTTCAAATTCTGAGTTGTCGCAGTGATGGCAGTAGCGCGGCGGACCCTCTTTCGAACCAAAGGAGAGCAGGTGGTCGCCAGCCTCGAGTTCATCTAGATCGATGGGGATTGCGCTCTTGGCATTATGATCGTCCCAGTTCACGAGGTGGCGCTCGAAGCGGTCGGTTTCGGCGAAGCGCCAAGCCGTAAAGACCAACCGCCCACCGACACGCGCTCGCTCTGCCATTTCGCGCATGAGTTGTTTTCTTTGTTCGAGCCCGGGGATGTGATGGAGCAGCCCAAAAGCGGTCACGAGATCGAAAGGGCCGGAGGTGAGCGCCGACCCGGGGGAGGGGGTGAGAATGTCGCATTCCCGCCAGGTCAGTGTCCAGAGGGATGGATCGCGCGGGGTTCTCTCCCTGGCGAGGTCGAGAAGGCCTCGGCTCTGGTCAACTCCCAGATAGTCCAGGCCCGGCAGGTCGAGGGGAGAGCTTCCCCAATTCTCGCAGAGAAAATGTGCAAAACGCCCGTTGCCGCAGCCGATATCGAGCACTTGGAGCGCGTGCCCGGGCCGCCCACGTGGCCCCCCTTCGAGAGCCCTCTGCCAGCCCGGCCACGGATGATCTCGTGTGGCATCGAAGGATTCGAGGTTGGCCGCGTAGAACTCTGCGTTCAGGGCGTTGAGGTTTTCTCGAGTTTTGGCGTTCATTGCATGGTCGACCTTCGCCTGGGCTTGTTCGATGGGGAAATGAGGCCCCGGCATCGTCCCGATGGTATCGTAGGGCGAGCATGAGCACGCGAACCCCAGAGAGAAGTCGGCGCGACCCCCAGGAGCACGGGGCTTTCGATCCCGAAAGTCACCGTACTAATCTCCTGGCGATTGTTCGGGAGGTCGACGCCTTGCCCGACGACGGAGCGGTGGTCGCACCTGAAGTTATGGAGGCCATTCTGCGCCGGCATCCTCGGGATGGACGGGGGTTCTACTCCCGGGCCCAACTGATTGCTGGGGCGCGCCACCTGGGCGAGAAGGGCCTGGTGGCTCTGGATGTGGAACGCTTTGTGAGTCGCATTCGCATGCGTCCTGTCAGGACCCAGAGCGGTGTGACTCCACTGACAGTTTTGACGAAGCCCTTCCCGTGTCCGGGAGGGTGCGTGTTCTGCCCGAACGATGTGAGAATGCCGAAGAGCTACCTCGCCGATGAACCGGGTGCCCAACGGGCCGCACTCAATGATTTCGATCCCTACCTGCAAACTTGGAACCGATTGGCCACCTACAAGGCGATTGGTCACCCAGTCGCGAAAATCGAAATGATCATTCTCGGCGGCACGTGGTCGTCTCATCCCGAGCCCTATCAGGTGTGGTTTGTGAAGCGCTGTTTCGATGCGATCAACGATTTTGGGAACGGCCGGGATGGCCGTGGCGAAATAATGAGGGGAAATAAAGGCTTCGGGGAACTTGGAATTAGACGGGGTGAGAAATATAACGACGTCATAAGGAGTCACTTAAAGTCTGGGGTTGGTGACGAGTTTGTCCAGGGGGACGAACGGGCCGAGTGGATCGACCTCGAAAAAGCCCACCATGAGAACGAGTCGGCCCCTTGCCGAAGCGTGGGGCTGGTCGTTGAAACCCGTCCAGACCATTTGTCCGTCGATGAGGTGCGACGTATTCGCCGGCTCGGATGCACCAAGGTCCAAATCGGCTACCAGAGCCTCTCCGATGCAGTCCTCTCGGCGAACAAACGAGGGCATACTGTCGCCGAGACCCGGGCAGCCATGGCCTTGCTGAGGAGTGCCGGGTTCAAGATTCACGCGCACTGGATGCCGAACCTCCTAGCCGCGACTCCCGAGAGCGATATCGAGGATTTTGGCCGACTCTTCGGCGATCCTGATTTTCGTCCCGATGAACTCAAGATCTATCCGTGTAGCCTCATCGAGACGGCCGAGTTGATGCAATTTTACGAGCGAAATGAGTGGAGGCCCTATGAGCATGGGGAGCTCCTAGACGTCATTTCCTCCGCGCTCGCTGAGGTGCCGAGATATTGCCGGGTCACCCGGGTCATTCGCGATATTTCGTCGGACGATATCGTCGAAGGAAACAAGTTGACGAATTTCCGTCAGATCGCAGAGCAGGAACTCATTCGAAGAGGCGGAGCCTGCCGGGATATTCGAGCGAGAGAAATCCGTTCGGACCGTCTCGATCTGGAATCACTGGAACTGAAGTCCAGCGATTACGAGACTGGGATCGGGACAGAGACGTTCTTCGAATTCGTCACCCCAGAGGATCGGATTGCGGGCTTCGCTCGACTCTCGCTTCCCAGCCGTGAGGCCGATCTTGACGAACTCCGTGGCAGCGCGCTCTTGAGAGAAGTGCATGTCTATGGTGCGACGACCGAGTTTGGCGTGCGTTCCTCCGAGAGGACACAGCATCGGGGGCTGGGGCAGACCTTGGTGGATGCGGCCGCCGACCGGGCCCGCGAGGCAGGATTTCCGCGTCTGTCGGTCATATCGGCTGTCGGAACGCGAGGCTGGTACCGGCGTTTCGGCTTTACGGATGGCGACCTCTACCAACACCGGGAGCTGGGGCCGGAAGGCGCCGATTCCCAATAACCGGCTTGGGGAAGAGCGCACCGCTTGCGGGTCTTTCTGCCAAGGTCACAAGCGGCACGCTATCGGGCAGGGAGCGGGGCCGGCTCAGCTCTTGCTGAATTCCAGTTTCTCGCCCCCATCGGCCAGAGCCACCCTGATCGTCGATCCCTCGGGGTAGCGCCCCTCGAGAAGCTCGATGGCCAGCGGGTCTTGAATCAACCTTTGGATCGTGCGCTTCAGCGGGCGCGCTCCGTATTGAGGGTCGTATCCCTTGTCGGCCAGGAATTCTGCGGCCTCGGGGCTCACCTCCAGGGCGATTCTTCTGTCGTCGAGTAGGCTCTGGACCCTCAGCAATTGGAGCTCTGTGATATTTCCGATCTCCGAGCGACCGAGTTGGTGGTAAATGATGACGTCGTCCACTCGATTGAGAAATTCCGGTTTGAATTGCGACTTGAGAGACCCCATCACCCGGTTCTCGATCTCTTCCCGGTCGGTCTCCTCGGAGAGTTCGGTGAGGAACTGGCTTCCCACGTTGGAGGTCATGATCAAAACCGTATTGCGGAAGTCCACGGTTCTGCCCTGGCCGTCGGTGAGGCGCCCATCGTCGAGAATCTGGAGAAAGACGTTGAAGACTTCCGGGTGTGCCTTTTCGATTTCGTCGAAGAGAACAACGCTATAGGGCCGGCGGCGTACTGCCTCTGTCAGGTAGCCCCCCTCGTCATATCCCACGTAGCCTGGAGGGGCGCCGATCAAACGTGAAACCGAGTGCTTCTCCATGAACTCGCTCATATCCACCCGAACCATGCAGTGCTCGTCGTCGAATAGAGTTTCGGCAAGAGCACGGGCGGTTTCCGTCTTGCCCACGCCGGTAGGGCCCAGGAAGATGAAGGATCCGATTGGCCTCTCTGGATCTTGGAGCCCCGCTCTTGCCCGCCGGACAGAATTCGAGATGGCGACCAAGGCTTCATCCTGGCCGATGACCCGATCCCGGAGCTGGTCTTCCATTTCGATCAACTTGATCTGTTCGCTCTCGAGCATCTTGGCGACGGGAATGCCGGTCCACTTGGACACGATCTCGGCGATCTCATCGTCGGTTACTTCCTCGCTCAGAAGAGATCCGCCGGCCTGAAGAGCCTCGAGCTTCTCCTGACTCTTTTGGCTCTCATCTTCGAGGCTTATCAGGGTGCCGTAGCGAATTTCTGCCGCGCGCTCGAGATCACCGTTGCGAGTGGCCCGCTCGAGCTCAACTTCGAGCTGCTCCTTCTTCTCTTTGCTGTCGCGAACAGCGGCGATAATGGCCTTCTCGTTCTGCCATCGCGCGTGCATCGCGTCGGACTTTTCCCTGAGGTCGGCGATTTCAGCTTCCACGGCTTCGCTGCGCACCCGGCTTGCTTCGTCGTTTTCCTTCTTGAGCGCCTCGCGCTCGATTTCGAGTTGCATTCTCTTTCGCTCGACCTGGTCGAGTTCTTCGGGCATTGAGTCGATCTGGACTCGGACTCGGCTGGCCGCTTCGTCGACTAGATCGATGGCCTTGTCCGGAAGGAAGCGGTCGGTGATATACCGATTCGAGAGCCGGGCGGCGGCGACGATGGCGCTGTCGGAGATTCGCACGCCATGGTGTACCTCGTAGCGTTCTTTGAGGCCTCGCAAAATCGAAACCGTGTCGGGAACCGAGGGCTCTCCCACCAGAACGGGCTGGAAACGACGTTCGAGGGCCGAATCTTTTTCGATATGTTTTCGGTACTCATCCAGGGTCGTTGCACCGATGCAGTGCAGATCTCCCCTGGCGAGGGCAGGCTTGAGCATGTTGGCCGCGTCGGCGGCTCCTTCGGCTGCGCCCGCTCCCACGATGGTGTGGAGCTCGTCGATAAAGAGGACCACCTTTCCCGCGGCGTCAGAAACTTCCCGGAGAACGGCCTTCAGCCGATCCTCAAACTCTCCTCGATATTTCGCACCTGCGATAAGGGAGCCGATATCCAGAGAGATTAGACGCCTGTCCTTCAGACTTTCGGGGACGTCACCGGCGACGATCCGTTGGGCCAGGCCCTCCGCGATGGCTGTCTTGCCGACGCCCGGCTCTCCGATGAGTACGGGATTGTTTTTACGACGTCGAGAGAGCACCTGGACGACTCGCCGAATCTCCTCGTCACGACCAATGACAGGGTCGAGCTTGCCCATGCGGGCGACTTCCGTCAGGTCACGTCCGTATTTGGAGAGCGCCTGGTACTTGGATTCGGGGTCGGGGTCCGTCACCCGTGCAGAGCCGCGTACGGCCTTCAGGGCCTCGAGGAGATTCTCCGGCGAGGCGCCCTGGGAACGCAGGATGTCGCCTGCTTTATCCCTGGAGTTAGTCGCGAGGGCAAGCAGGATATGTTCGGTGGAGACGTACTCGTCCTTCAACGCTTCTGCCTGGGTGAATGCGTCTTCGAGCGCAGTCGAGGAACTCGCAGCCAACTGCAGCTGGTTCTGGCCAGTGACTCGAGGCAGGTTGCTCAGTGAGGATTCTACGGACTGGCGAATGAGGGGAATGGAGACGCCCAGCTTCTCCAGGATGGGCGTCGTGCTTCCGCCCTCTTGGTCGATGAGCGCGAGGAGCAGATGGATGGACTCCACCTGGCCATGGCTCCGCTGCGCGGCGAGTTCTTGGCTTTGCTGGACAACTTCTTGGCTCTTGAGCGTGAGTTTTTCGTATCGCATGCCCGTACTGTTCGCACCGATGCAGCGAAAACAAGGGGCGTGGTGGCCCCGAGCTGGGAAAATTCACCGAATCGCCGGGAGAAGGCATGTGCTGCACTTAGGGATGCGATGCAGAACAGTTTTGCACTCGTCTTACCCGTCTCAAGATCGCTTCATTGGAATGTAGAGCGTGGAGTCTCCTCGTCGGATGAGTACGAGGACGCTGGTTTGACTTTTTCCGAGGAGTTGATCCAACTCTCGCTGATTCTCTACAGCGTGACGATCGACCTCCAAAATGACATCGCCGCGCCGCAGTCCGGCTTCGTCGGCTGGAGTGCCCGCGAGGATGCCGGAGACAACGACGCCGTCTTCGTTTTCGAGGTTGAGCTGTGCCGCTATTTCCGGGGTGATATCGTTCGTTTTGAGGCCGAAATTCGAAGAGTTGGCGCCGCCGGGATCGGCACTGGCGAGCTGGGGTTCATCCAGGGTGCCGATTCGGATGGGAATTTGTTTTTCGTCTCCGTCCCGAACCACAACGACGATGACAGACTCGTTCGCGCTGGTCTCACCGACCAGGCGGGGCAGGTCGCGCCACTCCTTGATGGGAGTTCCATTGAAGTTGATGATCACATCGCCGTGTTCGAGTCCCGCCTCCTCCGCTGGGCTTCCCGACATGACCTTCGAAACAAGCGCACCCTCCTCGTTGCTCAGGCTAAAAGATTCCGCCAACTCGGGAGTCAGCCCCTGGATGACTACACCCAGCCATCCGCGGGTGACACGCCCCTGAGCTCGAAGCTGCGGCAATACGTTCTTGGCCATATTGATTGGGACCGTAAAGCCGATGGTGTTTGCACGCGGATTGATCGCGGTGTTAATTCCGATGACCTCGCCCGAAAGGTTGATCAGGGGGCCACCCGAGTTTCCGGGATTAATTGCCGCATCGGTTTGTATGAAATCATCGTAGCTGCCGCCCACGACATCTCTCCGGTGTTTTGCGGAAATGATTCCGGCGGTCACCGTGTGCTCGAGCCCGAAAGGGTTGCCGATGGCGACGACCCAGTCCCCCGGACGAGCCGCATCACTATCTCCTAGAGCGATGGCGAGAAGTTCTCCCTCGTTCTCGACCTTGATCAGTGCGATGTCGGTCTTGGGGTCTCGCCCGACTACGCTGGCCGGCAATTCGGTCCCATCCGCAAAGGCCACGATGATCTCTTCACTGCCTTCGACCACGTGGTTGTTTGTGACGATATAGCCATCCCGAGAGATCACGAACCCGCTGCCCGCGCCTTCGCGTTTTTTGGACGGGCCCTGGCCCCGGCCGAAGGGGGACCCGAAGAAATCCTCGAATTGGCGGGGCATCTGCGGATGCTGGTCGACGGTATGTGAAGTGCGGATGCTGACGACCGCGGGTGAAACACGCTCGGCCAGATCGGCAAAAGTGGTCGGAGCCCCTACCGGGATCAGTGCGGGAATTTGGCTCTCGGTTTCCCAGAAGGGCTGGGCTTCGGGGCCGGCTTTGGCGGGTTCCTCCGCATCTTGGGTGCTGCTTCCGAGCAGGCGGCTGAAGAATCCGCTCTCGCTTTCATCGCCAAGTGCGGGAACGGAGAACCCGGCAACCAGTAGGGTGAGGGCGAGGCTCGCGAGCGGGCGGATCTTTCGGGTATTGACCAAGGTGTTCTCCAATTCTCGTTTCTTCGTTGTGGCGCCCTGTGAGGAGCGCGCCCCTGACCTTTTCGGGGAGACGGTTTTTTTCCGGGCTCTCCCTGGGCGCTGCACGCGACTCTGACACCCGCAGGGGCGGATCGGTTCCTCGGGGTAGGCCCCTATGGATCCCAGGCCGAATATCATTTGAGTGGGATCATGAGGTGGTAGCGACCGCGTCCTCGCTGAACGACGATCAATGCCCGGTCTCGTCCCCGCAATCCGAGAATCGCGCGCCGAAGAGCATCGTAACTATCCAGTACGAGGCCGTTGACGGCGAGCAGGTAATCCCCGGGTTGAAGCCCCTTGGTCGCGGCAGGCGACTGTGGTCGTACGGTGCTGATTTCAAACCCGATCTGGTCGCGCCACGAGAGGCCCAGGCCCATCAAGCGGCTCGCTAATTCCGCGGCAACATTTTCAGGGATTTCGCGTGCGACCAGAGTGACGTCCATGTTTTTTCCATCGCGCAAGAAACGGACCTGAAGTCTCTGCTCGGGGGTGGTTGTTTCGAGCACTTCGTAGAGTTGTCGAGCGGACTTGATATTCTGTCCGTTGATCTGGGTGAGGATGTCGCCCCGCCGGATCCCCGCGATCTCGGCCGGGCCCCCAGGTCGGACGCGGTTGATCAGGGAGCCGTTCATCGTCGCGGGCAGCCCCATGACTTCCTTGAGCGCCGGGTCGAGATCCTGGAAGTCGATCCCCAGGGTGACGGGGTGAACCTCACCGTGCTCGATTAACTCGGTGACCACTCGGCGGGCGACGTCGATGGGAATTGCGAAGCCGATCCCCTCTGCCCCTTGATAGATCGCCGTGTTGATTCCGATCAGGGACCCCTCGGCGTTGAGCAGTGGGCCACCCGAATTGCCGGGGTTGATCGAGGCATCGGTCTGGAGGAAACCGTGGAAGGTGAGTTGGTTCGCTCGGATTGAACGGTTCGTCGCGGAGATGACCCCGGTAGTGACTGTATTCGCGAAGCCGAAGGGGTTTCCGATGGCGATCACGGGCTCGCCCACCATGATGTCCGCGGAGGTGCCGGGCGCGGCCCAGGGCAGGCTTTCGTCGGTCTCGACTTCGAGCACGGCGATATCGTTGGTGGGGTCCGCTCCGATCACCCGGGCGGCGAAGCTACGGCCATCGGCCAGGGTGATCGAGACCCGCCGAGCTCGACGAATCACGTGCTCGTTCGTGAGAATATGGCCCTGGGCGCTGATGATGACCCCGGAGCCGAGGTCGTGGGTGGAACTCGGCGCTCGCTCATCGAAGAGGTTTGAGTAATAGCGCTCGGGATTCGGGCTCGGAGCTAAGCGGGAGAAGGGGTTCTGGACTTCCTCGAGATGTTCCGTCGTAATGCTGACCACCGAGGGCCCCACCTTTTCAACCGCGCGGACCGTGGGGGTACGGCGCAGGAAGGGGTCACTGGCCACCGCATTCTGCGCGGCCAACACGAGGAGAAGCCCGGTCAGCGCCGCGTTCAGCAGGCCACCGATCTGCCTCATGTTGAAGGGCGAGCGCCTGCCGCGTGTTCTTTGGTTGGTCTTCATGCTGATTTCCCGCAAATAGAGGGATTGCTAGGGTACCGCTCTCGCGGATTTTGTGCGCTCGCTTTACCGAGAAAGCGGTCTGCTTGCTCCCGGGTCGTCAAGGCGTCTCGTGTGGCAGGGGCGGTCGTTCTTTTCGGGTAGAGCGCACACGGCAACGTCCCGGTGCCGCTACCGTCAAGGAGGGAGATTTTCGGATGGAAGACGGAGGCCGCTGGGTCGAAACTGCGCTCTCGGCCTTCAGGCGAGAGTACGGTCGTGATGCCCAGTGGGCCGCTTCGGCGCCGGGCCGGGTCAATCTGATCGGCGAGCATACCGACTACAACGGTGGCTTGGCTCTGCCGTGCGCGATTGATCGGGAAACGCTGGTGCTGCTGGCTCCGTGCAATGATTCCCGGGTTCGCGCCTCGGCGTGGGATCTGGCGGAGTCCGTCGAGTTCGACGTCGGGGTTTCACGGCGTCGCGGGGATTGGAGCGATTACGTTCGCGGCATCTTCTTTGCGCTTGCCGAGAAAGGTGTTCAGGCCTCGGGCTTCGATTTGGGAATCGTCAGCCGGGTCCCCATGAACTCGGGGCTCTCGAGTTCGGCAGCGCTGGGGGTGGCCGTGGCGGGGGGCGTCAGCGAGGGGTTGGGTCTGGAAATGGGACCCCGGGATTGGGCCCATATCGCCCATCGATCCGAGAGCGGCTTTGTTGGGGTTGGCTGCGGGCTCCTCGACCATTTTGCGAGTGCGCTTGGCCAGGAGGGCCACGCCCTTCGGATCGATTGCCGAAGCGAGCAGGTTGAGGCGATCTCCGTGGCTGGCGAACCCTTTGGTTTACTGCTCGTCCACTCGGGGGTGGAACGCCGCCTGGCCGACGGGACCTACGGAGTTCGGGTCGATGAGTGCCGCCGGGCCTTGGACGCGGCGGTCCGCGCGGGCCTCGCCCCTCCGTCGGCCCGGACGCTGAGCGACCTGGCCGGCGTGGAGATGGAAGCCCTCGAGGCCGCTCTCGAGCCGCTGCTCTTTCGCCGAGCTCGCCATGTCCTGAGCGAGAACGAGCGAGTCGAGGCGTTCTGCAAAGCTCTCGCCGGGGGTGACCTGCAAGGACTGGGCTCCCTGCTGGCCGAGGCCCAGGCAAGCCTGGCCGAGGACTACGCGGTTTCGACCCCGGAAATCGATTGGCTGTGCGCCTTCGGTCCAAGCTGCGAAGGGGTCCTTGGCTCGCGCCTGACCGGCGCTGGGCTCGGGGGCTTCACCCTTCACCTCGTCCTGACGGATTCGCGGGAGGTCGCCGAAGAGCAGATCAGCCGGGGCTTCGAGGCTCGCTTTGGGCGTAGGCCTCAGAGCCTTTGGGTGCGGCCTTCCCGAGGCGCTCGGGTCGAGGCTCTGGGCGACGACTGAGGAAAGGGCGCGTCAGCGTACGGTGTCCAGGGCGGCGCGAAGCTCAGCCGCAGCGCGGGCTGGGCTTGCCGCCGCGAGAATCGCTCCGGTGACCGCCACGCCGGCGGCCCCCGAGCGAAGGGCTTCCGGGCTTCTTCGGGCATCCATGCCCCCCTGCGCGATCACCGGCATTTCTCCGGTGCAGGCCAGGGCGAGGGGCCCGAGGCCCAACTCGGGCCGGGTCGCGACCTTCGAGTTCGGCGCGTGGACGGGGGCGAGGTGGACGTAGTCGGCGGCTTGGGAGAGGCCACGAATTTCGCCGATTGCATGGGTCGACACGCCCACCAGCGCGCCCTCTCCCAAGAGGGCTCGGGCCTCTTCCGGGGGAACGGCGTTGGAGCCCAGGTGCACGCCCTCGGCGCCGAGGGCCAGGGCAAAATCCAGGCGGCGATTGACGATAATTCGAGTGTTCGGGGCGCGGGCGCGCACGCGGGCCCCGAGAGCCGTGGCCCAGCCGAGCCAGGCCGCTCCTTCAAGGTCTCGCTCGCGCAACTGGAGCCAGTCCACTCCCTCGGCACAGGCCTCGGCTACGGCGAGGCCTCGCTCGCCTCGGGTGGAGTCGGCATCGACCACGAGAGCGAGAACCGGTCGCTCGGGCCATCCCTTCCCGGCGGGTCTGGGTGTCAATAGCTCGCGAGGCCGTCGAGGGGGCTCGAGGCCGAGGCGTAAAGGCGTTGGGGCATGCGGCCGGACTGGTAGGCGAGGCGCCCGGCCTCGACGCCCAGGCGCATGGCCCGGGCCATGGCGACGGGGTCCTTGGCGTGGGCGATGGCGGTATTCATCAGCAGGGCTGTGGCCCCCAGCTCGAGGGCAAGGGCTGCGTCGCTCGCGGTACCCACCCCCGCGTCGACGATCACCGGGACTTCGACGGTCTCCAGGATGATGCGGAGGTTGGCGGGGTTGCGGATGCCCATCCCCGAGCCGATCGGGGCGGCCAGGGGCATGACCGCCGGGCACCCCATGCCGGCCAGACGCTGGCAGGCCACCGGGTCGTCGGTGATATAGGGGAGCACGGTGAAGCCTTCGTTGATTAGAACCTGGGCGGCTTCGAGGGTGGCGGGGACATCGGGGAAGAGGGTCCGCTCGTCGCCGATGACCTCGAGCTTGATCAGGTCCGTGTCGAGGAGTTCGCGACCCATACGGGCGGTCGTGATCGCGTCGTCGGCGGTATAGCAGCCCGCGGTATTGGGGAGAATAGTGAAGCGATCGGGCGAGATGACGTCGAGCAGGCGGGGGCCCTTGGCGGCGTCGAAATTGACCCGGCGCAGGGCGACGGTGATCATCTCGGCCCCCGAGACCTCGGCACACTCGAGATTCTGTTCGAAAGAGTCGTATTTCCCGCTCCCGATGATCAGACGCGAGCCGAACTCGTATTTACCCACCCGCCAGGTGTCGCGCGTTTCGCTTGCAGACATGGATCATCCTCCTCCAACGGCTTCGAGAATTTCAACCCGGTCCGCTTCGGCCAGGGTTACGTACCCGTAGCGGGATCGCGCAACCACGTCCCGGTTGACGGCAACGGCCACTCTCTTCCCCCCCAAGCCCAGGACCTCCAGCAGGCCCGTGACCGTGCAGTGCGCTGCCACCGGGGTGCTGTCCCCGTTGACGAACACTGTCTGCTGAGCCGGGTTTTGGGGGGTGGGCATGGAGGATTGGGCTCGCGATGCGAAAGTCGGGAGTGAGGGCGCGGACCGCCGGGGCCAAGAGTACCGGAGGCGTGGTCGGGGTGCCGCTGTTACGTTGTCCCGAGTTGGAAGAAGGA
>JAPKBZ010000185.1 GCA_028823175.1 Myxococcota bacterium
CCCTAGACGATGTGGAGATGGGAGTCGCGCCCCAGCACGGGCTCGGTGCGCGTCGCCTTACCGAGTTCTTCCTGCTCGGCGATGAGCGCGACGATGCTCTCGCTGGGTTGGTAGTCCGGCACAATGGCCACCAACTGCTCGAAGATGGCGGGCAGGGCGCCCTGGGCGATGGCCTCTTCAAGGGCCTGGATGCGCGGGCCGAGATCCGCCGCCATAGAAGCGCCCTGGAGAACCTGCAGGTCGCGGTGCTCGGTGGGGCGCAGCTTTTCGTCGGGGTGCACGAGGGCTTCGTGGAGCTTTTCTCCCTCGCGCAGGCCGATGTATTCGATGGCGATGTCCTCGCCGGGAGTGAGCCCGGAGAGCTCGATCATGTTGCGGGCCAGGTCGACAATCTTGATGGGTTGGCCCATTTCGAGCAAGAAGATCTCGTCGTCGGATTCGAGGGCGGTGGCCCGGAGGATCAGCTCCACGGCTTCGGGGATGGTCATGAAGAAGCGGGTCACGTCGGGATGGGTCACCGTGACAGGCCCGCCCCGGGCGATCTGCTCGCGGAAGATGGGAACCACGCTGCCGTTGGAGGCCAGCACGTTGCCGAAGCGCACGGCGACAAAACGCCCGGGCACGTTCTCGGCCGCTTTGACGGATTGCACGATTCGCTCGGCCACGCGCTTGGTGAGGCCCATCACGTTGCTCGGCTCCACGGCTTTGTCCGTGGAGACCAGCACGAAGTGGGCGACACCACTAGCGGCCGCGGCGCGGACCACGTTGCGCGTGCCGATCACGTTGTTGCGCACGGTCTCGAGGGGATTCTTCTCGGAAAGCGCGACGTGCTTGTAGGCCGCGGCATGAAAGACGAGATCCGGGGTGTGGGCGGCGAAGACGGCCTGCAGCTGATCCACGAGCAGCACGTCGCCGAGGATCGGGATAAGGCGCGCCTTCGAGGGGCCGGCGCGTAGCTGGGCCTCGAGGTCGAAGACGCCGTTTTCGTGGCGATCGAAGAGGATCAGGGTCTTCGGTCCTGCCGCGATGATCTGGCGGCAGAGCTCCGAGCCGATGGAGCCGGCAGCGCCGGTGACGAGCACGGTTTTGCCTTGGACGAGCCCCTGGACATGGGGCAAGCCGACCTCGACGGGTTCTCGTGCGAGCAAGTCCTCGACCTTGACCTCGCGCATCTGGCTGTAGAGCACCCGGCCCTCGACGATTTCGCCGAGGTTGGGCAGGAGCAGGCAGGGAATGCCGGCCTCCCGGGAGCGTTCGATGATGCGCCGGGTGAGGTGCCCGGGCGCAGAGGGGATCGCGATCATGATCTTCGTGACGCCGTGGCGAAGCGCGATCTCGGGGATGGCATCGATATCGCCGAGGACAGGGCAGCCCGCCACCCGAAGCCCCGATTTTAGGGCGTCGTCGTCGATGAAGCCCATCACCACGGTTCGGCTCTGGCCGCTGCGCTCGATCTCGTCGCGCAGCCGAATGCCCGCCGAGCCCGCCCCGACGATTAGGGCGGCGTCCGCGGCGTGGCGCCCGCGCGGGTTTTCGCGCCGCTCGCGCATGACGCGAAGGGCCAAGCGAACGGCCGCCATGCCGCCGGTGCAGAGGATGAAGTCAAGGATGAAAACGCTGCGCGGAAAGCCCTGCAGCCCCATAAAGAAGACCACGGATCCCAGGAAGATCGCCGACCCCAGGGCGTTGCCCCGGGCGATATCCCAGGCATCGGCCATGCTGAGGTGCCGCCACCAGCCCGAGTAGAGCCCCGCCGCCCAGAAGCCCAGGCCCTTGGCGACGAGCAGCAGGGGCAGGGCGCTGATTAGAACCCCGAAATACTCGAAGGGAATGGTCAGGTCAAAGCGGAGGGCGAAGGCGGCGACGTAGGCCGTGACCGCAAGGACTAGGTTGAAACCCACAAGCAGCGGGGTGCGCCAGCGCTGGGCGGCGGCTTCGAGACGGGCGAGGAGCGAGCTCCTGCGGGCCTTAGGCGACTCGCCCGGGCCCCCGGCGGGGCTGTTTGCCGAGCCCTCGCCCCTGTGTGGGGCGCCCTCTCGCGCGGAGGGCGTTTTGGTCTGAGAGGCTTCGGACACGGGGATCAGCCTCCTGGCCGGCTTGGAGCTTTCGGGTTTCGATTGGCGGCGCCCACTGCTGCCTGGGAAACCCCACAAAGTGAGTTGCTCGACCGGGAGAGTAGGGGCAGCACGACTCTCAATCAACGTTCTAGATTTTTTGAATCGCCTTCAATAAATAATTCCGCGGATTGAGCGGGGGGAAGGCCCACCGGCAGGGGGCGTTTGGGGCCGAAATCGGCTGGGCAACGGGGCCTAAATGCCCCCCTCGCACCCACCCACCCACCCACCCTGCGGTCCCGGGCGAGGGGCGACCGGGTGGGGTGCTCGTCGTCGGGGGATTGCGGTGGTGCCTGCTGTCAGGGCGCCTTTGGACCTCGATGGGGTCGGCCCAGAGGCGGATGCGCGCGCAGTTCAAGGGAAATTGATAGGAGACAGCGCGCGCATCCGAGGCGAAGAAGTTCGCAATCCGCAGGCAACCGAAAGGTGTTCCCGGTGCAAGGCGATTTATTTAACTGCGTTCGAAAAATGAATTCAGTTTTAAAGCCTTCAGAAAGGGGGTTTCACCGAAAACGACCTCAAGAAATCGGTTCACCTCGTCTTTAGATCTGAATAGTGTGCGTCATTGCCCACGGAATGCTTAGAGGCATCAGAGGCAATAGGCACGGAACCCTCCTCACATTTGGGATACCGACATGCATACACAGAACCGATCGCTCAATCTGGCATTCACCCTGGCCGCCGCAGTGCTCACCGCGCTGATCGCGGCACCGGCCAGCTCGATCTCGATGGACTGGCGAGTCGTCAGCAACCCGACGGTCTCCAATACCAATGACGACACGGGCTATGGGGCCGTCGATCATGCCTTCGGCATCTCTGCGTATGAAACGACGAATGCGCAGTACTCCGAGTTCTTGAACGCCGTGGCGTCGAAGGAAGATTTGCATGGTCTCTATAACGGGCAGATGGCTTGGGACTGGCGCGGAGGGATCGAGCGCCACGGTTCGTGGGGTGACTTCAGCTACAACGCGAAGCCCGGCAAGGGAAATAACCCCGTCAATTACGTTTCCTTCTTCGACGCCCTCCGTTTTACCAACTGGCTGAATAACGGCCAGGGGGGCGCGGATACCGAAGTAGGCGCATATACCCTGAATGGGGCCAATCCCGGCGGAGTTCTCCGAAACGAAGCCGCCCAGATCTTCTTGGCCAGCGAGGACGAGTGGTACAAGGCGGCCTATTTCGACCCGATTAGTGCGAGCTTTATGGACTATGCGGGCGGCGGGGGAGCACCGACGTGCGGCCTTCCGGGCGCTCCTGGAGCCATGGCCAACTGCGATACGCCCGGCCACACTGGGCTGGTGGATGTGGGGAGCTACGCGAATCCGACTTCTTTCGGCACATTCGACCA
>JAPKBZ010000186.1 GCA_028823175.1 Myxococcota bacterium
GAATGATTTTGTCTGCTCTCAGTTTGGCTGCCGCAGTTCGACGTTTTTTGGTCTGAAGAGCCTCTTTCCGACGGCGTTCGGCGTGGTCGATCCGTCCCGTTTCTTCGTCGGACCAGCATCCTTTCGGATACCCATAGACTTTTCCGGAGTTCATCAAGTCGTAAGCTATTCTTGGCTTTTGCTGTTTCGATGGAGTCGGCATATTTAGTCCGCTGAACCAGGTTGAAGTTTTGCTGCGACCGAAAAACGGAGGCGGCGTGGCGTAATAAAGACCGCGTTCGCCGTGAGCGCGGCTTGGCTTGATTCCGCTGCAGGAATCGCAGATCTAGGTGGTGGCATACAGGGCGCCGCAAGCTGTTTCAGTTTTCGTGTCAAGCGATCTGAAGCCATTGGCTCGGTGCTCATCCCTTCACTCATCCCTTCACTCATCCCTTCATCCCCCCCCCTCAAACACCCTACTCCCCCCCCGGCACATCACTCCCGGTCACCCCCGGCACCTCCACCCCCACCTCAACTCCCGCCTCAACTCCATCAACCCCGGCGGCTCCATCAACTCCATCCCTCGCCTTCCGGTTCCGCGCGAAGCTTCGGCCGCCCATGGACGTCGCAATCAGCCGTACGAGATAGAGCCCGATGCCCAAATGCGGCGCGCGCGTGTGGCTGGCTGAAGTGCCCTTTTGGGCGGGTTCGGGGGGATGGTTTGAGAACAGGGCGTCGAAGATTTGTTCGAGTTGGTCTTCGCTGAGGGTGGGGCCGGCGTTGCTCACGGTGAGCTGGATGCCATGGCCGCTGGTGCGGGCTAGGGCCACCTCGATCTCGCTGCCCGGGGCGCTGAACTCCACGGCGTTGTCGATGAGCTTGTCGAGCAGGCGCTCGACATGGAACTCCGAGCCGCGGACCCAGGCAGGGGTGTCGGCGCCGGTGACGCGGAAGCGGCGTCGGCTGGCGCCGAGCACGGGGCTTGCACAGTAGTCGCGCACCAGGGCGGCGAGGTCCATGGGCTCAAGGGTTTCCTCGCCCAGGGTTTGCTCGAGGTTCGCGGCTTCGGTGACGGTCTCGATGATTTCGTGGATGCGCCGCACCCCGCGCTCGGCGCTCTGCACGTAGGGGTTGTTCTTGAGTTCGGGGTCCTCGCTGCCCAGGTTCTGAAGCGAGAGGCTGAGGGTGTTGAGAGGATTGTTGATCTCGTGGCGCAGCACGCGGGGGATCTCCTCGCGAAAGCGCGTGTAGGCGCCCAGGCGTCCGAGCAGTTCGGACAGCGTGCGCGACAGGTCGCCCACTTCGTCCCGGGCCCGGGCGGCGGCGGCGATCTCGAGGGTTTGCACCCGGCCCACGGCATCGATGGCGCCGGCGGCCTCGTTGCGGAGCCGCCGGATGCGCCAGCCCAGGCGCGCGGCAAACAGCGAGAGTAGGGCGCCCGCAAAAAGGCAGGCCCCCAGGATGGCGAGGAAGAACTCGCTGAGCTGCGCCTCCCGGGCGGCCAGGGTTTGCAGGTTGCTCTGCTCGATGAGCACGACGCCTCCGACCTCGCCCCCCAGCCAGATCGGCGCGGCGGCAGCGCTCATGGCTTCGCCCACATAGGGGGTGACCGCCCAGTCGCTTCCGGGTAGGGCCGCCCGAGCCTCGGCCACCAGACGACTGCGTTCGAGAGCCGGGACCCGTCCGATGCCGGCGTCGAAGGCCGTTCGCACGTGGCCCCGCACGTCGATCACCTGGATGCGCGCCCGTTCGAGTTGCAGGCCATCGAGGATCGCCTCGAGTTCCGGGGCGGGCAGGAAGACGAGTCCGGCGGTGCCGGCGGCCGTCTCGCCGCGCGGGGCGTCCCCAGGGCCACCGGGTTCGGTGTCCACGGTGCCCACCAGCCGCGCCACCCAACCGGCGCTGCGGTCGACATCCGCCACCGCAAAGCCAATGCGACCCGGGAAGGCCTCGAGGCGCAGGCTCAACTCGAGCACGTAGCCCGAGGTCTCGCCCCCGGGCCCTTGGGTCGCCAGCCAGCGGCCCTCAATAAACTCCGCCGGCTGCCCGTCGCCGAGGGGATAGCGCCGCTGGCTCCCCACCGCGTAGGCCGTGGTGGCGCCGTCTGCCTCCAGGAGCACAACGTAATGATCGATCGCGCCGCCTTCGCCCGGCAGAGCGATCTCTACATGGTCGCTGCGGTCGAGGCTCGAGTAGCGCGGGTGGCGGATATGGAAGTCGGCATCCTCCACCCGGAAGAGCGCCCATAGGTGCCTTCGTGTGCGCCCGAGAGAAAGGTCCACGGCGAAGGGCGCATCGCCCGGGGCGGCATCGCCGCGCAGGGTTTCTAACCGGCAGCTTCGCGCGGCCAAGTCGTTCCAGTCCCGGGCCGAGCCGTCCCGGCGCATGCGGCCGGTGAGTTCCAGGGGCGGGCAGTCATCGAGGCGCGCGGGCGCGACGCCCTCGACCCGAAAGAGCTTCGGCCGGTCGTGGAGCACGGTGGACACCGCCCGGGCCGCTAAGTCCAGCGCCTCGCCCTGGGCCTCGAGGGCAAATTGCGGCACCTCGCGCGAGAAGTAGAGCCAGGCCCCGACCGGGATCGAAACCAGTAGAGCGCTGAAGAGCGCGAGCTTCGGCGCCAGGCCCGATGCCAGTCTCCGCCGCCGGCTCCTGCCCGGGCCTACTCGAGCCACCGGTACCCCACGCGGTATTCGGTGGCGATCTGGCGGAAGCCCGGGTCCACAGCTTTGAATTTTTTGCGCAGGTTGCGGATGTGGGTGTTCACCGTGTTCCGCGTGACCACGCCCTGCTCGGCGGCCTCCATGAGTTGGGCGTAGCTCATCACCCGGCCCGGGCGCCGGGCCAGGGCGGTGACCTCGCGAAACTCGGTGAGGGTGAGGTCCAGTTCCTGGCCCTGCCAGGTAACCTGCATGCGTCCGATATCCACGCGCAGGTCGCCCCCCTCGAAGACCTCTGCGGCATCCGAGGAACGCGCCGGGTGAGCGGCGACCCACAGCAGCCGGCGTACTTTCTGCACGAGCACCGGGAGCGCTACGGGCTTGGCGATGTAATCCCAGGCCCCGAGGTTCAGGCCCGAGATTTGTGAGATCTCGTCCACTCGGGTGGAGACGAACACGATGGGAAGCCCCGGGTGCCGGGCGAGCAGTTCGCGGCACAACTCGAAGCCGCCATCGATCTCGTCCCCGAGGATCACGTCGAGGATCGCCAGGCTCGGGGGTTCGTGCTCCATGCCCGCCAATGCCTCGGCATGGCTCGCATACGCGCAAACCCGGAAACTGTCCGAAAGCGCGGCCACGTAGTTCTCACGCTGGTCGCGCTCGTCCTCGACCACGGCAATGGTCGTCCGCATGGAAAATCCCTTCTTGAATTCC
>JAPKBZ010000078.1 GCA_028823175.1 Myxococcota bacterium
CCGCCGAGCAGATTTTTATCGAGCGCTTTGAAATCGCGGAGACCGAGATCGCGGAGACCGAGATCGCGGATGCGGGGGCGAAGGCAGCGGGTTCTGGGGAGGCCGTGGAGATCTATCTGGACGGCGAGGTCCACTCGGTCAGCGTGGACGAGGGCGAGACGATCTTGGCCGCCTGCCACCGGGCGGGGGTCGACGCGCCCTGCGCCTGCACAGAGGGCTATTGCGGCGCCTGCATGGCTCTGGTCAAGAAGGGGGATGTCGAGATGCTCGTGAACGACGGTGGCCTCGACGACAGCCAGATCGAGGCGGGCTGGGTACTCACATGCCAGTCCCGGATGCGCGCCCCAGGCGGGCGGATCGAGTATCCCGACGCCGATTGAATCGGAAACCCGGGCGGGCTAGTCGCGCGCCGGGTCCTTGAGTTCGAGGCCGATGACGGCCTCGAGTTCGCCGAGGGCCTGCTCGGGGTCATCGACCTTGATGGTGGTCATGCCCAAGGCCCGAGCGGATTTTAGGTTGGTCCCGATATCGTCGAGGAAGGCCGCCTCGGGAGGGGTGATGCCCAGGCGCTCGCAGGTGAGGGTGTAGATCTTGGGGTCGGGCTTCCGAAGGCCCTCGACGCTCGACTCGACGAAGACGTCGAAGTGTTCGGTGAGCGCCCGGGTGCCGCCCCACGGCGCGGCTGTCTCGTCGTCGGGACTGTTGGCCCAGTTATTTGTGAGCGCGGCGGTGAGGAATCCCGCCCCACGAATTCGCCGGATCGCTTCGAGCATGATCGGGCGGGGCAGGGTGGCCCGGCCCATGCGTTCGAACATGGCGGGGGCGGAGAGGGTGTGGCCCGCGGCTTGGCAGTCGGCCTCGAAATCCGTGAAGAAAGTTTCCATCGAGATCTCGCCGCGCTCCAGGCGGGACCAGGCGCCGCCGGGGGCGGTCTCGGCCACGACCCGATTGACGAAGTTGGCGGGAATGCCGAGTTCGCGTTCGTATTCCGCGATGGCGTGGAGGGGCGATCCGAGAACGACGCCGCCCAAATCAAAGATGATCGCTCGAATCGTCATGAGGAGGGGAGACTACCAGCCCCAGCGCTCTCTGCTCTCAAGCGGGTCAGGATTTTCTCGATGTCGGCAAAGCCCGCCACTTCGTTTTCCACCACCCGGTGGGAGCCCAGCAGCGCCGCCAGGCCGCCGAAGAGGCCGAGCCCGGCGAAGCCGAGGCCGAGGTTCGAGAGAAAGCTTCTTCGCCTTCGGCGCATGCGCCAGGCGGCGCCGCCGGCGAGCAGGCTCCCGGCCACGGTCACCCCTGCCCCCCGGAATTCAGCCCGGCGGCGGGCGTGGGCAGCGCGGATTCCCCACTGCAACTCCGACTCGGCATGGTCGAGGGCCGCGGCGTTGATGGGCGCGGCATTGATGGCCGCGGCATTGATGGGCGCGGCGTTGAGGGCCGCGGGTTCGAAGGGGGCCAGGCCATCACGGCGTCGGTGGAGCGCGAAGTCGGCCCGCAGCCCCGCGTGGTCGGAATAGCGGCCGGCTTCCCCGTCGAAGACGAGTTCGTCGTCGAATACGCGGTCAAGGGCGACGGCTTCGAGTTTCGTTGCCGGGCCTGAGCGGGCGAGCACGAGGTCGATGCGCTCTTCGGTGGCTCCGGCGCCGCGGTAGGGATGCGGGGCCAAGCAGGTGGCCTGGCGCTTGTCGAGATCGACGGCGAGATCCGAGCAGCCGCTGAGCGCCAGCAGGATTGCGTATGCATCGTCGCCTTCCGAGGTATTGAAATCACCCACGGCGATCACCGGGGTCGGTACGCTGCGCAGGTGGGCGGCGATTTCGATGGCCTGGGCGGCGCGGATGCCCCGGTATTCGTCGAATTCTTCGTCGGCTCTGTAGCCCGCGTGAAGGTGGGTATCGACCAGGGTCAGGGGGCCGGCGTCGGTGGCAAACTGAAGGTTGACGAAGCCCTTGCCCGCATAAAAGTCACCGTGGTACGGGCGTTGGGGGAGTCCGGCCAATCGGAAGCGGGTGAAGCTGTGGGCGCGGATGGGCAGCCGACTCAAGACCATCAGACCGCTCCCCCCGAAGGCGGCCGGGCGATGCCAGATCCAGCCGTAGCCGGCGTCTTTGCCCGCGGCGGCCAGCACCCTCCGGCCCCCCTCGGTCCAGACTTCCTGGAGTGCGATCACGTCTGCCCCAGAGTTCGCAAAGCTCTGGCCGATTGCCCGCATACGGTCATCATGATGGCGGGTCAGGCCTAGGGGTAGGCCCCAGACGTTGAGAGTGAGGATGCGCAGGCGCATAAAAACACCCTAGCAGCCGGGATGGTCTTGTGGCCTGTAAGGGGCCAGCAACGAAGCGTCGGGTCTACGAGCACAGGGCGGCGGACCGGGCCCGGGCCAACGCGAAATTCCAGAGCCCGGTGGTCGAAAGCTTTGGGCGGTCGGATTTCGAGGAGGGCGTCCGGTCCCTTCTCGAGAAGCGGTCGCCGCGCTTCGCGAGACTCTAGCCGGGTTCGGCCGCGAGTTGGCGTAGGGTGCGGGCGTCGCTGTCGAAGAGCAGGGCCGGGCCGTTGGGGGCCTGATCCAGGGGGAGATGCCGGACGCCAGGGCCGGCGGCCTCGGCGAGGGCTTGCCAGGAGCGCCAGCCCGGCGGCGGCTCGAGACCGAAGAGAAACCCGGCGCGTCCGCCGGGTTCGAGTCCGATCTCCGGCTTGACGCGTTCGAGGGCCCGGCGAATCAGGCCCACGACGACGATGCCCACGGTGAAGCGAGCATTGAACTCGACCAGGGGGCGCAATTCGGGTTCGCTCGCCGAGTGTTCGGCGGGCTTCCCGGGCCGTTGAAAGGCAAAGCCGTCCACGCCGCAGGGCCCCCAATAACCCGCGGCTCGGGCTTCGCCGGCCAGGGCGGCGGCGGCTTCGCGCATCGGTTCCTCGTCGTCGCAGCCGCTGAAGACTCGGCCCCGGGAGTCGATCTCTCCCCGGTGTCCGAGATAGACGCCGCTCGGCGCGAGGATCTGTTCGGCGGTGCCCAAGAGACGGACGCCTCCCTCCGTCCCCATTTCAGGCGGGGCGATCTGGAGCATGACCGAGAGGTCGCGGGTGCGCTCGAGCCAGGGTTCGAGGACCGCTCCTCCGCGCTCGGCGAGCCGGGGCAGGGAGGCGCGGAGCTTGGCTTCGTCGAGGGCTCCGGCTCTTCCCCCCACGCGCCCCCGGCCGCTGCTTCCGTGGCGGGGCTTGAGCGTAAAGCGGCCTCCCGTCCAGGTCGGCCAAGCGGCGAGCCGGGCCTTGAACTCGGCGAGCCAGGGCCCGGGTTCGGCGAGTTCCCCGGGTGCGTAGACGCAGGTGAGGTCGGCCAAGCACTTGGGCAGGTAGCCCGAGGCGGACGCAAAATTTGCCGCGAAGGCCTTGTCGTGAACCCTGCGGACGATGTCGGCGGGCGCGCTCGCTCCGTCCGCCCCCAATCCCTCGGAGACTGCCTCCTCATTGGCGAGCCAGCAGGCGCTTGAGACCCCGTCCAGCCAGTCGAAGGCCGGGCCGGTGGGCCGGGGGCCGAGGGAGGCGGGCCAGGCTTCACCCGGATCCTCGCCGAGGCCGAGCAGGCGCTGAGGCGTGCCGAAGAGATGGCGCCAGAGGCGCGCGGTGCGCGCGACGGCGGGAAGCTTGCTGTGGCGCTTCCATCCCGGCCCCTCCTCGCCGCCGAGGTTGGGGTAGAGGGTGACGAGTTCCGGGGCTACGAGTCTTCTCCCGGCGGGCGCCCGGCACCCGCCAACTCCTGGCTGGAGCGGGCCGTTCGGACGTGCTCGATGAAGGCGGCGTCCAGCCCCGCTTCGCGACGCGCGCCGGGGCTAAAGCGCCTGCCCTTGGCTCGGGCCGCCGCCATCGGGTAGGGAACGCTTTCCTCGTAGGCCCCGACAGTGTCGTCGCCGTGCTCCGGGGAGAGCCGCATCAGCCAGCGTGCGGCCAGAGCGACGTGGCGGATTTCGTCGGCGTGGACCCGCTCGAAAACTTCGGCGCTGGCCTCGTCCCCGGCGCTGCGGAAGGCATCCCGGTAGACCAGGGTAAAATCGAGATTGGCCTGCTCGAGGGTCAGTCCCAGGGCGGCGAGGAAGGCGCGCGGGCCGTGGGGAGAGGCTTCGATGCCCGGCACCTGCTTCCAGAAATAGTCGGATTGCGGGTGTTCTTCGAGCCGGCTGCCCAGGGCTTCGAGGCGATCCAGGTAGAGTTGGCAATGAATCTGTTCGTCGGCCAGGGCCGCTAGCCAGCCCTTGCGAAGGTCGCGGGGCACTGCGGGCCAGCGCAGGAGCGCCCAGGCGAAGAGTTCCACGGCCATCAATTCGTGGTGGGCAAAGCGGGCCAGGCAGATGGCCCGCTGGGCGGGGTCGGCGAGTTGCCCGGGCCGGGGCAAGGGGGCCGCGCCGCCGATCATGGTGAGCCCGGGATCCCGGGCGGGGCGGCTTGGGGGCGGTTCGGCTGCGGGGATTTCCTCGCTGGGGGGCACCGGGCAGCGGGGGGGTGAAAGTTTGCTCGCGAGGTCGCCGCGCTGGAGAATCGCCCGGCAAAAGGCATCGAGATCGGCGGGCGCGGGCATGGCCGGAGCCTAGTCGACGGGCCCGGCCCGGGCTATTGGACTCTCCCCGAGGCCCGGTTCGCTGGGCCACCTGCTGGCTGGCTGAAACGTGTTTCCATTCGAGCTGAAACGTGTTTCAATTAGGCCATGGATCAACCCATGGAGGAGCGCTCCCGAAGGATCGTGGAGACCGCGATCGATCTCGCCGAGAAAGGCGGGTTCGAGGCGGTTCGCCTGCGCGATGTCGCCGCCCATGCAGAGGTGGCGCTGGGAACCCTCTATCGCCGATTTCGCAGTAAGGAAGAACTGCTGGTGGCCGCCCTGGAATTCGAGGTCGAGAACCTTGAAAAACGTTTTTGCGCTCGACCGCCATCGGGGGCAAGTGAGATGGAGCGGGTAATGGGCTTCTTCGACCTAGTGGTTCGCGGTCTTCTGCGGCGGCAGAATCTGGCTCGGGCTCTGCTCAAGGCGGTTTCATCGGGGGATCCCGAGTTGACCCAGAAGATGGCCGCCTACCACGCGCGGATCGAGCGAATGCTGGCGATGTCCCTGCGCGATGAAGTGCCCCGCGATGGCAATGGAAAATTGGCCGACCCAAACCCGAGCCTGCGTGAGGCCCAGAGCGCCGAGACCCTGAACCAGGTCTGGTATGCGCTGCTGATGGGCTGGGCGGGCGGAGTTCATGGGCAGGCCCCGATGCTCGAAAAAATGCGGGCGTCCGCGGAGTTGATTCTGCGCGGTTCGTCCCAAGGGCCTTGAGGAGTTCAAGAGATGGCGATTAGCGGTACGGAACGCGAAGAATTCGAAAAACAACTCGAGGCCTACGTGGGTCTGGATATTGGCCTTGAGGATCGAGGAAGAGATCCGGTGAATGCCGCCATGGTGCGCCATTGGTGCGAAGCTATGGGGGATGCCTGCGGCGCCTATACGGATGCCGCCGAGGCCGCGGCCTCGGTCCACGGTGAACTCGTGGCGCCCCCCACGATGCTCCAGACGTGGATCCTCGGCGGCGTCTCCATGGCGTCAGGGGAATCCGATCCCCGGGACAAGCAAAAGGAATTGCATCGGCTTTTTGATTCGAAGGGCTTCACCGGAGTGGTGGCCACAAATACCGAGCAGGAATACACGCGCTACTTGAAGATGGGCGACGAGATCCGCGCGAAGACCGTGATTGAATCGATCTCGGAGCAGAAGGCCACGGGCCTGGGCATTGGCTATTTCATCAATACCCGCAGCACCTTTCGCGACCAGAACGACGAAGAGGTGGGCTGGCTAACTTTCCGCGTTTTGAAATTTGAGATTGCCGAAGCCTCCGCATCATCGAGCAGCGAGGCGGCGGCTCCGAGTCGCCCCCAGCGTTTGAAGCCCGCCCTCGGCCACGACAACGCGTGGTGGTGGGATTGCGTCGAAAAAGACGAGCTGGCGATTCAGCGATGTTCGCGTTGCCAGGCCTTGCGCCATCCGCCGCGTCCCATGTGTGGCGAGTGCCAGGCCAGCGATTGGGATTTCGTTTTTTCGACGGGTCAGGGGACGATCTACAGCTTCGTAGTTATCCGCCATCCCGAGGTGCCAGGGTATACCTACCCCCTGGTGGTGGCGGTGGTGGAACTCGAGGAGGGGACTCGTTTCGTGGGGAATGTTTTGGACATCGACCCCGAAGAGGTAGAGATCGGTATGCCGGTTCAGGCGAGTATCGAACTCGTCGACGACGAAATGAAGCTGCCCGTTTTTAGGCGTGCCCAATGAGAAATCTTATGCCGATCCGCGCACGCGCGGGAGGAAATATCAGATGAGTATAGAAACGTTGCGCTACCAGGATGTCAATGTCGGGGATGCGTTGCCCGAACTTCCGATCGCCTTGACGTCGAGCCTGATCGTGGCGGGAGCCGTGGCGTCCCAGGACTACACGCCGGTCCATCACGACAAGGAGGCGGCTGAAGCGGCGGGTATGCAGGATGTTTTTATGAATATCCTGACGACCAACGGCCTAGTGAGTCGCTTCGTCACGGATTGGGCAGGCATCGATGCGCGCATCACTGGCGTGTCGATCAAGCTGGGCACGCCCAATTTGCCGGGCGACACCATGACCCTAACGGGAGCGGTGGCGGAGAAGGATGAGACCGGAAACGCGGTGACCGTCGAGGTGACGGGGAAGAACGCGTGGGGAAACCATGTTACGGGCACCGTCAAGCTGACCTTGCCGGCGGGAGACTGATTCGATGCCGACGACTCTCAAGGACGAAGCTGCCATCGTAGGGATTGGCGAGACCGAGTACTCAAAGAATTCCGGGCGCTCAGAGCTTGCCCTGGCGGCGGAGGCCTGCCGCGCGGCCATCGCTGACGCCGGGCTGACCCCTGCCGATATCGATGGTATGACGACTTTTACCATGGACAACAGCGATGAGATTGAAGTCGCGCGGGCTGTGGGGGTTGGGGATCTGCGGTTCTTCAGTCGAACCCCGCATGGCGGGGGTGCGGCCATCGGTGTCATGCACCAGGCCGTGATGGCGGTGGCCACGGGCAGTGCCAAGGCTGTGGTCGTCTACCGCGCGCTGAATGGCCGCTCGGGAGCCCGCTATAGCGAGGGCGTCTCCGGGGGCCCCACGACCTCGGATCTGATTCACTGGAGCTGGTATATGCCGTCGGGGCTGATGACCCCGGCGAGTTGGGTCGCCATGGTGACCCAGCGCTATATGCACGAGACGGGTTGCACCAGCGAGGATCTCGCGGAGGTGTGCATCGCTCAGCGCGAGCACGCGATCAAGAATCCCCGGGCCTTCTTCCACGGGAAGCCGCTGACCCTCGAGGAGCACCAGTCGGCCCGGCACATCGTCGAACCCTTGCGCCTCTACGATTGCTGCCAGGAAACCGATGGTGGGGCAGCCTGCGTGGTCGTTTCGCCCGAGATGGCTCGGGATCTGCCGAACCCCCCGGCCCTGATTCGGGCGGTTGCTCAGGGGGCGGGAGCCCATCAGGAGTCTATGACGAGCTTCTACCGCCCAACCATGACGGATCTCCCCGAAGTGGATCTGTCCGCCCGCCAATGCTGGGAAATATCGGGGCTGACCGCCGACGATATCGATGCCGCGGTGATCTACGACGCTTTTTCATCCATCGTGCTCTGGCAACTCGAGAGTTATGGGTTCTGCAAGAAGGGCGAGGCGGCAGATTTTATTCGGGATGGGGCCTTGCGCCTGGGCGGTCGGCTGCCGACGAATACCCACGGCGGCCAGCTCTCCGAAGCCTACGTCCACGGCATGAACGGGGTCAACGAAGGGGTTCGCCTGATTCGGGGAACCTCGACCAGTCAGCCTGCAAAGAATGAGCACGTTCTGGTGACCGCGGGTGTGGGCGTTCCGACCAGCGGCATGATTCTCGGTCAGGGATAGGCACGAATCGCGCTCGGGGTGCCCGCTGAAGGCACCGAATTTGTGCGCGGTCCGCTCTCCTGTTCTAGTATCGGCATCCGCGGGTTGGCCATCGTGCGAGTCGCCCGATGGGCCGTCGCGGAATATCAGGGGCCGTCAAGGAATATCAGGAGGAACCCATGAAGGTGGTGGTCGACTACGACCTGTGTGAGGCGAACGCGGTGTGCATGCAGCATGCACCCAAGGTATTTCGGGTCGAGGAGGACGATACCCTGACGGTGCTCCTCGAGGACGTGCCCGCGGAAGAGCAGGAGAGCGCCCGGGAGGCCGAGCGACTCTGCCCCCGCCAGGCGATCCGGCTGACCGACTGACCGACTGACTCGGGCGAGTCGCGGTGGGGCCTAGATCTGGCTGCGCCCTGCCCAGTAGGGGTCTCGCAGCTTGCGCTTGTAGAGCTTGCCATTCGGATCCCGGGGTAGTTCGGCGAGATAGTCGATGGTTCTGGGCGTCTTCATCTTTGCGAGGCGTTCGACGCACCAGGCAAAGATTTCTTGGCTCAGCGCTTCGCCGGCTTCGATCCCGTCCATGGGCTGGATGACGGCCTTGATCTCTTCTCCCCAATCGTCGTTGGGGATTCCGAAAACCGCGACGTCGGCCACCTTGGGGTGCTGGATGAGTTGGGATTCGATCTCGGCGGGGTAGAGGTTGGCTCCGCCCGAGATGATCATGTCTGTCTTGCGGTCGCGCAGGAAGAGATAGCCCTCGGCGTCGATTTCACCGACGTCTCCCACGGTGAAGAAATTCCCGATGCGGTTCTCCCGGGTCTTCTTCTCAGCGTCTTTGTATTTGAAATCGGCCTGGCCGAGTTTCATGTAGACCGTGCCCACCTGGCCGGCGGGCAACTCGTTCGCGTCGTCGTCGAAGATCTTGACCTCGGCATTCGGCCAGGCCTTCCCGACAGTCCCCGGCCGCTCCCGCCACTCCTGGGGGGTGACCAGGGTGCCGCCGCCTTCGGTGGCCGCGTAGTATTCGTAAATCGAGTCTCCCCACCATTCGAGCATCTTCCATTTGGTATCGATGGGGCAGGGCGCTGCGGCATGGATCATCGTCCTCAGGGAGGAGACATCGTATTTCTCGCGAATCGCGGGGTCGAGCTTCAGCAGCCGATTGAATTGGGTGGGAACCATATGGCTCTGGGTGATCTTGTAGCGCTCGATCAGTTGCAGCATCTCCTCGGGATCCCACTTCTCGACAAGGACGACTGCGTGCCCCATGTGGAGCGAGGTCGAGCTGAACATCAAGACGGCGGTGTGGTAGAGGGGCGAGCCACAATAATGAACGTTGTCATCTTCGGGCTGGAGTCCGAACATGCCGAGCAGTCCGGTGGTCAGGCTGACGATCAGATCCGGGTCGATGGAGGCGAGGGGGCGCCGCACGCCCTTGGGCTTGCCCGTGGTTCCCGAGGTGTAGTTCATAACCTGGCCCGCGCTGCGATCCTCGGGTCGGGTTTCGGGCTGGCCGGCGGCGAGTTCGTCGAAGGCGCGGAAGCCGTCAACGGCACCCAGCGCGAAGCTGTGCTCGCTGGGGAAGTCGATCTCTTTCCGGGCCGTCTGGCAGGCCTCGGCGAATTGCTCGGAACCGAAGAAGACCTTGGCCCCGGAGTCCTGGACGATGTAGGCGATTTCGGGCCCGGTGAGGTGGTTGTTGATGGGGGTCATGTAGAGGCCGACCTGGGTGACGGCCAGGTTGATCTGAAAGAATTCGGCGCAATTCTCCATCACCAGGGCCACGCAATCGCCTTGTTCGAGACCGAGGGCGCGCAGTCCGTGGGCGATGCGGTTGGCCTCGGCGAAGAGTTCTCCTCGGCTCCAGCTCCGCTTCTGGGGGTCGACTAGGGCGAGCTTGTCGGGATTGGCCTGGGCAAGTTTCCAGAATCCGAGTTCTGACATGGGTACTCCTTAGCATGGGCTGGGTTATTGCAGGGGCTGGTCGGCGACGATCCACATGGAGAAATACTGGGACCCCCCTCCGTAGGCGTGGCCCAGGGCCTTCTTGGCACCCTCTATCTGGTGCTCGCCGGCCTGACCGCGGACCTGCATCGCGGCTTCGGCAAAGCGAACCATGCCCGAGGCGCCGATGGCATTGGTGGAGAGTACGCCCCCAGACATATTGACGGGAAGGTCGCCGTCGAGGGCGGTGGCTCCCTCGTAGGTCATCTTCCAGCCTTGGTTTTGGGGCGCGAAGTGGAGGTTTTCCATCCACATGGGCTCGAACCAGCTGAACGGGACATAGATTTCCGCGCAGTCGATTTCCTTGCGGGGGTCGCTGATACCCGCCTTCTTGTAGAGCTCGGCCGAGCACTCAAGGCCCGCCCGGGGCATCACCTGGTCGCGGCCGGCGAACATGGTCGGTTCGGTTTTCATGTTGGTTGCGTGAATCCAGGCGGGCGGGTTGGACGCCGCCCGGGCATGCTTCTCGCTCCCGATGACCAGGGCGCAAGCGCCGTCCGATGAGGGGCAGGTCTCGAGGTAGCGGACGGGATCCCAGAGCATGGGCGAGTTCTGGATCATCTCGAAGGTGACGTCGGGCAGCTTGATGTGGGCGACGGGGTTCTTTAGTGCGTTGAGGCGATCCTTGAGGGCGACCCGAATGCCGGTGTCCTCGGGTGCCCCGGAGCGCTCCATGTAGCCTCGGATCAGGGGGGCGAAGAAGCCGCCTGCCCCGGCGACCATGGTGGGCGTGAAGGGCATTTTGATCGAGAGCGCCCACATGGCATTGGACTCGCTCTGCTTCTCGTAGGCGACGGTCAGGACTCTTTCGTGGACACCCGACTGGACCAGATTAGCCGCGACGATGGCTGTGGAGCCGCCGACGCTGCCGGCGGTATGAACCCGGAGCATGGGTTTGCCGACTCCGCCCAGGGCCTCGGCGAGGAAGAGTTCGGGCATCATGACGCCCTCGAACATGTCGGGGGCCTTGCCCACGACGACGGCGTCGATGTCCTTCCAGTCGAGTTCCGCATCGGCGAGTGCGCGTTCTGCGGCTTCGCGGATCAGCCCGACCTGAGAAACATCGAGGCGCTTGGCGTCAAAATCAGTTTGCCCGATACCGATTACGGCGGCGTGTTCGGCCATGGATCAACCCTCCAGAACGCAGACGAGATTTTGCTGAAGACAGGGACCCGAGGTGGCATGGGCAACGGCTCTCTTTGCAGCTCCGCCGGCGATTTGCCGGCTTGCCTCCCCGATGCGGGCAAGTCCCGCAGACATCATGGGATTGGCCGCCAGGGCCCCTCCCGAGGGATTGATACGGACATCTTCGTCGAGCCCGAGGGCGTTCTTCAGGATGATCTCCTGATGGGTGAACGGGGCGTGGAGTTCGGCGATGTCGATCTTGCCGGCTCCGACGCCGGCCTTCTGGCCCGCGAGTTCCGTGGAAGGGGAGCGGGTCAGGTCTCTGGATCCGAGTTGATGGGAATCCAGCCGATGGTCGATTCCTCGGATCCAGACGGGCTTGTTCGACGGGTTACGGGCGACGTCCGCCGTAGCGATCACCATGGCGGCGGCTCCGTCGGTGATTGGCGGACAGTCGTGATCGCGTAGGGGTGAGACCCGGTAGGGTGCTTCGAGCAGGGCCTCGACGTCGAATTCGCCGGCCAGTTGGGCCTCGGGATTGGTCAGGGCGTTGCGCCGGTTGCGCGCGGCGACTTCGGCCATGTCCCTCTCGCTGTAGAGCCCGGCATCGAGGCCGCTACGCGCCTGGAGGGCGGCCATGGAGATGGCGTCGGGGCCGAGGGGCGCCATGGTGTAGGGATCCGTTTGGAGCGTCATGGTTTCGGCGGTTTCCCCCATGGAGGAGCGGCCGAAACTGAAGATCAGGGCCGAGTCGACCTCACCGCATTGGATCTTGATCCAAGCTTCGTAGAGGGCCCAGGCGCCGTCCATTTCCACGTGGCTTTCCTTGATGGGCGGCCAGGCTCCGACAGCGTCCACGGCCATCACGAAGGAGAAGGACTGCCCGGCGAGGTAATCCGTGCTCCCCGAGCAGGTAAAGCCGATGTCGTGGCGGGGGATGCCGGATTTCTTTACCACCTCGTCGATGATGGGCATCAGCATTTCGACTTCATTGCGGTCCCGCTCGCTGCGGACGTACGGGGTCTGGGCGTAGGAAACGATGGCGACATCACGCATCAGGAATACTCCTTCAATTTGGCGAAGGGCACATCGGGTTCATCGATGGGGGTGAAGTGCTCGATATTTCCGATTCCGAAACCCCACTCCGACTCGGGCCTCCAGACCGCCTGTACCCGCATTCCGATTCGCACGTCCTCGAAGGGACAGCCCTGAATCAGGCCGGTGAAGGAAATGTCGGCGCCGTCGAGCAGGATATTCGCGGTGCAGTAGGGAAGCGGAACGTCGATGTTTGCAGCCGGGACGCGAACCACGCAGAACGTGATGACGGTGCCCTTATCCGAGAGCTCTCGGAATTCGGAGGTAGGGCTCGCGCAGCGGGGGCAGGCGCCTCGGGAGGGAATATAGACCCGGCCACAACTGTCGCAGGCGGCTCCCAGGAGTTTGCCTTCCCGGACGCCCCGGAGAAAACGCTCGGAAGCGATCCCCGGCGTATAGGTGTACTCGACGCGCACGGGAGTGATGATGCGGGTGACGGGTTCGCGTTCTTCGCTCATGCTGAATCCTCCGGAATAAATGCGGCGATATCCTGGATGCAGCCCACGGGTTCGGCGGCCCAGCGCGGGGAAACCCGCATGCCCGTGGACATTGCGGCCTCGCTGCCGGTATCCACCACGTGCATCAAGGCGGTGTCTGCACCGTCGAGTTCGATCAGGGCGAAGGCGAAGGGATGGTCCAGGGGATGGGTCTTCCGCGGTTCGCGCACCCAGGCCCAAGTCTTCACGGTGCCGCTCGGACCCACCTCGACGAAATCCTCGTCGGTGGATTCGCCGCTCTCGGGGTCGTACTCGCTGGGCGGAACCAAGACGCGGCCCGCGCGGGTTCGGATGCCTTCGATCTTGCCATCGCGCAACCCTGTAAAGAAACGGCCGAGAACAGGGCCGAGGGATCGCTTGTAGGCGTACTCGAGGACGTGAGGGGCCGATAGACCTTCATCGTCCGAGGGGGTGGTGTCTGCCATGGGGAACTCCCGAAGTCGGTTATGGGGACGCGCCTCGGTTCGTTCCGAGGGTCGGACAATCCTAGAACACGTTCTAGGAGCGCGACAGGGTAGAAAACGGTCCCGGCCAGCTTTGGCCCGGCCTCGGGATTTACGACATTGCCGCCCCGAATCGGTAGACTTCGTCGGCTCTCCCCCGTGGTGGGGAGTGGGAGGCCTGGGTCGATCGTGTCTACTTCGTCGGGGAAATCCATGCTGCGGACCCTGCGTTCGGTGATGCGCTTCCGGCGCTTCGAGAGGGATCCTGTCCTTCGCCGGCTCGCTCGGGCGGCCAGCGTCGAGGATCTGCGCCGAATCGCCCGGCGGCGGCTTCCCGGAGGCGTCTTCGACTATATCGATGGCGGCGCGGAGGACGAGCGAACCCTCCGGCGCAACGCGGCCGCTTTCGAGGCGCTCGAGTTTCGTCCGCGGGTGCTGCGCGACGTCGCCAAAGTGGACACCACGACGACACTGCTGGGTCGTCCCCTCGATTTCCCCCTGGTGCTCGCGCCGACGGGCTTCAGCCGGATCGTCGATCCCGAAGGCGAACTGGCGGTGGCCCGGGCCGCCGAGCGCGCGGGGCTCCCCTATACGTTGTCGACCCTGAGCACGCGTTCCATCGAGGAAGTCGCCGCGGTCTCCCGGGGCCGCAAATGGTTCCAGGTCTATGCCTGGCGAGACCGGGAACTCGTCAAGGAAATGTTGGAACGGGCCGAAACCTGGGGTTATGAGGCCATTCTGGTCACGGTGGATACGGCGGTTCTGGGTCGCCGAGAGCGGGATATTCGCCGGGGGTTTACGCTACCGCCCAAGATCGGCCTCGAGACGCTCTTGTCCGGGGCTCTACATCCGGGCTGGACCTGGGATTTCGTGCGCGGCGAGCCCATCGCTTTCGCGAACGTTGTCGGGAAGTCTGTGGGGGATGGAGGCGATGCGGTCAAGCTGTCCGACTATATCAACAGCCAGTTCGACCCCGGGCTCTCGTGGCGAGATATCGAGTGGTTCAGGGAGCATTGGAAGGGACCGATCATCCTGAAGGGAGTCCAGACCGTGGCAGACGCCGAACTCGCGGCCGAGGCCGGGGTCGAGGCGATCGCGCTCTCCAACCACGGGGGAAGACAACTCGACGGTGCCCCCCCCGTCCTTGAGTTGGTGGCGCCGGTGGCCGATGCGGTGGGTGATCGGGTCGAGATTATTTGCGATGGCGGCATTCGTCGAGGGAGCGATCTCGTGAAGGCCGTGGCCCTGGGCGCACGCGCCTGCATGGCGGGTCGGGCCTATCTCTATGGCCTGGCGGCAGGCGGCGAGCGCGGCGTGGACCACGTGCTCGAGCACCTGCGAGAGGGCTTCGAACGAACCCTGGTATTGACGGGCAGCCGCTCCGTCGACGATCTTTCCGCGGATTTGGTCCGCTGGCGGCCAGCGGGTGACTGAGTCGGTGGCGCGCCCGGCCCAGAATCCTCCGATTCTTCAGATTTTATTCGATTGAGCAGCCATTCCAACTCGAAACGGCAAAGGAGCCCAGCCCCGATGACAAGCAAGCTTGCGGACGACCCGAGAATCGACCCCAGACTCAAGGCCCTCTTCGGTGCTTTCGAAATGCCGGGAGGCTCCGACGTGGAGAGTCGGGAGGCGCTCCTGGAAGCGGCGAATAGCGAGGAAGCCAAGGCCGCCGAGGCCGCCCTCAAGGCCATGCTCGACGCGTGCGACAGCGAGGAGTGGGCGCCTTCCGAGGGACTCCTGATCAAGGACTACGAATTCGTTTCCCAGCCCGACGGCAATACCGCGCGGATCCAGTACATCCGGCCGGCGACGGCGGAAGATCTGCCCTGTGTTTATTATATCCACGGTGGGGGAATGGCTTCGTTGTCCTGCTATTACGGAAACTACCGGGCTTGGGGAAAGATGATCGCGGCCCAGGGAGTCGCCGTGGCGATGGTCGAATTTCGGAATGCGGTCACCCCGTCAGCGCTTCCCGAGGTCGCTCCCTACCCGGCGGGTCTGAACGATTGCGTCTCGGGCCTGGAGTGGGTGGCTTCGCAATCCGATGAATTGGGCATCGACCCCGGCCGCATCATCATCGCCGGGGAGAGTGGCGGGGGCAACCTGACCCTCGCCGCGGGCCTGCGCCTCAAGCGCGAAGGAAAGCTGGGTCTGATCCAGGGGCTCTACGCCCTGTGTCCCTACATCGCGGGGAGTTGGCCGAGGCCCGATCTTCCCTCCTCGGAGGAGAATAATGGGATCCTTCTCGATCTTCACAACAACCACGGCGCGATGGGTTATGGGATCGAGGAATTCGAAGCGGGCAATCCCCTGGCCTGGCCCGGCTTCGCCACCGAGGAAGACGTTCGTGGTTTGGTGCCGACGATCATCAGCGTGAACGAATGCGATCCGTTGCGCGATGAAGGGATAAATTTCTACCGACTCTTGGTTAGGGCAGGGGTGCCGACTCGCTGCCGACAGGTCATGGGAACAATTCACGGGACCGAGATCTTTCCGATCGCGTGCCCCGAGATCAGCCGGGATACGGCGGCCAGCCTGGCGAATTTCTGTAAAAACGGCTGAGCGCTCGGCCCGAGTGCATGGCGCGGTTCGCCCGGGCCGCGCCGCGCCGGCGTCGCCCGGCGAAGCGGCGTTCGCTGCGGGCGGAGGCGCGCCTAGAAGAGGCGCGTCTAGAAGAGCGCGTCTAGAGAGGCGCGTCTAGAAGAGCGCGTGTAGAGGAGCGCGTCTAGAAGGGCGCGTGTAGAGGAGCGCGTCTAGAGGAGCGCGTGGTGGAGGGGCGCGTGGTGGAGCCGGCGGGAATCG
>JAPKBZ010000079.1 GCA_028823175.1 Myxococcota bacterium
TCTGCCCGTAAGAATCAATTTCGGTCTCCGCTTCAGCGCGTGCTTCAATGACCGGTTCAGCGGCAGCAAGCGCGGAACCAAAGGGTATGAGAAACAGAATTTTTAGTAGCAGAAGCATCTAAACCCTCGAAAGCGGGTGCTTACTGTTTTGAGCGGCAAAAACCTTCCAAAACTGAAGTGGATCGGCGGCGAATTGCTTCCTTTAAAGCAGGTCTCGAAGTCGCGAGCCACGTATGTAACCGGGGTTGGCACGGCGAAGCTCATGAACCTTCCGCTTGAGCGCCTTGTCCTGCCCGGCCGACGGTTCACGGGGCGCATTGCGTTCACCGAGGACAATCTTGTCGCAAACCGCCGAGACACGATCTAATACGCGGCGATCCAGGCGCCGTGTCTCGTAATTCTTGGCAAATGCCTCGTGGCTGTGGTGATAACCCGAACTGGAACTGCGCGGAGATCAACCCGTGTGGTGCTTTGTCGCCGAGCGGCGACAATTGTCTCTGCGGGTTCGAGCCAGGGCCTGACCGTCTCGGTTTATATCAACTACGCGACAGAGGTCATGGCTCGTTCCAACGTTCTGGGCAAGACTTCACCCGAACGATAGGCGGGAAAGCGAACCGGAATCCCGGCGGAATCTTTCAGTTGCGAGGCTGCCTCCCCCATGCCACTCAGAACTGTCGAGCGAGCGTTGCGATTCAGGCGACCACGCGAACGCCTCTGCCGACGCCCGGGTTTAGCCGTTGTGCTGGGGAGCGCATTGTGGCTTCTGGCATGCGGAAGCGAAGCGCCCGTTACCAAGCAGTTCGATGGCTATGTTAAGGTTGGACTTCTTCACTCTCGAACCGGCACCATGGCGATTTCCGAGAACACCGTCGCGGAAGCCGAGTTGCTTGCGATTCACGAAATCAATGCGGCCGGCGGGCTTAGCATCCAGGGCAAGCGCCTGGCGATCATTGCGATTGAAGAGGACGGAGCTTCGGATTGGCCAACCTTTGCCCGGCGGGCAGAAAAATTGATTGATCAGGACAAAGTGGCCGTGGTATTTGGTGGTTGGACCTCTGCCAGCCGGAAGGCCATGCTTCCCATCTTCGAAGAGAAGGATCACCTTCTCTTCTACCCCATCCAGTACGAGGGACAAGAGTGTTCACGCAACGTGTTCTATGCGGGGGCCACACCCAACCAGCAGATCGAGCCCGCACTCGATTGGCTATTCGAGAACCGAGGTAAGTCGCTCTTCCTGGTGGGCTCCGACTATGTCTACCCGCGTACCGCCAATTCGATCATCAACGCGAAGGCGACAGAGAGCGGAGCCAAAATCGTCGGCGAAGTCTATTTACCCCTAGGCAGCAACGATGTCGCCCCTGTTGTGGAGGCGATCGAAAAGGCCTTCCCGCGCGGCGGTATCGTGATCAATACCCTCAACGGAGACAGCAACGTTTCCTTTTTCCAGAAGCTGAAGGAAGCCGGAATCGATCAGCAGCACGGTTTTACGATTATCAGCTTTTCGATCGCCGAAGAAGAGGTGGTGGCCATCGGACCCGAGTATCTCGAGGGCACCTATGCGGTCTGGAACTTCTCCAATGGCATGGATACTGATGCAGCTCGATCCTTCGCCAAAGCCTTCACGGAAATGCATGGCGTTCATCGCGTGACCAGTGACCCCGCCGAATCGGCGTACGTGATGGTCAACCTATGGGCGCTCGCAGCGGAGAAGGCCGGGACCACCGAAGTTTTGCAAGTGAGGGACGCACTGATCGGGGTCACATTCGAAGGGCCAGCTGGCTTGGTCGAGGTCGGCAAGAACCACCACCTGTCGAAAACGGCTTTGATTGGTCAAGTGCTTCGCGACGGATCCTTCGAAATCTTGGAGAGCAAAGGGGTGATCCAGCCCCTTCCCTGGAGCTCCCTGTTACCGGAGAGCCGCGGCTACCGCTGTAATTGGAGTCTCGATCGCCCGGATGCCGGAAAATTCAAGCAGTAGGCCGCTTTTCTATGAATAAAAACCTACCGAAACAAAGATCTCGTATTCGCATGAAGCGCGCGGATGAATTTCGGCCGGTTCGGGGTTTCTACTCCCGCGCGCTCTTTTGCGTGCCCCTTCTCGCGATGCTTATCGCCGGTTTTTCATGCTTCCAGCGAGAACTCGGTCCGGACATGCAGCAAGAAGTCGAGCTGCTACTGGAGCGCGACCGCGAATCCATCGTGCCCCTCCCCCCAACGAAGGAGTTCGCCAAGGACGCGTTGCTTGTTTATGCGGGCATTCTCGTCGACAAGGTTTACGAACTCTCGCTGGTTTCGAGGACATTCTCCGCTGATGGATATATCTGGCTCGAATGGCCACCCGCCGTACAAGACCTGATGGAGCAAAACGGGATCGAGCCCAAAGACCTCGTGCGCCTCGCAAACCGGGTTGAAATCTGGGACTCGCTCTTCGAGCCATTGACCGCTGAGCCGAAACTGCTCTCGGGCGGTCGATATTACCAGCGTTATCGATTTTCGAGTCGCTTCTACGACGATGAAATCGAATTCCGCAGGGATCCATTTGGCGAGGTCAACCTGCCGGTGGTCGTCGAGGTGGCGGTGCCCTCCATGTCAGACAAATACGCAGAAGTTCTCCTGCTCCCACATCATCAGGCCAATGGCTTCATGGGCCGGTCGGGCAGCTTGAGCGGGTATCGCCTGAACAGTTCCTCCTTCAAACCCTACCTCCATCGCTATTCGAGTCGGTTTGGTTCCTGGTACCAGCCAATGTTCAGCCAGATGCGGCTAGAGATGATTTATCAGGCGGATTATTGGAGCGCCTTCGTCAACTGGGTGTTTCCCCTGCTGATCATCATGGCCGTTGTTTTACTTTCGCCGTCAGTGGCTGGATCTTTGGGCGATGTGCGTCTGGCCATTCCTTCTACGGCGTTGCTGACCTTGATCTTCCTCCAGCAGTCCTATCACGATGAACTTCCGCCCTTGCCCTACCTGACCTTTTTGGATGAGCTTTTCGCAGTGAGTTATGCGATCGCTCTTGGCCTGTTCGGACTCTTCACTTGGGGAACGAACACCTATGCCCAAGCCGAAGCAAAAGACAAGAGCATGGTCGCCCGGCGTATCGACCGCGCAGACCTGGTTTTTCAGTTGATCTCGGTGTTCATTTTTTTCGGGGTGGGAGTAGCCGCCTGGGTTCGCAGCTAGTGCCCCAACGTAAACGTGTGGGCTTAGGAGTGCATCGGGTTTATCTGGATAGAAAAAACAAAGTGAATTTTCTGCACCAACCATACGCGAGGCTCTAACAACGAGGCGCCGCCGGGGCTATGTGGCCCTTCACGGGAAACTCAATTGGAGTCTCGGTCCTCATCAGCGGGCGCAATCAGGCGATCATCAACGGCATACAAAATGCAATCGTCGTCGATTCGGCGCTCCGCGCGGCGCAACTCGCAGGCCTCCATCGCGGCTTCGATTGCCGAACCTTCGGTCAGATAACCGAAGGAGTAGCCGAGCACAAAGCGACTGCCGACGTCTCCAGCGATTGCAAGCGCCTTGTCCGATTCGAACTCAAGGAAGTGGGCCCACTCCACTTCGAACTGCGTGCGCGCCTTGAACGCGACGCCCATGGGTGTGCCAGAACTGCCGCATCCCGTCAGCATCGCGCTGGCACCCACGATCGACATGACCCACCAGATTTTCTTTCCAATCACCATCAGTGCGAAGTCCTCAAGCGAAAGCGGGCGTAGAGAGCCGCGTGGTCCGAGAGCGCGGTCCCGTGCCCGGTGAATTCCAGCGCCTCGCCTGCCGCCTCGACCTCGATCACGGTACCTCCGCCGTTCCGGAACAAGATCAGATCGCGCTCGCGCCAGATCGGTAGCTCGGGAGCAGCGCCTGAATCCCGCAGCCCAAGCCGATCACGAAACTCACGCACCATTGTGCGATCCGCTGGGCGAATCATCGCAGTGTTAAAATCCCCGGCGACAATAACCGCCCGTCCGTCCGACAACCGCTCGATGGCGTCTGCGAGCTGGCCGAGCTGTAAACGGCGCGCGGCAAAGTCACCGGTGCTCCCGCCAGCTTCGAGATGTGTGTTGTAGATGTCCACTTCGGTGCCGTCACCGGTGTGGACCGTCACTCGTTGATACCCCTTCGCGCTCCAGCAGTCCGCGGAGTATTTGATCCAGCCATAGCAGTCGGAGTAGGCCTCGCTGATCGAACTCTCCGGCACGCTGTGCTCCTTGTCGACGAAGATCGAGAGCCCCGCGCCGTAGGGGGGAGAGAACCTGGGAATGAAAACCAAGAACGGGAACGACACGATCTTTGCCAAGATGAGATCCGGGCGACTCCCGATGCCATTGCCGCGGTATCGGTTGGCAGTATTGGCGAACTGCTGTGCGAGCTCTCCGTGGTACTCGAAATCCTCCTGGACCAGAACGACATCGTAGGTATGGGTGAGCCAACCGATCGTTGGCATGCGGTCGCGCGGATCGTCTTTCGCAATCAAGCCGGAAATCCCATGAATGTTGTAGCTGAGCAGGGAGAGAACCGTGCCGTCGTCGCCCGCGGTCTCGCCGGTCGCAGGGATTGACGCGAATCCAAATGAAAGGAGGGCGGCCACCATCACGAGTACTGAGGCGTTTTTCGCGGTACGGGGGTCGAGGAAATTTGTGGTGGTTGATACTTGAATGACTATAGACCTCGCCAATTATAGTTGGAATCGTATCGAGATAAACACTGCAGTGTGTCTGCGCTCAGGCGGCAGATCGTTCTTGTCCGAAATGTTCTGACGTCGTACGCTCTGGCGAAGCGTACTTTCGATCCACTCCCGCGCGCCGATTTTATTCTACTTGAATTTTTGCAGACGGTCGGAGTCCGGTATATGAAACGAGCAATTGACCCCATCTATTAGCGCTGTAGACCTCTGCGAGGTTTCGTCTCTCCAGGACGCTCCAGGCCATCCATTCACGGCGGCGCTGAGGGCTGTGCTTTTCTCAGTGCTGGCTCTTTCTTTTCTGCTGGGTTGTGCGCACCCGACCCAGACTCGCGACTGGTCGCAATACGAGGGCCCGGGAACCGAGTACTTCCAGCAAGAGGAACTCAAGTTTCCGGACGTGACCGATCCGTTGGAGCCCTTCAACCGAAGCATAGACGCCGGCAATCGCTTCTTGCTTTCGTACATACTGGATCCGCTGGCGATGGCCTGGCGCGCCGTGACTCCCGATTCGTTTCGGGCCAGTCTGGTGCGGGCCGCCCGGAACCTCGGATACCCGGAGCGCCTGGTGAACAACCTTCTCCAGGGCAAGCTTCGACCGGCAGGAATCGAGACGGCGCGTTTCTTGACCAATACGACGCTGGGTCTCGCGGGGCTTTTCGATCCGGCCAAAAGCTGGTGGGGGCTCCGACCCTTCGAGGAGGACATGGGGCAGACCTTCGCCCAATGGGGTTGGCGCAACAGCACCTTCCTCTCTCTCCCGTTCTGGGGTCCGAGCACCGTGCGCGACGGACTGGGGATGCTCGGCGACATACCGCTCGATCCCACCAGCTACTTGTTTCTCGCCGGTCCGGTCAAGAGCTTCATCACCAACGCTGACCACATCGAAAATGCCGAGCGGCTAATGCGCACAAACTACGATGCGTATCACGCCATCCGCTACACCTGGGTGCTCAACCGCCGCGCTGCAATCATCGATCTCGAGCCGTCCCTCGAGCCAAGCTCGGCCAGTGAGACCCTCGAGACGATGTACTTCGAACACTTCGATGACTGGTTTCCCAGGCGCGCGCGCACCCATCGGGTCGAGATCCCCGCCACCGGCCGCAAGCTTCCGTACAAGGTCTGGATGCAGCCGAAGCCGGCACCGATGCTCTACCTGCTGCCCGGGCTCGGCGGACACCGCGACAGTGCCAGCATGATCGCGTTGGCCGAATTGGCGTACCTGCGCGGCTTCTCGGTGGCGGTGATCAGCAGCGCTCTCAACTTCGATTTCATGCTGCATGCCGCCACCAACGATATCCCCGGCTTTCCACCCGCCGACGCGCGCGACGTGCACGTCGCCCTCGACGCCGTCGACCGAGATCTCTCGCGACATCATCCGGACAAGATCACGGCTCGCGCGCTGATGGGCATCTCGATGGGCGCCTTTCACACCCTCTTCATTGCGGCGGCCGAAGATCAGCCTGCGGCGAATCTCGTCCAGTTCGATCGTTACGTGGCGCTGTATCCGCCGGTTCGTCTAAGCCACGGCATGGAGCAACTCGACGCCTTCTACAACGCGCCGCTCGTATTTCCCGAGGAAGAGCGCGAGGAGCGCGTCATCGGGATCCTGCAAAAGGTGCTCCAGTCGTCGGGCGAGTGGGATCTTAAACCCGGGACTCCGATTCCATTGAGTCAGCTCGAATCCGAGTTCTTGATCGGACTTGCCTTCCGCATGGCCCTGCACGACATGATCTGGGTTAGTCAGATTCGAAACGACATGGGCGTGCTGAAGACGCCGCGCAGCCAGTTCCGGCGCTCGGGCGCATCCCGCGAGATTCTCGAGTTCTCATTCATCGAGTACCTCTATGCATTCGCGTTCCCCTATTTCAGCGAGAACGATCCCGAGATCCAATCGGCGGAAGATCTATTCGCGCGCGCCGACCTGCACGACATTGCCCCGCTGCTTCGGGCCAAAGCCAACAAGATTCGGGTCTTCGCCAACCAGAACGATTTTCTCATCACCTCCGAAGACGCAAGCTGGCTGACAAACTTGCTCGGAGCGCAGCGCGTCACTTTCTATCCGGGAGGCGGGCACATGGGCAATCTCCACGTCAAAGAAGTTCAGAACGACCTGATGGATTCACTACAGGATCTGCTCTAAGGAAGAGCCAAAGTGGTCTCACAAGGGGAAGCAAGTCTTCCTCTGAGAAAACACGAAAAGCAAGCAGAAGCGAAGACGTAGTTGTTTCACGACAGCGTTCAAAGCCGAGACCGTGAAGCAGATGAAGCCGAAAACAATGACTGGAGGCTGCGCCGCGAACTGCTGCTTTTCGCCTCAAGAGCTTTCGGTGTTCCGAATTTCCTCTAGAAGGAACTCACCCTCAAGCAGTTTCGAGGCGGAGCGGGGTATCGTGATCGAAGAAATGCCCGGTTTGGGCTCGACCAAATACCAGACGCCGAGGGGAAACGTGGAAACTTACGCGAGAATACTGATGTCACTAAGCTTTCTGATTATCCTGTCATGTCGCGAAGCCCCCGAGGACGAAATCGTCTCGGCGCCTCGACCCATCAAAGCGGTGCACATCGGCGAGAGGTCTGAAGAACGAGTCTTGAGTTTTTCGGGCACCGTGATTGCTGCCGACATCTCGGACTTGTCCTTTGCGGTGCAGGGGCGAGTCGCATCGGTCGAGGTCAGCAGAGGAGACGTGGTCCATCAAGGTCAGGTTCTTGCAAAACTCGACCCCGCTCCCCAGACCCTGCAGGTGCAGTCGGCCGAAGCGCGTTTGGGAGAAAGCCAAGCCCGAGCTCTCCAGACAAAGCAAGACCATGATACGACTCAGACGCTCTACCAGAACGACATTCGAAGCCGCTCAGAATTCGATCGCGCTGTGACCGAGCTCGCGTCTGCCCGCAGTCGCGTGGAGGCTGATGAAGCGGCGCTCGGGCTTGCGAAGATCCAATTGGGTTTTTCGGTCATCACCGCTCCCTTCGATGGCGTGATTGCTGAGCGAAATGTCGAACCTTTTACCGATGTCGGACCGGGTCGGACTGTTTTGGTTCTCCAGAGCGACAACGCAGTGCAGGTCGAGGTGCTCGTTCCCGCGCGGGTGATCGAAGCCGTGACGAAAAACCAGAACGTCAGCATCAGCTCGAATCTTCCGAGCTTGCGTGGACGCGTCTATGTGGGCCGGGTCGTCGAAGTGGCAAGGACGGCCAAGGAGGCCAATGCGTTTCCCGTCAGGATTGGGATTCAGCAATCAACAGGCGATTTCAAGCCCGGTATGAGCGCGGAGGCGACATTCAGATTTCGAGGCGAACAGGTGCTTGGTCACCTCCTTTTGCCCATCAACGCATTGCTGCCGGAACCCGGAGACGAGCAATCCAAGCTCTGGCGCGAGCGGAATTTTCGTGTGTTCGTCTACGACCCCGAAGCGGGCAGCGTTCATGAGCGTACGATTCGAGTGGGTGCGGGCCTGCTGGAGAACAAGATCGCCGTAACCGAGGGGCTTTCCGAAGGCGAGATCGTGGCGACGGCGGGCGTGCACTTCCTGCGCGATGGACAACAAGTCAGGCTGTTGGAAGAGCGTCGACCATGAGCATCACGTCGCTCGCTCTGTCTCGCCGTACGTTCTCGGGTGTCGTTCTGGTCGGGATCTTTGTTTACGGACTTTCGCTGCTCGTAGGATATCCGAGCCAGGAGAACCCCGAGTTCACGATCCGGCAAGCGGTTGTGACCACATATTTCCCGGGCCTCAGTGCGGCGCAGGTCGAAGATCTCATCACGAAGCAGGTGGAAGAGGAGATCAGGAGGATCCCCGAAGTCGAGCACATCGAATCAAGTTCCAGAACGGGTGTCTCGTTGATTAAGGTCATCGTCTACGACCGTTATTTTGAGCTCGACAACATCTGGACTGACCTGCGGAACCGAATGAACGACCTGGTCGGTCAGCTGCCCGATGGATCGCGGGGGCCGTTTGTCGACGATGATTTCGGCAGGGTCGCAGTGGCTAGCATCGCACTCACCGGACACGGCTTCGATTATGCGGAGATGCGCGATGTTGCGAGCGATCTTCGCGACCAGCTGTATACGACTGACGGCGTGAGCCAAGTGGTGATTCACGGCATTCAGGAGGAAAACGTTTTTCTCGAAGTGAACGGCGCGCGCTTGTCCCAGCTGGGGGTCGAGTTGAGCAGCATCGTCCAAACTCTGGAAGGCCAGAACATCGTCATGCCGGGCGGGAGCATCGACGTCGATGGCCAAGAGTTTGTCTTCGAACCCACTGGGAGTTTTGCATCGTTGGACCAGATCGAGGACCTGGTCATCTCGATTCGTGGCGGGGCTGGAGTTGTCCGACTGGGCGAGCTCCTGACGGTGCGTCGAGATTACGTTGATCCGCAGGACAAGCCGGCGTTTTATCAGGGAGAGCCCGCGCTGGTGCTAGAAGTCGCGATGTCGAGCGGGGGCAATGTCGTCGAACTGGGTAAGCGCTTAGAAAAAGAAGTGAGCCGCTTCGAGGCCAATCTCCCGGTTGGCTATCAGCTCAACTTTGCGACGTTCCAGCCCAAAATCGTTGAGGTCAGCATCTCGGATTTCATGGGAAATCTCTATCAGACCGTCGCAATTGTTCTCATCGTAGTTGTCCTCTTTCTGGGTTGGCGAACGGGAATCGTGGTCGGGATGATCGTGCCTCTCACGTTGCTTCTGGCCTTGCCCTTCATGAATTTGCTGAATATTCCGTTTCACGGCGTCTCGATTGCGGCGATGATTATTTCTCTCGGCTTGCTGGTGGACAACGGAGTCGTGATGGCCGAGGAGATCCGCACACGGGTTCAGGCCGGTGAGGATCGTTATGCGGCGGCTATATCCGCCGGAGGGGCACTAGGGATGCCTCTCCTGACTTCATCGCTAACCACGATCCTCGCCTTCATGCCTCTCATGCTTGCCGAAAACTCCACGGGCGAATACATGAGATCGTTGTCTCAGGTGATCGCAATCACGCTGCTCTCATCCTGGGTACTGGCTCTTTTTGCTACGCCCGTTCTCTGTGTCTGGTTCGTGCCCGAGGTGGACGACAAAAAGGAGCCCGAGAGTGCCAGCATGGTCGGAATGGTTGCATCCTACCGCGGCTTAGTCGGAACAGCCTTGCGTCATCGTGCAATTTTCTTGCTTGGAATGGGGGTTCTCTTCATTGGGGGACTCGTTCTCTTTCGGCAGGTTCCCAATCAGTTCATGCCTCTTTCGGAGAGGAGTCAGTACATGGTCTTCCTCGACCTTGCGGCTGGCACTCACGTCGAGCACACGCGGGACGAGGCGCTCCGTCTGGCTACTTGGCTGAGAGATACAGAAGAGAACCCGGATGTCGAGGATCACATTATCTACGTAGGTTACGGCGGCCCACGTTTCGTCCTCAACTTTGCACCCTCCGATCCTGCACCGCACCGAGCCTTCGTGCTGGTCAACACCGTGGCCGGCGCAGATGTCGGTCGACAGATCGAACGCACGCGCAACTACCTCGATGCGGGCTTTCCGGATGTTCGTGCGCGAGTGCAGCGACTCTCTCAGGGTACGTCCGAGGTCGGTGCCGTGGATATCCGGGTCAGTGGCCCGGACCGTGAGGTTCTGGTCGCGTTGGCAGACCAGGCAAGCGAAGCCATGGCGGCTGTGCCGGGAATTGCCAATCTTAGAGACGATTGGGAAAATCGGGTTGGCAGGGTCATCGTCGACGTCGATCAGTATCAGGCCAGACTCGCGAAGGTCAGCTCACAAGAAACCGCGGGATCGTTACAGCTCCTCTTCTCTGGCGTAAACGTTTCCGAGTTCCGGGAAGGGGATCTCAGCCTTCCAATCGTGGCTCGTTCGGACAAGAGCGGGCGTCATCGTCTGGATCAGGTTGCCACCACTGACATCTATTCAGCCGCTCGCGGTGCGAGTGTTCCGCTGCTGCAGATTGCAGATTTCGATGTTGTCTGGGAGCTCGGAGAAGTTAGCCGTCGCGATATGACGCGAACGGTCACGATTTCTGCCAACCATCCGCGTTTATCGGCTGATGAGCTGGTCGCCGCGATTCTCCCGGCTCTTGAAGCTTTGGAGCTGTCTGAGGGCTATTCCATCGAGGTCGGTGGTGAAGTCGAGAATTCAGCCAAAGCACGGGCTGCGCTCTTTGCCAGCGTTCCTACCTGTGGTTTGCTGATTGTTCTGTTGCTGGTCTTTCAGTTCAATTCATTGCGCAAGCCTTTGACGATCATGCTGACCATCCCGCTCTCTCTCATTGGTGCTGCTCTGGGCCTGTGGATAACAGGGGCCTCTTTTGGATTCGCGCCGTTGTTGGGCTTGCTCTCGCTGGCCGGCATCATCATCAACAACGCGATTGTCCTGATCGATCGTATCGAAACCCAGACGCTCGCCGGATTAACGGAACACGATGCGATCATTGAAGCCGCCGCTCAGCGTCTGCGTCCGATCTTGATGACTACGCTGACGACGATCTTGGGCTTGATGCCCCTGATGTTCTTCGGGGGATCTCTCTGGTTCGGGATGTCAGTGGTGATCGCCTTTGGGCTCGGTGTGGGCACACTGCTTACACTTGGGGTCGTACCGGTTCTCTATGCCACACTCTTCCGCATTGCGACTCCGCCGCCGACCTGAAGCGCCGAACGTTCACTTTGCCTGGCGACCAAGATTTCGATCTATCGCGAGAGTTCCGTAAGCGATCGGTCAACCACGTCTACGCTCCTGGGCAGTGGATTCGGTAACCCGCCCTACGCGCTCCCTTCGACGAACCGAACGCGGTCCTGAATCAGCTGTTCAAGATCTCCTATGCGGAGAGGCTTTGCGATCCAGCGTCCGGATAAGGACGTCAGGAAATCAGGGGCATTTTCCACGAAGAGCCCCCCGGTCATGAATAACATGCGGTCTGCAAGTTCGGGCTGGCTTCGCCGCACCGCGTAATAGATATCCATGCCGGACATCTCGGGCATCATCAGATCGCACAGGATGACGTCGTAGGTGCCCTCCAAGATACGTTCGAGACCGGCGCGCGGGCTTACTTCGGTGGTCAAATCGTGGTGCGCCAACGCTCGTCGCAGATACATGAGCACCGATGCTTCATCATCGATTGCCAGAATCTGAAGTGTGCGTTCTGGGACTGGTATTTTTTCAACACGGCGAGCGGATTGAATGGCTTCTGCCGACGGCTCACAGGAAGGGAGAAAAATTGAAAACGTGCTGCCGGCCCCCGGCGTACTGTCGACTTTGATGCGTCCGCCCAAGGATTTGACGATATTGCGGGTCACAAAGAGGCCCATGCCAGACCCCTCGCCGACCTCCTTCGTCGTGAAGAACGGCTCGAAGATCTGCTCGCGGACGTCGGAGGGAATGCCGCTGCCCGTGTCGGAGACTTCGAGCAAGACCTCGTCGTTGATTTGGCGCGCTGAGACCCGGACTAAGTTCTCCGCAGCCGAGCCCTCTTTGATCGCATGGGCACCGTTGGTCAGCAGGATTACCAGGATCTGCTGCAACCTTCCTTCGTTTCCGAGCACGTGCAGGGCGTCGTCGCAGTCGACTTCGAGATGAGCTCGATGCCGCATTTCGTTGGCGACGAGGCGTGACGCCCCTTTGACTGCGTGAGCAACTGAAACCGGGCCGAATTTCTGTTCATCGCCGTGGGTGAATTCTCTTAGGTCGCGAACCAGGTCGGCGACTCGGCCAACTCCCTCAAGCGCGTCCGCGACGAGGCGCTGCGATTCCTCGGGCTGTGCCGTGGACCCTGTGACGCTGGCGTCGTCGAATGCGATTTCCAGTAATTCGAGGTTTCCGATGACGTAAGTCAGAGGGTTGTTGATCTCGTGGGCAAGCCCCGCGATGAGCTTGCCCATCGACGCCGCGCGCTCGGTGCGGATGAGTTGCTGCTGCACCTGGGACCGATGCTCGATTTCGTTTTGAAGTTCCTGATTCGAACGTACGAGCAATTCGCGTGCGAAAAGTTGTTGGCGCGCGCTTGCGGCGAGTATGATCCCGATTGCGAGCACAGCGGAGATCCGGTTCGCGAGGCTCTGCCGGGCGTGCTCTTCAGCCGGGATTCGGTCCGGAATCACAAACCCATATTCCGGCGCGAGCCAGAAGCCCACCAGCAGCAGCAGGACCAGAATTGTAAAAACCCAACCTGCACGCACATCCACCAGGAGGGCGGCGAGCATCGGGAAGACATAGAGCCAACCGAAATTCGGATCGTAGAAGCCACCCGACTGAAGATTGCTGAATACGAGGAGCACCAATAGGATCGATGTTGCGACCCACCCGCCCAGCCGGCTGTCCCTTCGGCGACGAGCTAGGGCAAGGTTCAGCAGGCCAACGATGCCTATGATCACTACGGCAACAGAGACCGACGGCACGCCGAGGTCGATGTACTGATAGACGAAGAAGGGCATCATCGCGACCAGGCCGAGAGTCACGATCGTAAGGACGCGAATTCGACGCTCTTGCTCCAGCGTCGCTAGATCGGTCGGAATTGGGTCGGGTGCGTAGTCCGCCAAGTTCGCGAGAGCCCTTTTCGTTTGCCCAGGCAACCGGGCACCTTATGATAGCCCTTTCCGATGTTTCGTGGATAGAACATACAAGCTGCGTTTTCCGCACAACCAATACCAGGCGTTGTGACTACGAGGCCCCTTGTGGAGCGTGCTTAGTCCTGCCTCGCGTCCCGAGGCAACTTACTGCACGGAGACAGACTGGTACACGCCACGAGTGCGTAATGTGACGGTCACGATCTGGGCGTTTATATTTTTCCAATACCAGCCATGCTTACCCTCGAAAGCAGCCTCGAAGGTTCCCTTGGAAGCCTGCTTCGTGGCTTTCTCATAGCTAACGAATTGGCTGGCAGGCTTGCCTTTGGGATCGCCGTGAAACTCGAAGAACAAGGGGCCATTATCGGCTTCCCATACATACTCGAGCGTGTCTTTTGCTTTCATGGTGGCCTTGATCTCGGCGCTTTGACCCGGCGAAAGGGTGAGTTTGAGCTCGTCTGTACGGGTCGTCGATTGCCCCTCTGCGATCACCGTACTTTGTTCTTTTTTGAGTTCGCCTAATTGCATAAGACCTAATGCGCGACCCAAGCCGGTGGGGTCGATCGCGAACTCCGCTGGGAGCACGCAGACGACGAGTAGCAGTGTCGCGACAACAAAGGCGGTGACTGAAGCCTGTGCCAGTTGCCGTATGGTCGGTAACTCGGCCAGTTCGACAGGGGGACGCTCAACCATAGAAGTAGCCTTCGAGTTGATAGGCGAATAAGCCGAATCCCGCGAAGACAAGGAGCCTGTTGGCATTCTCTGCTTGACTCGCGAAAGATGGCGTGCGGCGCCAGAAGCCCATCCCGATCAGGATTACGCCTAAGGCCAGTAGCTGGCCCGCCTCAACCCCAACGTTGAACGCGAGAATATTCGGAACCAAGCCGTCGCTCGACAGCGTAAGATCTTGCAGCTTAGTGGCCAGCCCTAACCCGTGAAACAACCCGAAAATCAAGACCGCAGCTTTGGCGTTCGGCTGCTTGCCGAACCACTTTTTTAACAGGCCCAGGTTGTCGCATCCCTTGTACACCACCGAAAGGCCGATAATGGCGTCGATGAGGTAGGGGTTGACGTGGGTTCCACTCAAAACTCCGAGCAGTAGGGTGCTGCTGTGCCCCAGTGAGAACAAAGTTACGTAAAGGACCACATCCCGAGCGCGGTACAAGAAAAAGATCACGCCGATGAGGAACAGAATGTGGTCGTACCCGGTGACCATGTGTTTGGCGCCCAGGTACCCGAACGGCCACAGCTGGAGGCCGACGCTTCGTTCCAAAAACAGTTGATCGCTGTCCGCCACACCGTGTGCGAGCGCGACCGCAGGCAAGAGCAGGGTGATTACCGATGCGACGAGCACGCTCCTCTTCTGTCTCACTCGCCGAGGCCGCGGCGCAACTCGACGTCACCGTATCGGAAGACGACCAGCGTGGGTTCGATCGCGCCAACCTCCAAAGAGCCCAGCCGATCGCCCTCTCTCAGACGAACTGGCGAGGCGCCAGAAACCTTGATCAGGGCGCTACGCTGACTGGAGCGCGGATGCCAGATCGTTCGCGTCACTTCGATCTCGGGCGCTGGGGCGGGACCCGACGGGTCGACTGCTCTGACTGCGGCGACCTTGGCGGGAGATGTGGATGTGATTTCAGAAAGCGACGCAGCAACGATATCGGTCGGATCTGGCGTCAGTGTGACCGGGGAGTCGGCCAGAATCGCCAGCTCCGGTTCGGCAACCTCTTCGACCTCATCATGTTCAGCGACTTGGCCTATTGGCGCGCTGGCTTTGGCTTCACCAGTCACGACCGGAATCGCAGACGGCGCTACGAAGGGCCCTATCACGAGATCCTTCTGGGTGTCAAAGGCCGGGTATGGCGAGGATTGTCCCTGCCCGGCGCTTCGAGCGATATGCGCCAACGCATGCATCGATTGCTGCTCAACCGAATCGGCCGGAGACAAGCTGGCCGTTTCCGCCGCGGCTGGTGCCGGGTGCTCTGCGACGACAACCGGATCTATTTCAAGGCTCGGCGCGGCTGGCGCCGGGTGCTCTGCGACGACAACCGGATCTATTTCAAGGCTCGGTGCGAGGGCCGGGGCGGTGCCCACGGCGCTTGCGCTGCGGGAAACGACGGCGATGCCGTGGGTCTCGCTGCCTTCGGGTTCGGAAGTCCCACTCCCAGGCCAGAAGGAATAGGCCGCGGCGGCCAGCAGAATCATTCCGACGAGCCCGCAGAGGAATGCGACACGACGTGTTCGCGGGTCGATACCCGGCAGATAAGAATTATCAAGCGTGCTCAAAATCAATTCCTCCGCCTACTGGCGATGATTCAGGGTCGTGTGATGT
>JAPKBZ010000080.1 GCA_028823175.1 Myxococcota bacterium
GGGGCTTCGTCCGCTCGAATTTCTCCTTGGCCATCGCTTCCTCTCGTCCTTCCTTGGCTTCATTTGCCGGGCGCCACCTGGCGCCCTTATCTTGACGATCGTTCCGCCCTAGCGGGCAACGATCGCGTCAGTGACCGCTTCGGGCGCTCGGTCGTAATGGGAAAACTGCATCGTGTAGCTGGCTCTACCCTGGGTCATCGAGCGAACTGCGCCCACGTACCCGAACATTTCCGCGAGCGGAATTTCGGCCGTAACGACCTGAGCTGCACCGCGCACAGCGATCCCCTTAATCTGTCCCCTGCGGCTATTGAGGTCGCCTTGGACCGCTCCCCTGTAGTCCTCGGGGGTGACCACTTCGACGGACATGATGGGCTCCAGCAGCACTGGGTCGGCCTTCCTGAGCCCGTCGCTCATCGCCATTGCCGCCGCAACGCTGAATGAGCGCTCCGAGGAGTCGTCGTCATGAAAGCTGCCACCCAGGAGCTTGACCTGTACATCTGCGACCGGGAAACCGGCGAGCGTTCCGCTCTCAACAGACTCTTCGCATGCCTTCTCAATGGATGGAATGAATTCAGCCGGAATCGCTCCGCCGCGGATCTCGTTCGAGAAAGAGAAGCCCTTCCCTCGTTCTCCCGGCGCGACCGAAAGCTCGACCACGCCGTATTCACCAGAGCCGCCGGTCTGCCTGATGTAGCGGCCCTCGCTCTTAACCTCGCGGGTAACGGCCTCCTTGTAGGATACCTGGGGTCGGCCGACGTTCGCATCGACCTTAAACTCCCTGAGCAGCCGAGAGGAGATGATCTCGAGATGGAGCTCGCCCATCCCTGAAATAATTGTCTGACCCGTGTCTGAGTCAATACTGACCCGGAAGGACGGGTCTTCGAGAGCCAGGCGACCCAAGGAATCCGAGAGCTTCCCCATATCTGCGGTCGTCTTCGGCTCGATCGCGATCGAGATCACAGGATCAGGGAAGTCGAGAGATTCAAGCACGACGGGGGCGTTGATCGCACAGATCGTGTCGCCCGTAGACACTTCCTTGAGGCCAACTGCTGCAACAATATCGCCAGCGTGAACCTCGTCGACATCCTGGCGCTTGTTCGCATGCATCTGGAGGAAACGACCCACGCGCTGCTTCTTGCCGCGGCCCGCGTTCAAGAGAGTATCGCCGCTCTTCGCAGTCCCCGAGTAGACCCGGAGATAGACAAGGTGCCCCGCATGCTTGTCAGTCATCAGCTTGAAAGCCAGAGCCGCGAAGGGCTCGCTGTCGTCAGCCTTACGGGGAACCATGGCGCCGTCTTTCAAGCGCGTGCCCTCGATGGCCGGTACGTCGAGCGGCGAGGGCAGGTAGTCGACGACCGCGTCGAGCAGCGGCTGGACCCCCTTGTTCTTGAACGCGCTCCCGCAAAGAACCGGAACGATCTCCAGGGCCAGGGTACCTCGCCGCAGAGCGTCCACGAGGCTTGCGATTGTCACCTCTTCGCCCTCGAGATAGCGCTGCATCAAATCGTCATCGAATTCCGCGGCCGCCTCGACGAGTTGTTCTCTGGCTTCGTCGGCAACCTCACGTAGCGCTTCGGGAATCTCGGCGGCGTGGAATTTTGCCCCGAGGGACTCGTCTTCCCAGTAGAGAGCCTGATTTTTAATGAGATCGATCACGCCCTCGAAATCTTCCTCGGCACCAATGGGAAGCTGAAGCGGAATCGCGTTGGCTCCGAGGCGCTCGCGGATCATTTCGACTGCCCGAGGGAAATCGGCGCCGACCCGGTCCATTTTGTTGACGAAGGCGACACGCGGCACTTCGTACTTGTCAGCCTGCCGCCAAACGGTCTCGGATTGCGGCTCTACGCCACCGACGCCACAGAAAACAGCCACGGCACCGTCCAGCACGCGCAAGGATCGCTCCACCTCGATAGTGAAATCGACATGACCGGGCGTATCGATGATATTCACCCGGTGATCCCTCCACGCGCAGGTCGTGGCAGCAGAGGTGATCGTAATCCCCCGCTCCTGCTCCTGCTCCATCCAATCCATTGTTGCCGCACCGTCGTGAACTTCCCCGATTTTGTAATTGACGCCGGTATAGAAGAGAATGCGTTCTGTCGTCGTTGTCTTGCCAGCATCAATATGGGCCATAATGCCGATATTCCTGATCTTTTCTACTGAGTCGGTTCTGGCCATCTGATTGTCTCGTCATCGCCCAACGACGCTGGGGCACGGGACTCAGAGCGAGAACCCCGACCACGCTACCAGCGGAAATGTGCGAAGGCCTTGTTGGCATCCGCCATCCGGTGTGTGTCTTCCCGCTTCTTTACGCTCTCGCCGCGCTCGTTCGCGGCATCAATGATTTCGTTGGCTAGACGCTCCCGCATACTCTTACCGGGCCTGGCCCGGGAGTAGCTTGCGAGCCAGCGCATCGCCAAAGAAGACGCCCGCTTCGCGGAGATCTCCGTGGGGACCTGATAGGTCGCTCCGCCCACACGCCTCGACTTCACTTCAAGCCTGGGCCGAACGTTCTCGAGCGCCCGCCGAAACATAGCCAACGGGTCACTTCGCATCTTCTGTTCAATCTCATCGAAGGCACCGTAGAGGATAGACTCGGCGGTGCTCTTCTTGCCGTCACTCATCAACACGTTGATGAACTGGCCAACCAGCTTGTCCCCGTGCTTGGGGTCAGCGGGTGTTTCCCGCTTCTGAACTTCTCGACGTCTCGGCATTTCGTATCCCTATAAGGCGCAATAAGGCGCAATCGCAGCGCCACCAATGAAGGCGCTACCTCGGTCGCTTCGTCCCGTATTTCGAGCGGCCTCGGTTGCGGCCGTCTACTCCGGTGGCGTCCAACGTTCCCCGCACGATGTGGTACCGAACACCCGGAAGATCCTTTACTCGCCCCCCGCGAACCAGAACCACCGAGTGCTCCTGAAGCGTGTGGCCCACACCGGGAATGTACGCGTTGACTTCGTTCCCGTTGGTCAGGCGCACACGAGCAACCTTTCGAAGCGCCGAGTTCGGCTTCTTCGGAGTCGCCGTAAAAACGCGCAAGCAAACACCACGCCGCTGGGGGCATTTCTCCAGGTCAGGCGAACTGGTTCGAGACTGCTTGGGCTTCCTGCCCTTGCGGATCAATTGCTGGATTGTCGGCATGCCACCTCGGCTTTATTGACGTACCCACCGATTTCCGGCGGCGTCCATGATCGTTTCTTGGTTAGGTTTCCCGCTGGCAGTCCGCATGATCCGATTCCCGGGCGTGCGACTCGCCAGCGATGTTCATCGTGCTTAACGGGGACGAGCCCCGTGCCCTGCTCCCCGTTCTTTGGCGCGTACCTTCGGGGTTGCTTCCCATCCTTCAAAGACAAAAGTGGCCCCGTGCCCGCATCTCGGACTCGAAGGGAGCGGAGGCGGGGAGTGCTGCTCCCCTCTTACCTGCAAGCCTGCGGGGACTCTCGCTCCCCGACCGGCCCATGCCTCAGCCTACCCCTCCGAATTCCGGAGGCGGAACGCGGAGATGCAGTCTCCTGTTCCGAAGCCGCCGCATCTTAGCGACTGGCTAGTCTATGTCAACGCCAGCGTGTTTTCAGCGTGTTTTCAGCGTGAATCTGACCCGCTGCTGGGCCCCTTCCTCTGGCAAAAAGGGGCTCTTGAAACCGCCTATCCCGGAGGCTAGCTAGGCCCCCTGTCGTGCCTGGCCGAGAAAGCCCCGGCCTCTCTTGTTCTAGAGGTCGGGCCCTCCCGGATCGAGCTGAACCGGAGCTTCGTCGAGGCCCGCTCCAGCTCCCATCGGCTCTTCGTCTGCCGATCCCGCGAGGCCGGCCACAATATCGCCCTCGGGCAACTCCACCTGGATGCCCAGTCCCTGATAACGGTCTAGGCCCGTCCCCGCCGGGACCAAGCGGCCCATGATCACGTTCTCCTTGAGGCCGCGCAGGCGGTCGGTCTTGCCCCAGATCGCTGCCTCGGTGAGAACCTTCGTGGTCTCCTGAAACGAAGCTGCCGAGATGAAGGACTCGGTGGACAGCGAGGCCTTGGTGATCCCCAGCAACTGAGGCTCGGCGGACGCCGGCTGGCGGCCCTCGGCCTCCAGGGACGCGTTGACCGAGCCAAATCGGCTGCGCTCGACCTGCTCTCCCAGGAGGAAATCAGTGTCACCAGCATCGGTGATCCGAACCTTACGAAGCATCTGCCTGACAACCACCTCGATGTGCTTGTCGTTGATTTTTACACCCTGCAGCCGGTAAACCTCCTGGACCTCGTCTACGAGATAGGAAGCCAGGGCCTTCTCGCCCTTGATCTTCAAGATGTCGTGCGGGTTGGAAGAGCCATCCATCAGGGCCTCACCGGCGCGCACCCGATCCTCCTCATGGACGCTGACGTGCTTGCCCTTGGGGATCAGGTACTCGTCGGGGTCGCCGCCCTCTAGGGGAGTCACGTAGACTCGGCGCTTGCCACGCACATCCGTACCGAAGCTAACGATACCGTCGATCTCCGCGACCACCGCGCACTCCTTGGGCTTGCGCGCCTCGAAGAGCTCGGCCACCCGCGGGAGCCCACCCGTAATATCCTTGGTCTTACTCGCTTCGCGAGGAATCTTCGCGACCACCCTACCCGCTCCGACTTCCTCGCCCTCCAGCACAGAGAGAAAGGCGTTGACCGGGAGCAGAGAACGGGACTCGTTCTCTCCATCGACCGACTTGACGACCACAGTGGGGCGCAAGCTCGGGTCCTTGGATTCGATGATCACCTTAGACGAGACGCCGGTGAACTCATCCACCTGCTCCCGCATGGTCGAACCCTCAACGATGTCGACAAATTCCACCAAGCCCTGAATTTCGGAGATGATCGGGCTTGCAAAGGGATCCCAGTCGAGCAGGATCGTACCCGGCTTAACCTGATCCCCCTCCTTGACCCTCAATGTTGCTCCGTAAACGACAGGATGCCTTTCCCGCTCTCGACCGCTCGCATCGAGAATTCCGATTTCGCCGTGCCTGGTCATTACCGTCTCGCTGCCCTCGGAGTCCCTCACCTTGCGGATATTGTGGAAGCGAACCTCACCCTCGGTCCCCGACTCCGCATGTGACTGCTCGGCTCGTCGCGTAGCCGCACCACCGATATGAAAGGTTCTCATCGTCAGCTGGGTCCCGGGCTCGCCAATCGACTGGGCGGCGATCACACCAACCGCTTCTCCCAAGTTGACCATTGTGCCGCGAGAGAGATCGCGTCCGTAGCATTTTATGCAAATCCCGTAGGGCTCGGAGCAGGTCAATACCGAGCGAACCAGAACACTCTCTACACCAGCATTCTCGATTTCCCGAACCCGCTCCTCATCGAGCTCCTCACCGGCTTTGACAAGTACCGTGCCGTTCACCGGATCCAATACATCAGTCGCGCCGACTCGCCCGAGAATACGCTCGCCTAGGGGCTCGACGATATCGCCACCCTCAACCAAGGGGCTGACCTCGAGGGCATCCTCCGAGCCGCAATCTTCCCCTCGAACAATTACGTCCTGGGAGACATCCACCAGACGCCGAGTGAGGTAGCCCGAGTTCGCGGTCTTCAACGCCGTATCGGCCAGGCCCTTACGCGCACCATGGGTCGAGATGAAGTACTGAAGAACCGAAAGACCTTCTCGGAAATTCGATGTGATCGGCGTTTCAATGATCGCACCTGACGGCTTCGCCATCAGCCCACGCATACCGGCCAGCTGCCGCATCTGCTGGGTCGAACCGCGAGCACCCGAATCCGCCATCATGAAAATCGCGTTAAAGCTGGGGATTTGCTGCTCGTTCCCGGCCGCATCAACCACGGTGTCCTCAGCGATGCCGGCGACCAACTGCTCCGTAATCTTCTCTGTGGCCTGGGCCCAGATGTCGACAACCTTGTTGTAGCGCTCGCCGTCCGTGATCAGACCTTCCTGGTACTGGTCGTGAATCTGGGCGACTTCCTCAGTCGCTTCAGCAATGAACCGGGGCTTGTCGGGCGGAATCGTCATGTCATCGATACAGATCGAAATCCCCGCCCGGGTGGCGTGTCCGTAGCCGAGTGTTCGCAGGCGGTCAGCGAGCAGAACAGTCGCTTTGTCACCAAGCCGGCGATAGCACTGGTCGATCAATTCACCCAATGCCTTCTTGTCCATTACCTGATTGATAAACTCAAAGCCGATCTCCTCGGGAACAACCTCGCCCAAAAGGATCCGGCCCGTGGTCGTCTGAACCACGCCCTCGCTCATACGAACCTCGATAATCGCATGGATATGCAGCTCGCCGGCGTCGTACGCCATGCGCACTTCATCGGGGCTCGAAAATCTCAAGCCCTCGCCGCGGCTGCCCGGCAGCTGCCGGCTCATGTAATAGAGGCCGAGAACAATGTCCTGAGTTGGGCCAATGATTGGCCGACCCGTGGCCGGACTGAGAATATTATTCGTAGACATCATCAAAACGCGAGCTTCGATCTGGGCCTCGACCGAGAGTGGCACATGAACCGCCATCTGGTCACCATCAAAGTCTGCGTTGAAAGCGGCGCAGACAAGCGGGTGCAACTGGATGGCCTTGCCCTCGATAAGCATGGGTTCAAAGGCCTGCATGCCGAGCCGATGAAGGGTCGGCGCGCGATTCAGAAGCACAGGGTGCTCGCGAATGACGTCGGCCAGAATATCCCAGACCTCCGACCGCTCGCTCTCCACCATCTTACGTGCCGCCTTGATGGTGGTCACATAGCCTTGCTGTTCCAACCTCGAATAGATGAATGGCTTAAAGAGCTCGAGCGCCATACGATTGGGCAGGCCACACTGATGAAGCCGCAGTTCTGGACCCACCACGATGACCGATCGCCCGGAATAGTCGACCCGCTTCCCGAGAAGGTTCTGCCGGAAGCGACCGCCTTTGCCCTTGAGCATGTCCGAAAGCGATTTAAGAGGACGCTTGCTCGGGCCCGTGATCACGCGCCCCCTACGACCATTATCGAAGAGCGCATCCACGGCTTCCTGAAGCATTCGCTTCTCATTGCGGATAATCACCTCGGGCGCGTTTAGCTCCTGGAGCCGCTTGAGGCGGTTATTCCGATTGATCACGCGACGGTAGAGATCGTTGAGGTCACTCGTTGCGAAGCGGCCGCCGTCCAAGGGGACCAGCGGGCGCAGGTCGGGCGGGATAACCGGGATGACCTCAAGAATCATGAACTCCGGACTATTGATGCCGGACTCTCGGAATGCGTCCATCACCTTGAGGCGCTTGGCCACCTTCTTCCGCTTTGCTTCACTCGTGGCCTCTCGCATTTCTTCCCGCAGAGTTTTGCACTCGGCCTCAACGTCCAATTCCTGCAACAATTCGCGGACAGCTTCGGCACCAATTCCGTACTCGAACGCGTCCCGACCGTACTCTTCTCTGAGTTCGACCAGCCTCTCGTCGTTGATCAACTCGCCCTTAACCAGCTCAGTGTCCTTAGGGTCGATTACGAGGTAGGCCTCGAAATAGAGCACCTTTTCCAGATCACGAAGGGTGATCTCGAGAATATTACCGATGCGCGACGGAAGGGATTTCAAAAACCAGATATGAGCAACCGGAGAAGCCAGGGTGATATGCCCCATCCTCTCTCTACGGACCTTCGACTGGATGACTTCCACTCCGCACTTCTCGCAAACCACACCACGGTGCTTCATGCGCTTATACTTGCCGCAATTGCACTCGTAGTCTTTTACAGGGCCAAAAGTCTTGGCGCAAAAGAGCCCATCCCTCTCGGGCTTGAAGGTTCTGTAGTTGATCGTTTCAGGCTTCTTCACCTCACCGAACGACCATTCGCGAATCGTGTCCGGGTTCGCGAGGGAAATCCGCAGGGCGTCGAAGCTGAGAGGATCCTTGGGCTTTTCGAAGTAGTTCGCGAGATCGCGCAAGTTGGCTGTCTCCTATCAGAATTGGTTTCCGGGAACGTTCCCCGTTGTCCGCGGCCTGAACCGCGCATTGGCTTCGGGCGCTACTAGTTCTCCACCATTTCAACGTTGAGACCCAGCGCATGCAATTCCTTCATCAGAACGTTGAAGCTCTCGGGCAGGCCGGGCTCCAATGTATTCTCGCCCTTGACAATGGACTCGTAGATCCGCGTTCGCCCGTTGACGTCGTCAGACTTGACCGTCAGGAACTCCTGCAAAGCGTAGGCAGCGCCGTATCCCTCGAGAGCCCAAACCTCCATCTCACCGAGGCGCTGTCCACCGAACTGCGCCTTGCCACCCAAGGGCTGTTGGGTCACCAAGCTGTACGGCCCGATGCTCCGAGCGTGAATCTTGTCATCCACCAAATGGTGCAGCTTCAGCATATAGATGATCCCAACAGTGACCGGCCGATCGAAGGGCTCTCCTGTCTTGCCGTCGAAGAGCACCATCTGGCCGCTTTCGGGAAGATCTGCTCTCCGCAATTCCTCCTTGACCTGCTCTTCGCTCGCCCCGTCAAAGACCGCTGTGGCTACATGGATCCCCTTCGAGACGTTCTGGGCGATCGATCGCAAGGCCTCCGGCCCTGCAGTTTCCAGATGAGAGGTGATCACCGGGTCCGAATGGATCTCCTGCAACTTGGCTCGCAGAACCTCCGGGTCCGCCTTCTCCTCGACCAACTTGCCGATCATGTGGCCCAAACCGTGTGCCGCCCAGCCGAGATGCGTCTCGAGCACCTGGCCGATATTCATGCGGGAAGGAACACCGAGCGGATTCAGCACAACGTCCACCGGCGTACCGTCAGCGAGATAGGGCATATCCTCTTCTGGGAGGATCCGGGAGATAACGCCCTTGTTCCCGTGGCGCCCGGCCATCTTGTCCCCGACCGACAGCTTACGCTTGATCGCCAAATAGATCTTGACCATTTTGAAGACGCCCGGCGGCAGTTCGTCACCCTTCTTGAGGCGCGCGATCTTCTCATCGAAAACCGCCTTGATCACCATCGCCTGATCTTCGATGTTCGCGAAGGTTCGATCGATCTGGTCCTGGGCAACGCCATCGGTTACTTGGATCTCTCGCCAGCGACGATCGGGAACGGCTCCGAGAGCCTCCTGAGTGATCGTCTCTCCCGACCGGATCCACTCCAAACCTCTGCGCTCATCGCCGACCGATGTTGCCGATTGCTTACCCACGACTGCGGCGGCGACGTCCTTGAATGCACCCTTCCGAATGATTCGGATCTCATCTTCCTGATCCTTGCGGAGCCGATCGATCTCAGCTTCCTCGAGTGCCTTCGCTCTCTCATCCTTCTCAACGCCACGGCGAGAGAAGACCTGGGCACCAATCACGGTTCCCACGACTCCGGGCGGAACCTTCAGCGAGGTATCTCGAACATCTCCAGCCTTCTCACCGAAAATCGCCCGCAGGAGCCGCTCTTCGGGAGAAAGCTGGGTCTCTCCCTTGGGCGTGATCTTGCCCACGAGAATATCATCCTGCCTAACCTCGGCACCGATGCGGACGATGCCCGCCTCGTCGAGGTCCACAAGGGCATCCTCACCAACATTGGGGATATCGCGCGTGATATCCTCCTTGCCCAACTTCGTGTCACGAGCAACACATTCGAACTCTTCGATATGGATCGACGTAAAGAAGTCGTCCTTGACGATGCGTTCCGAAATAAGGATCGAATCCTCGAAGTTGTAACCACCCCAGGGCATGAACGCGACCCGGACGTTGCAGCCCAAGGCCATCTCGCCTCGATCCGTCGCAGGGCCGTCGGCAACGACTTGCCCTTCGCGAACTTGATCACCTGGCTTCACGATCGGGGTCTGATTGATGCTCGTGTTTTGGTTCGACCGCTGGTACTTGATCAAGTTGATGATATCGACGTTCGACTCTGTCGGATCTGAATGCAGAGGCTTGAGAACAATGCGAGCAGCATCGACCGATTCTACGACGCAATCCCGCTTGGCTACGACCGTCACGCCGGAATCCCGAGCGACGACCGCTTCCATACCTGTTCCCACCAGTGGAGCCTGGGTCCTGAGCAACGGCACCGCTTGCCGCATCATATTCGAGCCCATCAGGGCACGATTTGCATCATCATTTTCCAAGAAGGGAATCAGCGAAGCGGCAATTGAAACCAACTGGTTGGGAGAAACGTCCATCATGTCTACGGCGTCGGGCTCAACCATCTCGAACTCGCCCTGCCTTCGAGCGGAGACTCGATCCAACTCGAAACGACCCTCGTCATCCAAGGGCGCGTTCGCCTGGGCAATGGACATTCGCTCCTCGTCGAGTGCCGAGAGAAACTCGACATCCCCGAGTACCTGACCGGCCTGCACCCTGCGATAGGGCGTCTCGATGAAGCCCATATCGTTAACCCGTGCAAAGGTCGACAGCGAAGCGATCAGGCCAATATTCGGACCCTCAGGCGTCTCGATCGGGCAGATTCGCCCATAGTGAGTCGGATGGACATCCCGAACCTCAAAGCCTGCTCGCTCACGGGTCAGGCCGCCTGGACCGAGGGCCGAGAGTCGCCGTTTATGTGTGACCGATGAGAGCGGATTCGTTTGATCCATGAACTGGGACAGCTGGCTCGACCCGAAAAACTCCTTGATGACAGCAGTCACAGGCTTGGAGTTGATGAGATCGTGCGGCATCAACGTTTCGATTTCCTGGAGCGACATCCGCTCCTTGATCGCGCGCTCCATTCGAACAAGGCCGATGCGGTATTGGTTTTCCAGCAACTCGCCGACGACTCGAACCCGTCGATTGCCCAGATGGTCAATATCATCTACCCGCTTGGAGGGATCGCCCCCGTTCTTGAGATCTACAAGATATTTGACGGCAGCGAGAATATCGTCCCGCCGGAGGGTCAGGAGATCCGAAAGCTTGGCAGAGGGGGGCTCTTCGCCCGGCTTCACGCCATCGATCACCGAAATATATTCTTCGCTGTCGAAGTCAAGCTTGTGGTTCAGCTTCAGCCGACCGACCAGGGAAAGGTCGTATCGCTCAGCGTTGAAGAAGAGATTGTTGAAGAGATTTGTCGCCGTCTCGAGCGTCGGCGGGTCACCCGGGCGCAACCGGCGATAGATCTCGATCATCGCCTCGTCCTGGCTCAAAGTCTTGTCAGCAAGTAGGGTGTCTCGGATCGCCGTGCCCGTGGTCAGCGGGTCAAGAAAGAGCAACGGAAACTCGTTGATGCCGCGCGACTTGAAGTCTTCGAGATGCTCCTCGGTCAACTCCTCGTTGCACTCCATCAACACTTCGCCGGTGGTCTCATCGACGATATCTACCGGGGCAACACGCTTAACCGCATCGGCCCGGATCAAGTCGGCTATGCCGACGGGAATCCATTCCATTTCTGCGGCTCGGATCTTGCGCGCCGCGGCCTTTGTGAATTTCTTCTCCTTGCGGACAATCACAGTGCCATCCGGGCCCTTGACGTCCTTCGTGCAGCGCTGGCCAATCAGGTTCTCCGGCTCGATCTTCTTCTGAATCTGCTTCCCCTCGATCTTGATCGTTTCACAGGGGTAGAAGTGCTGAAGCAGATCCTCAGGCTGATATCCGAGAGCCTTCAAGAGAACCGTGACGTGAAGCTTGCGTCGCCGATCGATCCGCGCGAACACGAGGTCCTTGTGGTCGTATTCAATGTCTAGCCAGGAACCCCGGTAGGGGATGATCCGACAGGAATAAATTTTCTTGCCCGCAGCGCTGACCGTCGTGGAGAGCGTGGTGTCGTAGAAGATGCCGGGAGAGCGATGCAACTGGGAAACGATCACGCGCTCGGTGCCGTTGATCAGGAAGGTCCCATTATCGGTCATGATCGGAATCTCTCCGAAATAGACCTCTTGTTCCTTCACGTCGCGAATCGTTTGCGATCCCTCAGAATCCTCCCAGGCCACAAGGCGAATGGTGACCTTGAAGGGAGCCGCGTAGGTCATACCCCTTTGCAGACATTCCTGAACATCGTATTTCGGCTCTTCGAGCGTATACCCCACGAATTCCAGCGATGCCGTATTGTTGAAATCACGGATCGGGAAGACCGCGGCAAAGACGTTTTGCAGCCCAACCCTGTCGCGCTTCTCCATTTCCACACCGGCCTGGAGGAAGCGATCGAAAGATGTCCTCTGGAGGTCAAGGAGATTCGGAATGTCGATGATCTTCTTGATCTTCGCGTAGGACTTCCGAAGACGGGGCGAAAACTCTGAGTATGTGATGTCTGACACTGGTGGGGTTTCCCCTTCTGGCCACTCGATCGGTAGGCCCAATAGCGGGCACCTCGATCTGCGAGACCGAGACGAAAAGTCGGAGATTACGAGAGACGGGACGGCGGGGGTCGGCGACTGGGCCAACCCTCGCCTTTTACATCACTTGATGTCGGCTTGGCCCCCGGCCTCTTCGATCTTCTTCTTGATCGTTTCGGCCTCATCCTTATCGACGCCTTCCTTCAGCGCCTTGGGAGCTTCTTCGACGAGCGCCTTGGCTTCCTTCAAGCCCAGGCCCGTGATCGCGCGAACTTCCTTGATGACCTGAATTTTCTTGTCACCGAAGGACAACAGCACCACGTCGAACTCAGTCTTCTCAACAGCGGCTTCGCCGCCTGCTGCGGCCGGGCCAGCGGCCACGGCGACTGGTGCGGCGGCAGACACGCCCCATTTGTCTTCGAGGAGCGTCGCCAACTCAGCGGCCTCCATGACAGTGAGACCCGAGAGTGTTTCGGCAATTTCGTTCAGATCGGCCATTTTCTTTCAACCCTTCTTGTTGCGGCGGTGTAATTGCGGAACCGGCCTCTGCCGTTTCCTCCCGCCTGTAAGCGTAAAAAACCGGAACTACGAGGAGCCTTACTCCTCGAGCGCGTCCTTCCTTGCAGCGACCAGACGAGCGATCTGTCCTGCGGGCTCATTGAGCAATCTGGCTAGCTTGACTGCGGGAGCCTGCAAAAGCCCCACCAACATACCCCTCAGTTCGAGGAGATTGGGCAAAGTCGCCAGGTGTGCGACTTCTCCCTTGTCCAGGGGTTTTCCGTCAAGAACCGCCCCCTTGATTTCGAAAACTTCATGCTCTTCCGCGTAGTCGACAAGAACCTTCGCCAAGCCAACCGGATCACCGTAGGAAATCGCCACGGCGGTGGGGCCCGTAAAGTGATCCTTGAGAACTTCGGCGTCGTGACCTTCCGAAGCCAGACTGAGCAGCGAGTTCTTCGCGACGCGATACTCGTAGCCCTCATCGGACTCACCGCGAAGCTTGCCTCTTAATTCACGGACATCTTCGACGCTCAGGCCGCGATAGTTGGCAACAAAAACGCTCGTTGCCCGCCCGAACTTCTCACCGAGTTCGGCCACAACTTCTCTTTTTTGTTCACGAGTCAGCACAACTGAAACCCTTCAGGTCACGCGGCTTTGACAACCAGCGGGCCCGCGGGATCAACCTTGAGCCCCGGACCCATCGTCGTAGAAACCGTAATCTTCTTCATGTAAATGCCCTTCGTCGTAGCAGGGCGAGCCTTCTGAACTGTGTCAATCAACTCTGACGCATTCTCGACGATGGCCTGGGCATCAAACGAACGCTTGCCGATGCAGCAGTGTATGATGCCGGACTTATCTACCCGGAATTCCACCTTGCCCGCCTTCTGCTCTTCCACAGCCTGGGCCACGTTCGGCGTCACCGTTCCCAGCTTCGGATTCGGCATCAAGCCCCGGGGTCCGAGGACCTTACCCAAACGACCGACGACACCCATCATGTCCGGCGACGCGATCACGCGGTCGAACTCCAACCAACCTTCGTCCTGGATCTTCTTGGCGAGATCATCCCCCCCAACAAAATCGGCGCCTGCATCCCGAGCTTCCTGCTCTTTGTCTCCCTTGGCGAAGACGAGCACCCTGACGGTCTTTCCGATGCCGTGAGGCAGTACAATCGCCCCCCGAACCATCTGGTCAGCGTGCTTGGGATCCACAGCGAGATTGATCGCGAGATCGACACTTTCGTCCAGGGAAATCTCGGGAAACTGCTTGATAACAGCGACCGCGTCTTCCAGGGAGTAAAGCTTCCCGGCGTCGATGAGCTCCGCAGCCTTCTTATAGCGCTTGCTTCGATGGCCCACTTCGATCAGCCCTCCACCTTCAGTCCCATGGACCGTGCGGTCCCGGCAATGATCTTCACCGCAGATTCGACGTCCCACGCATTGAGGTCGGCCTTCTTGATCTCCGCGATCTCCTCGAGATCCTTCCGGCTCACCGACCCGACCTTAGTCTTGTGCGGTTCACCCGAACCCTTCTTGATCTTGGCCGCCCGCTTCAGGAGCACCGCCGCCGGTGGTGATTTCAACTCAAAAGTAAAGGAGCGATCCGCATAGACGGTAATCACTGAGGGGATGATCAATCCCTCCTGATCCTGAGTTCGCGCGTTAAACGCCTTACAGAATTCCATGATATTTACGCCATGCTGTCCCAGCGCCGGACCTACCGGCGGCGCAGGGTTCGCTTTCCCTGCCGGACAGTGCAGCTTGATCATGCCTACGACCTTCTTGGCCACTCCAATTCCCCTCCAAGGCTTCCTCCAGTTTTCTCAACCGGAAGCCAATATTCGATATGCCTGCCGCCGCGTTCGTTCAGGCTTTCTCCACGTTCGCGTAGTCCAGAACGACGGGCGTCGCCCGCCCAAACACCTGGACCATGACGCGGAGCTTTTCCTTCTCTTCCATGACTTCGTCGACGTAGCCGGAAAAATTCGCGAAGGGGCCAGTCACGACCCGCACCGCTTCTCCCTCCTCGAAAAGAATCAACGGCTTGGGCTTTGAGGCACCTTCCTTCATCCGTTGCGTCATCTGCGCGACCTCGTCCTCCGAGACCGTCGGCGGATCCGTCGCATTTCCCACGAAACCCGTAATCTTTGGAGTCCCCTTCACGACGTGCCATGTCTCGTCGTCGAGGTCCATATGGACCAAAATATATCCAGGGAAAAATTTCCGTTTCGAGGTTCGTTTGGTCTTGCCGACCATCTCAACCACGCTCTCTTCGGGGATCAAGATCTCGTCGAACTTCTCCTCGAAACCTAAAGTCTGGGCCCGCTCGAGAAGCGACTGCTTCGCTCGCGCCTCCTGCCCCGAATAGGTATGGACGATGTACCAGTTCTTAGCCATGCCGCCCGCCGCGCCCTCCATCACCTTGTTCCCCGAACCCATTTATTTCCAAAAAAACGATTAGCTGAGCAGGTATTGCATGATCCTACTGAGCAGGAAGTCGACCAACCCAAGAGCAACTGTGACGACCGTGACAACGACAACGACTCCGAGGGTCCCGGCAAGAGCTTCTGCCTGAGGAGGCCAGGTGATCTTCTGGTACTCCCCCTGCACCTCGCCGAGATATTCCCGGGTGCCTCTCGCCCAGCCGATCGGATTCATCGCCATTTTTTATAACCTCCAGCCAGCCCTCTCGAGGGATTGGCCGTTTCGTCAGCAAGTTCTCTAGCTATCTCTTGATCTATTCAGTTTTCTGCGTGGCAGGCGCGGAGGGACTCGAACCCCCAACCCCCGGATTTGGAGTCCGATGCACTACCAATTGTGCTACGCGCCTTCATAACTACGCCGCAACGCGACGATTACGCGATTACCTCGGCTACGACGCCGGCACCCACCGTGCG
>JAPKBZ010000024.1 GCA_028823175.1 Myxococcota bacterium
CCGGTTCCGGTGGAGGGGCTAGCGGATCGCGACGGGGTTAATGATGGCCTGAACGGTGCCCACCAGGCGCGGCTGGCCCAACACGAAGAGGAATTCTCCGACCCCATCGGCGGCCAGCGCCCGGGTGTCCATGTTCTCGAGAATGTAGACCCCGTAGCGGGCGAGGAGCTCGGGGTGGACGGGAAAGGCCATGGCGGGGTCTTCCGGGGGCAGGGCCTCGAGGGCCCAGGTATCCGCACCAATGGCGACGACCCCGAGCCCAGCGAGGTAATGGGCGCCGTCGAGCCCTAGACCCGGCTGTCCGGCCATGAACCGCTGGGGGTCACTCTCCGCGAGCTCCAACCAACCCGTATGAAAGAGTACGACGTCCCCCTTTTCGATTTCTAGACCCTGGCTGCGAGCCGCCGCTTCGATCTGCTTGCGGTTGAAGGCCGTGGCCGCGGGCACCGGGTTGACCCCGTAGTGTTGGGTCATGTCCAGCAGGACTCCTCGGGTCACAATGGGGGGGAGGGTGTCCATCCCGAATTTGAGCAGGCCCGATGTGGAGACAAACTCGTCCGCCCGGGTGTTGTTGTAGTAGACGTGGTTCTTCCCCATGTGGCCGAGCCCGTCGATCTGACTTCCGATCCCCATCCACGTTTGGACGAGGTCGTCGTTGCCCGTGGCCTTGTTGCTGCCCAGGGGCGTGCCCATCCCGTCGGAGAGTTGAACCACGGTGACCTGGTAGTTGCGCGGCCCGTAGGCGGGAGTGTTCGGTCCAGTGGGAACGCCGAGCGGATAGGTCTTTCCCGTTTTGATCAATTTTGCGGCCTCGAGAACCTTGGCCGGGGAGAGGTTGTTGATGGCACCCAAGGTGTCTTCGGGCCCATAGGGGGAAGGCACGTCGGCGAGGCTCGAGACAGGAATCGCCAGGGCAAAAGCGGCAACCAGGGCGAGAGGGCGAAGCATGATGGGGCTCCTTCTTCAATCAATCGATAGGGGATACTCCGTAAAACAAGGTAGCAGTCCCCGCAGTCCTAGAAGGGTTCGGGCCAGGAGTTCATTCGTGACCAGACAGTGGATCGCTCGGCCTGGAATTCCGTCTCTGGCGCATCGAATTTGTCTCGACTGCGAGAAGCCAATCGAGACTTACTGAGAACTGACCTATGGTCTGCTGGCGGACAATATCGAGATGGAGTGTGTCAACAGCGTATGAGGCTTCTGGCGCTTATTACAATTTCTCTGATCGTGTTTGGTCTATCCCTCGGGCTCTATCTCTTTCGCCCCTTCCTTGTCTACCCCGAGCCCGCCGAGTTGAGCTGCCTGGATCCCCAGCAGGGATACCTCGAGGTGCTGGGCCCTCCGGGCGAGGTCTATGGGCTGGGGCTCAGCTATGCCGGACACATCAAGGAGTCACCCGGTTTATACGACCCCGGCGCGGGGTTGCTCACGTTTCCCAAGCGTGCCCATGCGGTCAATCGGGGGGATGAAATCGCGTATCCCTCTCGGGACGACCTGCTACAGGGAGTACGTAATCTCGACCCTCTGCACGCCGAAGTGCTGGAGAAGGAATTCCCAGAGATTCCCGCTCTTCTCGATTATGAGGTCGAGGTCGGTCTTCAGATCCGAGAAGACATCTTGCTATCCGATCTCGAACGAAGTGATTTCGTTCCGCCCGTTGGGTATTTCGTCGCGAACGACGTCACGGCACGTATCCTGATCGGTATGGCGCCTGAATTTGGGGCCACGGTGGCGTATCTCGCCGAGGGCAAGGGGCTCGCGGGGTTCCTCCCCGTCGGCGACCGGGTTTGGGTTCCCGCCCAGGCCGGGCCGGATGCGTGGCTCTGTGTCGAGTTGAAGACCGAGGTGAACGGCGAACTGCGCCAGCAGGCGTCTTCCGCGGATATCATCGTTGGACCCCGAGAAATCTTGGCGGGAGTCGCGCAGGCTTTTGACCTGACGGGTTTTCAGGCGGGCGATTGGGTGATTACGGGAACGCCTCCGGGCGTTGCCTCCCAGGTTCCCGGTTGGATCCAACGGGCCCTATCCCTGGTCGACCCCAGCGCCGAGATCAAGCTTGATTTTATGATCCGGAGCGCTGGCTCCGACCCCGCATACCTTCGCCCGGGCGATGAAGTGACCGTGAGTGCCGGGATCCTGGGAAGCAAGACCAGTCGGATTGTCCGGTGAGGTTTTGCCTCTCGCTTAGAGGAGGCTGTCCGGGTGCCCGATGAGTTGAGACTCGGTGCGGTCTACGAGCGGAGCATTGCGGCCTCCCTCGAGCGGCTTTGGGAGAACGTTCACGACTGGGAACACCTCCCCTGGGTTCACGAGGGCGCCTTCTCGGGCATCGAATTGGAGGAGTCCGGGGATTGGGGTTGGCGAGCCCGGGTCGGCCTTGCGGGGGGAGACGAAACCCTGAGGGTAGAATTGCGCCGGGAGCCCGATCGCGAGGTCTACCACACCCGGACACTCGAGGGCCCGGGCGAGGGCTCGGATACCATCGTGCGATTGATCCCCCGATCCGAGCGGGTGACCGATATTCGCGTCGAATTCTGGCTCGCCGTCCCCGATGAGCAGCAGGCCGAGATGTTCGGAAAGGGGCTGCTTACCCTCTATGCCCGACTCTGGGACGAGGACGAGGCGATGATGGTCATGCGCCAAGAAGTCATCGATGGCGTTCGCTCGAGTCCGGCTCGAGCCGGCACTGCTGCCCCCGCGCCCCTGGCCTTGGGGCCGTGGTCTGAGTTGTCCGCCCGGTTGCCACTGGCCGTCTCGACCGCCCAGGGTGAATTTCGCGTGGTCGAGACCGATTCGGGCTTCTTTGCCCACTCGGTCTTCTGCCCTCATCGCGGCGGTCCCCTCGGCGAAGGCGAGATCGAGGCAGGCCATGTGGTGTGTCCCTGGCACGGCTACCGCTTTGTCTTGGCGAGCGGCCGGGGCGCCGATGGGCGTCGCTGCCACATGGCCAAGCCCCCCCGCGTCGAATTGGGGGCCGACGGCCAGGCGCTCCTGTTTTTTGCCGACGACCGGATCGCCGAGGCCTAGCCGGACGAGGGCAAAGCCAAAGCCAAAGCCAAAGCCAAGGGCAAAGCCAAATGGGCTTTCCGAGCCAGGGTTGCGACCGACTGGCTAGGCACCGAGGCAGCGCCGGATCGCCTCCCGGTGGAAGGCCATCAGGCTTTCCGCAGATGCCAGTTCCCCTGGCTCCATTCGCTGATGCAGGGAGGGCAGGGCGTGAAAGGGAATGGCCGGGTAGGCGTGATGCTCGGCGTGGTAGGCCATATTCCACATCAGCCAACCTAGGCTTGGGTGGACAAGAAAAGTTCGGGTTCGCTCGAGCTGGCTTCCCTGGTTGGCCATTCCAGTATGCTCCGCCATCAAGTAGAAGCCGAGGCCCAGGTGCGCGAGGGGCCAGGCGAGTAGGAAGAAAGCGAAGCCGGGTACGGTGACGAGCCCCAACCCCCCACCCCCGACGATGAGCAGAGAGTAGAGCCGACTCTCCCATGCGACACGCCGGCGTTTGTCCTCGCCGATGAAGGGGAAGAGTGGATGCCAGAGTGAGTAGGGAAAAAACGCGCAGACCAGGGTGAAGGCGAGTTTGCCCAGCATTAGAGGTTGTCCCGAGATCCGGAGCAGGTAGCTCATGGGGTTGCCCGGCCAGCCCTTGAGAAGCTCGGGGGAGGAGGAAAGCTCGGGGTCCCGCCCGGGGTCCTGGGTCCAGCGGTGATGGGCGAGGTGCATTTCACGAAAGAAGCTTGGGCTTTGCAGCATGGCGAGGGCACCGAGCCAGGTACCCGCGCTGTTCGCGAAATCACTCGCGAACGCCGTTCGATGCCCGGTTTCATGCATCAGGGGAAAGAATCCGACCAGCGCGGTCGCGCAGAGGGCCAGGGCGAGCCAGGCCGCGAGGCTTTGCTGGTTGCATAAATGCGCGGCTGCCCACCCCGAGAGGGCGAAGGTGACGACGGTGACGGTTGCTCGAGCGAGCCCGGGACCGTTTTTCTTGGCCATGAGTCCGCGCAGGCTTTCCGGGGATAGCCGGTCGCCGGTCAAGAGGAGGGTTTGTCGGCGTTGGGGTTCGAGGCGCCGAGAAAAACGCGCAGGAAGCTCTCTTCTTCGGGGTCGAAGGGCGTGCCGTCGGCGCGCAGAATGTCGTGAAACCAGATCTCCGGCTCGGTCGGTGGTTCGTCCTCGAACCAACTCCACCAAGGGCAGATTGTCTGGGTCCGGCCACTCACCAACCCCCAATTGATGGCGCCGATCCGTCGCTCACTGAAAATCGGCAAATGGGTCTGGAAGAGGCTTTTCATCTGACGAGCCAGGTACTCGGTGCAGAAGAGGGGGCGTTGGGTCGTTTCTTCGAGCTTTCCAACGAACTCCACCAGATCATCGGGCGGCCCGTAGTGATGGAAAGAGACGATATCCGAGCCGGCCAGTTGCAGTTCGGGAACGTCCTCGGGGAGGGGCTCGATGGGACTCGACCAGAGCCCCGAGGTCAGAGGCTGGGTTGGCTTTTGAGAGCGGGTCCATTCGAAGACGTCCGCCAAGAGGGGCAGGCAGGCCTCGCCGACGCGGTCGCCTCCCGGGTGGGTATAACCGCCGGGTTCGTTGTAGACATCCCACATTAGGATGCGGGCATCGTCGCTAAAATGACCGACCACACCCTTCACGTAATTCGCTAAGCGGGCCGGAATCGTTGGGTCGTCGGGGTAGGCCTGGAGAACGGGAAGGCCGGGCCCCTGGACCCAGCCCGAATTGTGCCGGCCCGGATGAGGTTCGGGTTGAGGGCCGAGTTTGGGGTTCGGGTTCCAGACGTCGTCGAAGAGAACCGGGAGAACCCGAATGCCGTGAGCCTCGGCACAGCCCAGTACTCGGTCGATTCGTCCGAGGAATCCCTGGGAGTCCTGCTCCCAGAGCAGGTCGTGGAGATAGATGCGCATGGTGTTGAAACCGAGCTTCGCTCCCCAGCCCAGTTCGCGGTCGATGGTGGCAAGGTCGAAAGTCTCGGCCTGCCACATTTCGAGCTGGTTGATCGCAGTGCTGGGGGAAAAATTACAGCCGACGGGCAGGTCTTGTTCCTCCCACCATTGGCGGGCTTGCCCGACGCTCCAGCGGGCGGCCTGAGCGGCAGAAACGTTTGAAGTCGGGGTTTTCTCTGGCATGCTGGTTGTCGACCTTCAGGAGTGGCTTGAGGTGTCTCGGCGGATTTCCCGATTCTGGCGATTTCTCCACTGGACCAGACCTGAGGGCTGATAGGCAAGGAGGTAGGCGCGTCGATCCTCCTCGCTGCGATTCGTCTGGGATCCGTGAACGATATCCCGGTGGAAGAATCCGACCGAGCCCGCCGGAAGGTCGATCGGAATCGGTTCTTCGTCGACGAGATCGACGTCTGTATAGAGCCGGCCCAGGGTTCCCCGATCCTTTAGGGATTCCAGCGCTCCATATTTGTGGGTGCCGGGGATGACCCAGAGGCAGCCGTTTTCCACGGTCCCGTCGTCGAGGTATACGATCAGCGTGATGACACGTTCGAGATCCTCGGCGCCGTAGGCCCAATAGGGTCCCTCTTGGTGCCAGGGGAAGGGGGCGCCACCGGGTCGCTTGACATTGAGCTTGTCGCTGAAGAGCGAGAGTTCGTCGCATCCGATGATATCCGCACAGGGTTTCCAGAGCCGGGGGTCATCGATGACGTCGCCGAGTCGGTCATCGATCTGAAAAACGGGCTCCATGGAGCGCACCGCACGAAGATTCTCGTCCCACTCCCACTTGACCGTCGATCCGAGAATGTCTTGGAATTTTTGATTGTCGACGACTTCCAGAGGACCGGCATCGCCGCGCGACTCAGCGTCCAGGACCTTCGTGTGGGCGTTCTCGATGGCTTCACGGATGCTCTGAAGCTCTGCCTCGGGGAAGACATTCAGGCGCGTGAAGTACCCGAGCTTTTCGTATTGGTCCCGTTCTTCGGGTGTGACTTCATGCATTAAAAACTCGTTTCGTAGGTGTTTCGGGCAGCTCGTGATTTGGCCGACGGCCCGCTGCCGATGGGACGCAATACCGACCCCGTCTCGGTCCTAGCCAGGTCGCCGTATGGCCTTCGCGATGATATCTGCTTTTGAAAGGCCGCGCAGGGCGCTCGACACGTCTCGCCGCTATGGTTTGCGCTGGCGTCGGCGGGGTTGTTTTCCCCGTTCCAAGACCAGCCCACGGAACGAGACCTTGGATACCCTAAGCGGAGTCTGGAGCGCGATCGAGGCCCTGGGCGGTGGTCTGTCGTTGGCCTTTATCGTGGCGGTCGCCATCGCGCTGATGATCGTGGCCGTGGTCTATATGTCGGCCGCCTTTGTCGTCCTCGGGCGCTTCGCCCGTGGGGCGAAACGCCCGAGAGTGGTGGCCCCAGCGGCCGCGATCCTTTGCGGCTTCTTCGCGTGGCTTGGCTTGGGTTTTTTCCATCCCCAACTCGCCGCGGCATCCTGGGGAGCCTGGGCTCGCGTCTATCTGCCCGTCTTCGTCGGGTTGCTCGGCTTCTCGGCGTTCTTCATGGCGCTCTACCGGGGGGCTCTTGGGCGCACGGTTTTTCCCCGCCTTCTGCTCACGGTCTTGCTCCCGGCGCTGGCCGGATTGGCCTTCAGCTTCCTTGAGGTGCCAGCCGGGGGTATGGAGCGCCAGGAGGCCGCTCTCGGGGGCGTTGCTCTCGGAATCCTACTCGGTTTGCTGCCTCTCGCCGTGGCCGGATTGATCGAGATGCGGAGCCGGGCAGAGTGGTTCATTGCCACGCGCTACCTGGTGGCGGAAAGAAGGCAGGTCTTCATATCGGCCATCACACTGATTTGTGTGGGAGCGGTCGCTTCTGGGGTCTGGCTGATTATCACCGTTCTTTCGGTGATGAATGGCTTTGAGCGTACGTGGCGCGATGAGATCGTGGGCAACTACGCTCACTTCCTGGTTCGGAGTTATTATGGGGAAGTTCTCGAGCCGGCAGCGACGCTGGCAAAGATCGAAAGCGTAGAGGGGGTCGTAGCCGCCAGCCCCTTCGTCGAAGCCGAAGGGATGGTGCGTAAACCCAAGGGCGGTATCGCCCCGGTGCGCCTACGCGGGATCGACCCGGTCAAGGCCAGGCAAGTCACGCGACTGGACGAAAGAGTGCTCGAGGGAAGTTTGGACGATCTGGGGATTCGGGACTCGGCCCAAGAGGCAGAGGATCCAGGTCTGATGATCGGCAATGCGCTCGCTGAGAGCCTCGATGTGGGCCTCGGGGATACGCTGATCCTGATCTCGCCCCATGGCGGTCGGCCGACGCCCCTGGGACCGTCTCCTCGGCTGGTGCGGTTCGAGGTGAGGGGGATCTTCGAATCGAGTTTTCTGCAGTTCGACGAACTCTACGCCTATGCCGATATCCCCGCCGTTCTGGCCTTCCTTGGCAGGGAAGAGGGTGTGTCGGGCTTCGAGGTTCGCACTGTCGATTTTTTTCGGTCGCGTCGTGTGGCCGATGCCGTGGAGATCGAATTGGGTCATCCCTTCTTCGGACGTGACTGGAAGGAACTCTTCCCCGGCTTTTTCCACGCCCTCCAGGACAATCGTTCGCTGATGTTCATGCTCCTGATCATGATCATGGTGGTTTCCGCTTTTGTGATCGTGGTCACGCTGATGATGATGATCATGGCGAAATCAAGAGATGTGGCGATCTTGAAGACCATGGGCGCACGGGACCAGAGTATCGAGCTGATTTTCGCCATCGAGGGCACTCTGATCGGCATCGTCGGAGTGGCGGTGGGCGTCTTGGCAGGGATAGCTGTTTCTACTCAACTCGCCTGGATCCAGGGACGGATCGAGGAAGTGACGGGTATCGATACCCTGCCCGCGAGCGTCTACCAGGTGTCCAGCCTGCCCTCGGAGGTCGACCCGCTCCAAGTATTCGGGGTGGTGAGTATCGCGTTGATCCTGTCCCTGGGAGCGACCCTTCTCCCGAGTCGTCACGGCGCGCGCTTGGATCCGGTGGAGGCGCTCCGGGAGGATTGAGTGGGGTCTTACTAGGCGCCGGACAGCGGGGGCAGAATAATTTCTGCTCTCGCGCGCAGGGCTTCGATGTGGTCCTTCAGGGCCTGCTGCTCGCGCTCGCGAAGCCACTCGTTTTCGACGCGTTTTCGGATTTCTCCGAGGGCGGGGAGTTCCGAAGGACTTCGCTCGTGAACCCAGACGATATGGGAGCCGTAGCTCGACGGGATCGGATCGCTCCAGCGACCGACGGGCACCTCGAGGGCTCGGGCAGCGAATTGCGGCCCGTATTGTCGTCCGATGGAGGACTCGCTCGAGAGGGGGATATGGTGGGAGAGCAGGAAGGGATCACCCCACTCGTTCGCCTGCTCGGGGGGGATAGTCTCGCTCCGTAATTTTTCGGCGAGGGCCAGCGAGTCTGCGGAGAGGTCTTCCTTGCGGCTGTCCCGACTCAGAAAAACGTGGCTCAATCCGACTCTCTCGGGTCTTCGGAAGAGGGCTGGGTTGGCAGCGAGATAGGATTCGAGCTCCGGGTCGCCGGGAGGTTTGGCCCGGACGCCCGCCGCAATGAGCAGGCGCATTCGCTCGAGCAGCCGCCTGCGCACCACGAGATCCGTCTGATCCATTCGCTGCTCGAAAGCGCGTTCGAGCAATTCCTCGTCGGAGATGCTCTCGTCCTCCTCGAGGAAGCGCTGGTTTTGCAGCAGTCGGCGGTGGACGATGCCGTCGGTGAGATGCCAGCCGAAGGAGCGTGCTTGTTGGAGGAGCAGTTCGTCCCTGATTTCCGAGTCGATCAAAGCCTGCAGGAGTTCGGGGTCGGGCGTCTGGCCGTTGCGGTCGAGCCACCCTTGTTCCAGGGCGGAGATGTCCGCGGGGGTAAAGCGGATGACGGTCTCGGGGCTAGGGCTGGCGAAGAAGCGCTCGCCGAAGAAGAGCAAGCACCCCAAGACGATAAAATGCAGCAAGGGAGAGCCGAGGAAGCCGCGCCGCCGAGGCCCATCTGCCGGGGAGAGAGTTTCTTCTTTTTTGGATTGCGTCATTTTTTGGAGACCGCTTAGCCCTTCGAGATCTTGCTCGCCTGCTCTTGCGAGTTGCCGAGGTAGAGCTCGGGTCTCAGATTCGCGAGTTCGCGCTTGACCTGCTCGGGCAGATCGAGGCCTTCGACGAAGGCCGCCAGGACGGCGGCGTCCACTCTTCGGCCGCGGGTCAGTGCCTTCAGCTTCTCGTAGGGTTCGTCGATTCCGTAGCGCCGCATTACGGTCTGAATCGCTTCGGCCAGAACCTCCCAGTTGTTGTCGAGATCCCGGGCCAAGGCTTCCCGGTTGACATCGAGCTTGCTCAACCCCTTGAGGGTGGCTTGGTAGGCGATGGAGGAGTGGGCCAGGCCAACGCCGATATTTCTCAGGACCGTCGAGTCGCTGAGGTCGCGTTGCCATCGCGATATCGGGAGCTTGTCCGCCAAATGTCCGAGGAGGGCATTGGCCAGGCCGAGGTTTCCTTCGCTGTTTTCGAAGTCAATGGGGTTGACCTTGTGGGGCATCGTCGAGGAACCGACTTCGCCCTCCACTGTGCGCTGACTGAAATAGCCGATTGAGATGTAGCTCCAGACGTCTCGGTCGAAATCGAGGAGCACGGTGTTGAAACGCGAGACGGCATGAAAGAGTTCGGCGATGTAGTCGTGGGGCTCGATCTGGGTGGTATAGGGGTTGGCCTGGAGTCCCAACTCCTCGACAAAGCCCTGCCCGATTCGGGGCCAGTCGAGATCGGGGTAAGCGGCCAGGTGAGCGTTGTAGTTGCCCACGGCGCCGTTCATTTTTCCGAGCACCGGCACCCCGGCGACCTGCTCCCGCTGGCGCGCAAGCCGGGCGACGACATTGGCCAATTCCTTGCCCAGGGTGGTGGGCGAGGCGGGTTGTCCGTGGGTTCTCGAGAGCATGGGTTGGTCGGCATTGGCCTCGGCGAGGGTTCGAATCACCGAAATCAACTCGTCCATGCGAGGCAGCAGGCAGCGTTCCCGGGCCTCGGAGACCATGAGGCCATAGGCGAGGTTGTTGATGTCCTCGGAGGTACAGGCGAAGTGAACGAATTCCGAAAGGGCCTCGAGTTCGGCCACTCCCGTGAAGCGCTCCTTGATGAAATATTCTACGGCCTTCACATCGTGGTTGGTTCGGGACTCGATCTCGCGCACCCGTGCGGCGTCTGCCTCGTCAAAATTTGAAGAGAGGTCTTCGAGAAAATCGCACGCTTCCCTCGAAAGGGCAGGGACCTCGGAGATGCCGGCCTCCCCAGCGAGATGCTTGAGCCAACGAATTTCGACCTGGACCCGGTGCCTGATCAGGCCCGATTCACTCATGATGGAGCGAAGATCGTCCAGTTTTCCCGCGTAGCGCCCATCGACGGGAGAGATCGCGGTGAGTGTGGAGATGTCCATGTATAGGCTCCGTTAGGAAGGAGGTTCGGTTGCGATCAGTCGACCCAGTGGCGCGCGTTACGGTAGAGATTGATCCAGGGGGCGTCTTCGCTCCAGTCTTTCGGCCGCCAGGAGTATTGCACTGCGCGAAAGACGCGCTCGGGGTGGGGCATCATAAGGGTGACCCGACCGTCGCGCGTGGTTAGTCCGGTAATGCCGCCCGGCGATCCGTTGGGATTTTCGGGATAGTGGGTGGTCGGCGTCCCCCGGTGGTCGACGAAACGCAGGGCGACGAGGCCCGAAGATTCGAGGGCAGCGGATCCGACGTCCTCCGCGAACTCGGTGCGCCCTTCGCCGTGAGCCACGGCAATGGGCACACGGGCGCCCTCCATCCCGCTGAGCAGGATCGACGGGCTTGCCTGTATTTCGACCAGAGAAAGGCGCGCTTCGAATTGTTCTGAGCGGTTGCGTACGAAGCGGGGCCAATGCTCTGCGCCGGGGATCAGTGAGTGAAGGTTCGAGAGCATCTGGCAGCCGTTGCAGACCCCCAAGGTGAAGGTGTCGGGTCGAGCGAAGAATTCTGCGAAGGCATCTCGAGCCCGAGCGGAAAAGAGGATGGATTTTGCCCAGCCTTCCCCGGCACCCAGGACGTCGCCGTAGGAGAATCCCCCGCAGGCGGCCAGTCCCTTGAAATCGGCCAGGCTGACACGTTCGGCCAGCAGGTCGCTCATGTGAACATCCACGCATTCGAAGCCGGCGCGGTCGAAGGCTGCGGCCATCTCGATCTGACCGTTGACGCCCTGTTCGCGCAGGATGGCCATGCGGGGGCGCGCCCCGGAATATTGGCGCGTGCCGGGTGCTGCGGAACGGAAGCTGGCGGGCAAGTGGACCGAAAGTCCCGGATCATCGTCATCGACGCGAAGAGCTTGCTCTTCGGCGGCGCAGCTCGGATCATCGCGGAGCGCCTGCATCCTCGACGTGGTCTCGGACCAGAGCGCTCGCAACTCGCCACGAGTTCGCTCGAGGAGAAGCTGGCCGCCCGTGGTGATCCTGACGGTCTTGGCTTCGCTGGGCTGCCCAATGCAGTGACTCATTCTATCGAGGTCATGTTGCGCGAGGATCGTGCGGGCGGACTCGACGTCATGCGCCGGCACCTGGATGACCGCGCCGAGCTCCTCGCTGAAGAGGGCGGGGAGGGGGTGCGCGCCCAGGTCCGCGAGATCGACCTCAAGCCCCGTGCCCCCGGCGAAAGCCATTTCGCACAGGGTGGCGAGCAGGCCGCCGTCCGAGCGGTCGTGGTAGGCGAGGAGCAGGCCCGCACGATTGAGCGCTTGGATGGCATCGAAGAATTTTCGCAATCGAGAGGGGTCATCGACGTCCGGGGGGATGCTCCCGACGCCTCCGTGGACCTGAGCGAGGGCGGAGCCACCCAAGCGGTTGCGGCCGTTGCCGAGGTCGATCAAGAGCAGCCGGGTGTCGCCCGCATCCCGTCGCAGCTCGGGGGTCAGGGCGCCCCGAATATCGCGCACCGGAGCAAAGGCGCTGATGATGACGGAGATGGGCGATGTGACGCTTCGCTCCCCGTCCTCGTCCTGCCACACGCTGCGCATGGAGAGGCTGTCCTTGCCGACGGGAACGGCGATGCCCAGGGCCGGGCAGATTTCTAAACCCACGGCCTGTACGGCGTCGTAGAGTCCCGCGTCCTCGCCGGTATGGCCCGCCGGCGCCATCCAATTGGCGGAGAGTTTGATCTGGTGGGTTCCCAGAATCGGGGCGCTGGCGATATTCGTGACGGCTTCGCCCACGGCCATGCGGGCCGAGGCCGCCGGGTCGAGCAGGGCAATTGGACTGCGCTCGCCGAGAGCCATGGCTTCCCCGGTGTAGCCGTCGAAGCCCGAGGCGGTCACCGCGGCGTCGGCGACTGGAACCTGCCACGGCCCCACCATCTGGTCTCGGGCCACCAGGCCCCCGACCGTGCGGTCGCCGATGGTGATCAGGAAGCTCTTGTCCCCCACGGTCGGAAGCTGGAGCACGGCTTCGCAGGCCTGGGCGAGTTCGATGCCCTCCAGATCTAGGGGCGCCGGAGAGAAGGGGATCCGCTTGACGTCCCGCAACATGCGCGGCGGCTTGCCAAAGAGAATGGAAAGGGGGATGTCGATGGGTGAATTGCCAAAAAAAGAATCCTCGAGGATGAGCTGGGTCTCCTCGGTCGCCTTTCCTACCACGGCGAAGGGGCAGCGCTCACGCTCACAAAGTTGGGCGAAGGTGTCGAGATTCTCTTCGGCCACGGCAAGCACGTAGCGCTCCTGGCTTTCGTTACACCAGAGCTCCATGGGGGTCATGCCGCTCTCGGCATTGGGAACTTCTCGGAGATGGAAATGGGCTCCTCGATCGCTGTCGTGGACGAGTTCGGGCAGCGCGTTGGAAAGCCCTCCAGCGCCGACATCGTGGATGGAGATGATCGGGTTTTCCTCACCGCGAGCCCAGCAGCGATCGATGACTTCCTGGCAGCGTCTTTCGAGTTCGGCGTTTTCCCGCTGCACCGAGGCAAAATCCAAATCCTCGTGGCTGGCCCCGGAATCCATCGAAGAGGCCGCGCCACCCCCCAGGCCGATGAGCATGGCGGGACCGCCCAGGACAACGATCTGGGAACCGGGGGGAATCTTGCCCTTGTCGACGTGCTCGTGGCGGATATTGCCGAGACCTCCCGCCAGCATGATGGGCTTGTGGAAACCGCGAACCTCGAGCCCGCCGGGCCCGGGCACCCGGGCTTCGAAGCTGCGGAAATAGCCCGCGATATTTGGACGACCGAACTCGTTGTTGTAGGCCGCGCCTCCGATGGGGGCCTCGAGCATGATTTCGAGGGCCGAAGCGATTCGGTCGGGTTTTCCGAAGGGCTTCTCCCATGCGTGCTCGGCGCCGGGAATGCGAAGGTTCGAGACCGAAAAGCCCGTCAGGCCGGCCTTGGGCCGGGCTCCCCGGCCAGTGGCTCCCTCGTCCCGGATCTCACCCCCCGAACCCGTCGCTGCCCCGGGGTAGGGAGAGATCGCAGTGGGGTGGTTGTGGGTCTCGACCTTCATCAGGATGTGTACGGGTTCGGCATGCGCCCGGTAGGTGTGGTCCTCGGGGTCGGGCATGAAACGCGTGGCCAGGCTGCCCGCCATGACAGCTGAATTGTCCGAGTAGGCGGAGAGCACGCCGTCCGGGGCCTGCTTGGTCGTGTTGCGAATCATGTCGAAGAGGGAATGGGGAGCCTCCTCGCCGTCGATGATCCAATCGGCGTTGAAAATTTTGTGGCGGCAATGTTCGGAGTTCGCCTGGGCGAACATCATCAATTCCACGTCGCTGGGGTTGCGTCCGAGCTCGCTGAAGGCGTCGACCAGGTAGTCGACCTCGTCGTCGGCCAGGGCCAGTCCCAATTCCTTGTCGGCCTGGAGCAGAGCCTGCCGGCCATTGCCCAGCACGTCGACTTCGGTCAGGGGGCGGGGGTCGGCGTGGTTGAAGAGTTGGTCGGCGTCTTCGAAGGCGTGAAGGACAACCTGGGTCATTCGATCGTGCAGGAGTACCGTGGCGGCCGCCAGGGCCTCATCGGTCAGATTGCCTTCGAGCCAGTAGGCGATGCCCCTCTCCAGGCGCTCGATCTTCCCGAGGCCGCAGATATGGGCGATATCGGTGGCCTTGGATGACCAGGGCGAGATCGTGCCGACCCGGGGCACCACGAGCAGCAATTGACCCTGGGGCGCCTCGGTTAGCGTCTGACTCGGCCCGTAGCGGAGCAGTTGCTCGAGCACGCCGGCCTCCTCGGCGCTGAGTGTCGCCTGGGCCGGGGAGAGTTGGGCAAAATGGGCGAGGTCGGCGCTCAGACCGCTGATTTCAGGGGCGACGTCCCGCAGCGTTTGCAGCAGGGCGGTTCTGCGCGATTGGGAAAGGGCAGGTGCGCCGCGTAGATGGAGCATCGTAATCCTCTATCGCGAACCGGTTGAGGGTTCGAACTGGGCAACGGAACCCCTAGTGTATCGCCTGCGCGGACGGCGACCAATGCCGTCGCTGGGCTGGGGGTTCCCGTGTGGACGGGTCAGCGGAGCAGCGCCAGGGTGACGGTCTGATGCCGTTCCTGGATCTCCTCTTCGGATTCTTCCACCACCACTTCGTCGGGCTCAATTTCGAAGATCTTTTGTCCCTTGTTGACGACGACCCCGTCGGTGTCTTCGATCAGGCAGCGTTTCACCGTACCTGCGAAGGGCGCGGAAATCTTGTTGAACATCTTCATGACTTCGATGATGAAGAGGGGCTGCCCCTCCTCGAAATGCATCCCCTCCTCGGCGAGTAGGGGAAGGTGCGGGGCTTCCCGGCCAAAGAGTGCGCCGCCCATGGGAGTGAGGATCTCGTTGCTGCTCGCCTTCGGCGGGGGCGCCAGGGTTCGAATCAGGGGGTCCGCGATCTCTGGGTCGGTGTATTGCTCGGGGAAGACAGGCTCGAAATCATCGCCCACTCGAATCTCGCCGAAACCCGATCGGGCGCTGATTCGAGGAATGACGAGGAGCAGTTCGAGACCGGCCTGATAACCCGCGTGGGCGGCCTGGCAGCGGGCCCAGAGTTCGGGGTCTCCCGCGGTGACTTCGTCGCAAGCGCCCTGGCCCAGTAAAGCTTCGAGGGCGGGCCAGTCGGCGGCTCCACTCTGCTCTTGGATCTGCGCGTAGAAGCTCAGGGCGTCTTCGAGAAGGCCGTTGTCGTCCTGCCAGATCATCTCTGACGGGGGCTTGTTCGCGTCGAAATCCATATGCAGGTACTGATAGAGCGTCTGCAGCACCTTGAGAGGGTTGGCGAGGAAATCGAAATCCTTGCCGTTGGGGCGCCAGAATTCGTCGTGGTAGAGGCCGATAAATCCGGCCAGAGCATGAGGGGCGGCCAACAGGCGCCTTAGGGGCCGCAGCAGGAGCGTCTCTTTGGCGCCGATGACCTTGCGAGCTTCGCCGTTCTTCGCATTTTCCAAGAGGTATTGGGCCGCCAGGTCGAGATTGACATCCTGGGCGATCACCTGAAGCGAGCCCACCGCCGCAAGGTAATGCGTTAGGAAGCGGGTGTTGGGCTTCATCATCGCGTCCTTGCCGAGGATCCAGTTGATGAGCCCGTACTGCACGGGGATATTGGTTTCGAGGTCGTCGCCGCGGAGCTCGGTGCAGCGCAGGATTTCAGCGAGTCGCTCGAGGTTCTGTTTGCGATCCTCTCCATAACTCAGGATGAGGGCGATATTGGAGTCGTATGCCCCCGCCAGGTTGTAATACATGAAGGCCCCGGTATCGGGGTTCCGCGTTCCGATGCCCTGATCGTCCCGAATCTCGTGCTCGATGGGTCTGGACCACTGGCGAATCATGCCGCCCGCATGGGGCTGGAGAGCCGAGTTCGTGGCGTTGACTCGAATTTCGGCGCCGGAGGCGTGTCTCGGTTCCCGGTCGGGGCGCGGCAGGCGTTTGCCGTGGAGTGAGATCAGCACCATGGCTTCGATCAGGCGCTCCACCCTGAAGGCTTCGTTCGGATCGTTCGGGTTGGTGAATTTGAGCCGGTAGGCCAGTTCGGTCACGCCGTGCTCAACTTGGATCCGGGTATTCATCTCCATGAAGAAATGGTCGAAACCCTCAACAATGCACTCGAAGGTCGAAACGCTGTCGAGATCGACGCCCTGGCCGAAGGCCTCGGCATCGCGCTCCATGGCGAGCAGGGTCTTGGCATCGTTGGCGAGGGTTTTGGCTCGGGACCCCGTCTCTTGATCGGCAGCCTTTTTGAGTAGCTCCGAAGTGAGGGAAAACTCGAGCTGCTTCTGCTCGTGCATTTGGATCGAACAGTCCCGACCGCCCAAGGCGACCGCCCAGTCGCCATTGCCGACGACCTGGATTTCGTTGTGGCGGGTGGTCTCTAGATTGAGTTCGATGAGAAAGTTCCGATTCGAGCCGGGCTCGGTCAACTTCTGCTCGGCGAGAATTTCCATCACCGCTCCGTCGATTTCGTCGGGTTCGGAGACGACTCGCTGCCCCTTGCCGCCGCCGCCGCCGATGCACTTGAAGCGGATTCGCTTGCCCGGGTACTGAGACCAGATCTCCGCACTCTCGCGTTCCCCGGCCCGCTGCAATTCCTCGATGGTGACCAGTTCGAGACTGCTCGAGTAGCCGAGCTGGAGCAGGTCCTCGGCGTTCTCCTCGGGGGTCTGTGCGGCATCGAATTCAAAGTCGAGTTCGTGCTCGCCAGCGAGCTTCTCGAGACCCTTTCGGTCTTTGACTCGGGCGATCAGGGCCCGGGAGGAGATGTCGTCGATGCCGGGAATGACCGCGTTCTCGAGGCTTCGCGCGAGTTTTTTCGCTTCGTCCTTTGCGCCCGCCCGGCGGATCACCGATGCGGATGGGCCGAAGAAGCCGATGCCTGCGTCCTCGAGGGCTTGAATGAAGTCCGCATCTTCGGCCATGAATCCGTAGCCGGCGAAGATGTGGGTGTAGCTGTGCTCCCGAGCGATTTCGATGATCTGGCCGATGCGCTGGATCTTCTCTTCCTGGCCCGCACCCATGTAGTCGGGCACCCGGTGGATATTCCTCGGGAAGGCGAGTGAACGGATCTCTGGGGCCAGACAGCGCGGGTAGACGACCGAGTCCTTTTCCGAGAGCAGCATCCCGAATTCGCGTATGCCGATCTCCTGGAAGACCTCAAAGGCCTCCATGCGAACCGGACCGCGGCAGACGACAAGGCACTTGACGTCCTGCAGCGAAAAGGAGCGGAGCCATTCGGAATGGGCTTCGTGGAAACGTTGGGGAGTCTGATCCGGACCGAGCATTATTCGTGCTCTCTATGTGTGCCGCCCATGGCGGTGGGTTGGTAGTGACGCATGAGGAACGAGAGGTTTTCGGCGAGGATTCGGCGGCTCTCGCCGGGCCGAACGACGCTGGAAACCGAACCGAGGGAAAGCGCTTCCTTGGGGTTCATTAATTCCTCTTCGTAACGCTCGGAGAGAGCGTTGAGTGCGGCGTCGCGGATGGCGGCAGCCTCGCTTTCGCTCGAGCCCGACTTGATGGCCTTCGCGTAGTCGCCGGCGGCCTTTCTGATCTCGTTCTTGTAGACGAAATCCTTGCCGGCCGGCCCCATCACAGCGATCCGGGCCATGGGCATGGTAAAGACCCGATCAGCGCCCGTGAAATAGGAATTCCAACTGGCGTAGGCTCCGCCGAAGGCGTTGCGGATGATCATGGTCATACGCGGGGTACGGACGTCGATGATGGAGTCGAGGAGTTTGCGTCCCGCGAGGATGATGCCACGGCTCTCCTGCTCCTTGCCGGGTAGGAAGCCCGTCGTGTCCTCGATGAAGATCAGCGGGATATTGTAGAGGTTGCAGAAGCGGATGAAGCGGGTTCCCTTGAGGGCTGCGTCGATATCGATCTGGCCGGAGGCCACTGCCGAGTTGTTCCCGACGAAGCCCACGACATGCCCGGCGAGGCGCCCAAAAGCGGTCACGAGATTGCGCGCGCGCTGGGGTTGCAACTCGAAATATTCCCCGAAATCGGTGATCTGCTGGAGGTAAAGGCTGATATCCATGGGGGCGTTCATGCCCGCTGGGCTCAGAAAGGTGCGCCGGAAGAGAATGTCCTCTTCCACCGTGTAGCGGTCCACGGGATCCGATGTTTCCTTGAAGGGGGCCGAGGACTCGTTGTTGTCGGGCAGGTAGGAGAGGAGCCGGATCGCAGTTCGCAGGGAGCCCAACTCGTCTCGGGTGGTGAGGTCGCAGACCCCGCTCATCCCGTGCACGCCGGGGCCGCCGAGTTCGTCGGCGGTGACTTCTTCGCCCAGAACGGATTTGACGACGCCGGGCCCGGTCAGCCCGATGAAGCTGTCCTCACACTGGATCATGAAGGAGCCCTGGCGGGGCAGGTAGGCGCCGCCGCCGGCGTTGTAGCCGAACATCAGGCTGATGCTCGGAGCCCGGCCGCTGATTTTGCGGAGCGCGGTGAAGGCCTCGCTGTAGCCGTCGAGGCCGCCGACCCCTGCGGGCACGAACGCCCCGGCAGAATCATTCATCCCAATCAGCGGGATACCGTGTTCCCCGGCCATGTAGATCAGTCGGGCGAGCTTGGCGCCGTTGGTGGCGTCCATCGAGCCGGCCCGAAGGGTGAAATCGTGGCCGTAGACCGCGACGTCTCGGCCGGCGATGTTGAGGATGCCCGTGACGATGGAGGCTCCGTCGAGACCCGGGCCCCAGTTGCGCCAGAGGATATTCGGCTCCTGCTCGGTGAGAACCTTGATGCGTTCCCACACGGTCATCCGGCTCTTGGAGTGCTGGGTGCGGACGCGATCGACCCCGCCCCCATTCAGAGGGCGTTGGGTCAGCTCTCGTTCGAGTTCCAGGGCTCGATCGTAGGTGTTGTCTGCGGCGTCTTCGCCGGGAGACTGGAGACCCGGTGGGTTCAGCAGTGGATTTTCGAGAGAGAAGGAGGGGGCAGACATATTCTTTCGGAATCAGCCTTCGCTTGGTTTGGATTGAATTTCGCGCGCCTGGGGTCGCACCTGAATCCGCACTCCGTGGGCTAAGCCCGGCCGAGCCGGCCTTGGACCCGCTGAGCATGGACGAAACCCCTTGGGGGAGCCCCGGGGCGATCGCTCGGGACGCCGCGATGCTAGCCGCTTTGTCCCACCAGAGCGACCGCGCGGGAGGAGGTCCGTGCCGACTTTTTCCCCGCGCGCGATCTCTTTGCCCGGGCCCGAACGCCGCCTGCGATGCGATAGAGTCGTGGCTCTCTCCCCCATCAAGAAGGGTTTCCGCCCGATGCCCCAGCCGATCGGCCGCGATCTCGACACGACTCGCCGGCAACTCGTGGATTGGCTCGCGAAGCGGCTCCCATCATCTCGGGGGCTGCGCGTCGAAGACCTCCGGGGGCCCAAGGACACTGGGTTCTCCAGCGATACCCTCATGTTCTCGCTCGTGGACGAGGAGGCCGGCCGCGAACGGCGCCAGGAACTGGTTTTGCGCCTCGAACCCGCGGGCGAATTTCGGCTCTTTCCCGAGTACGACGTGGCCCTGCAGTACAACATGATGAAGGCCCTGGTCTCCACGGCGGTTCCCGTGCCGGCGATGCTCTGGCTCGAGGAAGATCCGGGGCCCCTAGGCAACCCCTTCTACGTGATGGAGCGGGTCGAGGGCCAGGTGCCGAGCGACAGCCCCCCCTACCATTCCGAGGGCTGGCTCTTCGAGGCGTCTCCCCAGGAGCGTGAGCGCCTCTGGTTCAGCGGACTGGACGCCATGTCGGAGGTCCACAAGCTCGATGGGCAGGCGCCCGAGTTTTCTTTCCTGGCTCGCCCCGTGCCGGGGGAGACTGGCCTGCAGGCGCAACTCAGGTATTGGGAGAACTTTCTGGATTGGGGGCTCGAGCGTTCGCGCTACGACCTGATCCGCGAAGGGCTCGACTGGCTCAGAAGCCACCAACCCCCGGAGTCCCAGGTGGGCCTGTGTTGGGGGGACGCCCGGATCTCGAATCAAATTTTCAACCGCTGTGAAGCCGTGGCGGTGATTGACTGGGAGATGGTCTTCCTGGGCGATCCGGTGGCAGACCTCGCCTGGTTCATCACCCTGGATCGCATCCTCACCGAGGGGATAGGACTCGAGAGGATGCCGGGGATGCCCGGGCGCGCGGATTCCATCGCGCGTTGGGAGAAAAACATAGGTCGCCCTGCCGAGCACTACGGCTACTACGAGATTTTCGCGGCTTGGCGGTTCGCCGTGATCATGGCCCGGATTTTTATCCAGATGAAGTATTACGAGGTCATGCCCGAAGAAGCTCCGGTGGATGTGGAGAATCTGTCCACCTCGATCCTGCGCTCCTTGTTGGCCGAAGCCGATTCGTCGGGCGCGTGAGCGGCAGAGGCGCGAAGGCGGGTTTTACTAGACCCGTTCGCGTTCGGTGGTGGTCCGGGTTTCCGTGAGGAAGAAGGTGGCGCTGGCCCGGGCGATCAGCCGCTCCTGGTCATCGAAGATCGAGCCCTCGGTGTAGGCGGTGTGACGAGTTTTCCGTACGACCTCAGCGACGATCTTGAGGAGGCCGCGAACCACGGGCCGGAAGAAATTGATCTTGCATTCGAGGGTCGCGCAGCCCCGACCTTCGGGCAGGGTCGACACGACGGCCCGCCCCAGCGCCGTGTCCAGGGCGCTGAAGAGCACGCCGCCGTGAAGGCGCTCTGCGGTGCTCCAGTGCGACTCGTTGGCGTCGAGCTCGAGTTCGACTCGCCCACTATCGACGAGAATTTCTCTGACGCCGAGGCTCTTTGTGAATTCCATGATGCTCTCCTCGGCGCCCATTCTGGCACTCGAGCTTTCCGGGAGCAACGCCGGCCGGGGAGGGTTCCCCTGGTTTCCCTTGGGGTAGGTTGCCGGTAGGGAGGGTAATGGCGCAAACTGGGGCCATGAGCAAACTAGATGATGCTAAGGAAAGCCCGCGCTGGGAGAGGGGTGGCCAAGAGCCGCCCCTGCCGAGAGATGGGCGAGAAGCACGCGCCGAGCGAACCAAGAAGGCGGTGGCGGATGCGCTGATCGACCTGATCGAGGACGGCGATTTGCGCCCGACATCGAAGGCCATCGCCGAGCGCGCGGGGGTTTCCGAGCGCACCATTTTTCAGCATTTCCCCGACCTGGAAACACTCTTCGGTGTGGCTTCTCGCCGCTTGGGGGAGCGAATCGTCCGGCAACTCGAGTACATGAGCACCGAGGGACCCTTCGAAGTTCGGATCAAGAATTATCTCGACGAACTCGTCTATTTGAACGAATCGATGACCCCGGTGCGGCGCGCTTCCCGGCTCCACGAACCTTTTTCGCCGTTGCTCGAGAACTCTTTGAATTCCTGGCGAACCGAGATGCGCCGGGGAATCTCGCGCATCTTCCAAGAGGAACTCGACCGGCGCGACGCCGAGGAGCAAATGGTGATTCTCGAGGGGCTGGCCCTGGTTGCGAACTGGAGCAGCTGGGAGAATATGCGCAGCCACTCGGAGATGTCGACGGAACTTGCGCGGAGGGTGATCGAGACGAGCTTTCGCGCGCTGCTCGATGAGCCGAAGCCCACGGAGACCGCATAGCCCGGTGCGTGCCGTACGTTGCCTGGAGGGCGCTGTCGGGCTCGTCGAGGTTCCCGAGCCTTCGGGCGAGGGCATCGACATCAAGCTTCGGTCCGCCGGGATCTGTGGCTCGGACCTCCATTTGATCGACTCCCCCTTTGCGCCCCAGGTTACCCTCGGGCACGAAATGGCGGGAGAGCTTGCGGACGGCACCCCGGTGGCCATCGAGCCCCTGGTGCCCTGTGGTGTCTGCGACTGTTGCCGCCGGGGTGACTACAACCTCTGCCGCCAGGGGCCCTCCAACCTAATGGGGGTGGGGCTCGATGGCGGGATGAGCGAGCGCGTGCGGGTTCCCGAACGCTGCCTGGTTCGGCTGGCCCCGGGCATTTCGGTGAACGACGCGTGCCTGGTCGAGCCCATGGCCGTAGCGGTTCACGGAACACGGCTCGCGGGGATCGGGCCAGATGACGAGGTGGCGATCATTGGGGGCGGGACCATCGGGCTCTGCGCCCTGGTGGCGGCTCGTGCCCTGGGCGCGTCGGTCGCGGTCTACGCTCGCCATGATACCCAGCGCGAAGCGGCGGACCGGCTCGGCGCCGGCCCGGAGCGCGATGAGTACGATGTGATCATCGAGTCGGCGGGGACCGATTCGGCCCTGGCGAGCGCGGTGGAGTTAGCGCGCCCCGGCGGGCGGCTGGCTTTGCTGGCCACGTATTGGAAGGGGGTCAAATTGCCCGCCATCCCGCTCTGTCTCAAGGAGTTGAGGATCATCCCTTCGAGCATGTACGCCCGGGATGGGGACTCCCGGGATTTCGACCGAGCTGTGGCGCTGGTCGCCCAGGCGCCCGATCTGCCCGAGATTCTGATCACCCACCGCTTCCCTCTGGACGAGGCGGCTCTGGCCTTCGCCACCGCCCGAGATCGCGCCCTGGGGGCGATCAAAGTGGTTCTCGAAGCCTGAAACGACCCGCCTAGTCTTCGGCAGCGCCCTGGCTCAGGTATTCGGAGAGGCCGTAGCCGACCCGGTCGCCACAGCGCCATTCGGTCATGCCTTCGCCGATATGAGTCACCCGCCCATCCCTGCGGTTGCGCAGGGGGATAAAGCCCTTAACGACTCCGTCGATGACGAGGCTTTCCCCGGACGTGGTCTCGAGCCGAACCTTCAAGCCCCGGTGGTAGAGGTCGTTGTCCTCGAACTCGGTTTCGATGGAGACCTGCTTGATGAGGCTCAACTCTCCGTCGCGCACGAGCACTCCGCCCTGTTTCTCGTCTCCTTCGCCTCGGCGAATGACCGAGATCATGGCGCCGAAATCCGGGCCAAAGTTCATCGTCAGCCACTCGTAGCCTTCGATCGCTTGCCAGTAGCGAGGCCCCCAGGAGTGGTCTCGCAGCCCATAGCCATCGATTTCGAGGGTTTCGTCGTCGATCTGGAGGCGCCCAGTGACGTGCATGTGTTGTTCGTAGTGGGCCTTTCCAAATTGCTTTTCCGGGTTGCGTTCCTCTTCGGACCTGGAGCGAGAGCTTCCGTACATGGGGCCCACGGCGCGGTGACGCAGGTCGATCTCCAGCCGTCGACGGGGGCTCTTCCGAAAGGCCTTGGCAGGATCGGACATGGACCGCGCGTCCTTGAGTTCGACGGCGCCGCCGCTGTAGCGCGTCGAGAGTTCCTCGCTCGGTTCGATGACGTCGAAACGCAGCCCGCCGGCGTCGAAAGCCTCATTGTTGGCGATCGGAGCGCGTTTAAAATTGAAGAGGACTCGCCCGTCGTCGCGGTACACACAGACGGTCATCTCGGCAGTGCCTTCGTTCGCGCGATTGCCCAGCCGGACGAACCCCCCGATGGACTGCTCGGGATCGAAGAAGTTGAAGTACATGCTCTCGTTGAAATTGGTCTCCTCACCGAGGGGGTGGGTGTAGTCGTCCTCGGGGACCAGGTTTCCGATGATCTTCGCCATCTTGCTTCTCCTTTAGTCGATCGCCGCACCCGGGCGGGCGGGTCGTGCGCGTGACGCCCCGCATGGTTGCGGAGCGGTGGGGAGGGGTCAATTCGGGGGATCGAAGCCCGGCGTAGGCCTCGTTTTGCCCCCAGGGGGCAATGCGGGATGGGCGATGGCCAAATGTGGCCCATCCGCCTCAAGTCTCGAAAAGAGGGGGCCGGATAGAAAAAAATTCGATTTTTCCATCGATGCGAATCCTCTCGCGAGGAAGCGGACTAGGGCCTGCCCGATTGATCTCCAGGGACTCGCCCCCGGGGCATGCACTTTTTTTGGGCAGCCACCGACACGTTTTCCCCAAGGGGGGTGGTTTCAGGCTGATTTTCATGTGCTAAATGCGTTTCCGCTGCGGATCGGATCCTGGGGGTGGGGTCATCGTCAGGTCAAGTCTGCCCTCAGCCCTTCCGATGGCCGCAGAAAGCCTGAGGAATTATGGGAAAGTCACTCGTCATAGTGGAATCGCCTGCCAAGGCGAAGACCATCAATAAATATTTGGGCCGCGACTATGTCGTGAAGTCCAGCGTCGGCCATATCCGCGATTTGCCGGTACCGGGTTCGGGCAAGAAGGTGGATGGCGTCGCCCGGGCCAAGGCCGCGGCCAAGACCCGCAGCCTCAAGGGCGAAGCGCGCATCGCTCATAAGAAGAAGAAGTCTCATGAGGCCCTGATCGCGCGCATGGGGATCGACCCCGAGAAGGATTGGGAGGCTCGCTACGAGATCCTGCCCAAGAAAGAAAAGGTCGTCGAAGAGTTGCAACGGCTGGCCAACGACGCCGACATCGTTTATCTGGCAACGGATCTTGACCGCGAGGGTGAGGCCATCGCTTGGCACCTTCGGGAAGTGATCGGCGGGCCCAAGAAGCGCTTCAAGCGGGTCGTGTTCAACGAGATTACGCGTTCGGCGATCCGCCAGGCCTTCGAGTCGCCGGGCGAGCTCGATATTGCCCGGGTGAACGCCCAACAGGCGCGTCGCTTCCTCGACCGCGTCGTGGGCTACACCCTTTCGCCGCTTCTTTGGGCCAAGGTCGCCCGCGGGCTTTCCGCCGGCCGGGTTCAGTCCGTGGCGGTGCGCCTGCTCGTGGAGCGGGAGCGCGAGATTAAGGCTTTCATCCCCGAGGAATACTGGGAACTCTACGCCGACGTGCGGAGCGCTGCGGGCGATCCCTTACGGCTACAGGTCATGAAAGCGGCGGGTGCGGAGTTCAGGCCCACCAGCGAAGAGGCAACCAACACGGTGATCGCTTCACTGAAGGGGAAGCCCTTCGAGATCGCCGAACGCAACGACAAGCCGACCTCGACTCGGCCGTCGGCGCCCTATATCACGTCGACCCTGCAACAGGCCGCGAGCACGCGCCTGGGGTTCGGGGTCAAGAAAACCATGATGCTCGCCCAGCGTCTCTACCAAGACGGGCACATCACCTACATGCGGACAGACTCGACCAATCTCTCGGCCGAGGCCGTGGAAAATTGCCGAGGATATATCGCAGACCAATTCGGCGAGCCCTACCTGCCGGCCGAGGCCGCGAGTTACTCGAGTCGGGAGGGGGCCCAGGAGGCTCATGAGGCCATCCGTCCTTCGGATGTGAGCGTTGGCCCGGGCGATATCTCGGGGCTCGAGGCCGACCAGGAGCGGCTCTACGCCATGATCTGGCGGCAATTCGTCGCGTGCCAGATGCCTCCGGCGCGTTACCTGAGCACAAGCATCGTGGTCAACGTCGGTGAATTCGAATTGCGAACCCGGGGCCGAATCCTGGTCTTTGACGGTTATACGAAGGTTCAGCCGCCCACGGGCAAGGGCGATCGGAACGCCGCGCTGCCCGACGTGCAGGTGGGAGAAATTCTTGCGGTTGAAGCCCTCGACCCGGTTCAGCATTTCACCAAGCCGCCGCCCCGCTATGGCGAAGCGAGCCTGGTCAAAGAGCTTGAAAAGCGCCGGATTGGGCGGCCTTCCACGTACGCGTCCATTATTTCGTCGATCCAGGGTCGCGGTTATGTGCGTCTCGAAAATCGTCGTTTCTACGCCGAGAAGATCGGAGAAATCGTCACCGAGCGGTTGATCGAAAATTTCGAGCACTTGATGGATTTTGGTTTTACGGCTGAGCTCGAGGAGTCCCTCGACGAGGTCGCCCTAGGCGAGAAAGGGTGGAAGGACGTTCTCGGTTCTTTCTACAAGGACTTCAAGGGACGGGTCGAGGCCGCCCAGGCGGAGGAGGGGGGGATGCGCGCAAACTCCCCCACCGATACCGATATTGAGTGCCCGAAATGTTCCCGGCCGATGCAAATTCGAACGGCCTCCACCGGCGTCTTCCTGGGCTGTTCGGGCTATGCGCTTCCGCCGAAGGAACGGTGCAAGGAGACCATCAATCTCGTACCCGGCGAAGAGGCGGCCAGCGTCGACGCAGACGACGAGGACGAGGCTCGCTTGCTCTTGAACCGGCGGCACTGCGCTCGCTGCAAGACCTCGATGGTAAGCTACCTGGTGGACGAAGCGCGCAAACTCCACGTCTGTGGCGACAATCCCGATTGCCAGGGGTATGAAGTGGAACCCGGGCAATTCTTTATCAAGGGCTACGACGGACCGGTTCTCCAATGCGACAAGTGCGAGGAGGAAATGCAACTTCGGTCGGGCCGCTTCGGCAAATATTTCGCCTGTACGGCAGAGGAGTGCAAGAACACGCGCAAGCTGCTCCGGAACGGCGAGCCAGCGCCTCCGAAGGTCGACCCCATTCCGATGCCCGATCTCCCTTGCGAGAAGTGCGAAGATTTCTATCTGCTGCGCGATGGCGCCGCGGGGATCTTCTTGGCTGCGAGCCAATTTCCCAAGAATCGGGAGACCCGGGCCCCCCTGGTTGAAGAAATTCTCACCGTCGCTGATCAATTAGACGACAAGTATAAGTTTCTCGCCAAGGCGCCCGCCCAGGACTCCGCGGGCAACAAGGCTGTGGTTCGGTTCCTGCGGAAGACGAAAGAACAGTACGTGATGACCGAGGTGGACGGAAAAGCCTCGGGTTGGCGTGCTTATTACCGGGATGGGAAATGGGTCGAGGAGCAACCCGCGCCGTCCGGGAGCAAGAAAAAGGCGGCGGGTCGCAAGAAAAAGGCGGCCAAGCGCAAGAAGAGCGCCTCCCGTAAGCAGGCGGCTCCGCGCAAGAAGGCCGCAGCTCGTAAGCCCGTTTGAGGGGCGAGGACAGGGGACGGCTCATGTCCCGGGTCCGATGGGTCGATTGAAGAAAGACGGAGCATCCCTCACCGGGCCTACGATTCGTGGTTCGATAGCGGATCCGGCAGGGGGATGATAATTTGGTCTTTCGAATCAGTTCGGAAAGCGGCTCGTAGCCGCGACGGGAACGCTGCTAATGGGACGTGCATTTGATCGCGTTCTTCTTGCGAGACATTTCGCGCTCTCGGTCGGCGCGATCGCGGCGTACTTGTTCCGCGCCGAGTTGGCCATTGGCTACGTGGCGCTCTGGGTCGTCGGCATCAGCGCGACCCTGAACTTTCTCGCCTACGCCTTTGGGGCGAGGCCAAGCATGACCCGGATCTGCATGGCCGCTTCTCCCGTGATCGGCGTGGGGGGTTGGACGCTTCTGGTGGCCGTGACCGGGGGGATCGCCTCGCCGTTCATCCCCGGTCTCTGGCTCGAGATTATGCTCTCGGCCATGAGCCTCAACCTGGCGAGTGTCTTCTTCGTCACGCTCGGCTCGGTGACCGGGCTGTGGTGGCAGCAGGCCTGGCTCGGACTCCCGAGCGAGCTGCAGCCCATCGTGCTGCAATCGGGCTTTATGGTGGGCATGGGCCTGGCCACCATCCTTGTGACCCGCCGCTGGATCCAGCGGCAGAGTTCCATGCTGGACGAGAACGACGCTCGGGTCGGGGCACTCACCCGGGAACTCGAGGAGGAAAGAACCGTGGCGGCCCTGGGCGAGAACGTGGCCCGGCTCGCCCACGGGATCAAGAATGGTGTTCACAGCCTGCGCGGTTTCGGACGTCTCATCGAGGGGGAACTCCCTGCCGAGGGCCCTGGAGCATCGGCTCTCGCGGGCCTGCGCTCGGCAATTGACGATCTCGAAGGTCTGGCGCGAACCCATCTGGGCTCGGAAACCGATGTAAACGGCCCGCTCGCGACCGGCGAGGGCTCCGGGCTGGCCCAGCCCGGGGAGGGCGGCGGAGCGGCTCCTTTGAGTCGTAAAAATCGAGGCGCGAGCGGCGTCGAGGTGCCCCAGGCGATTGAACAGGCTCTGGCAGAGATCATTCGTTCGCATTCCGGGGTCGCGTGGGATGTCGAACTCGAGGGAACCCATCCAGCGGTGACGATTCCGCGGGACTCCCTGTCCGAAACCCTGGTGATCCTGCTGCGCAATGCGGTGGAAGCCATGGAGGGGCAGGGCAGGGCGGTCCTTGAGACGATCGTCTCCGAGGGTTTTCTGCGAATTCGAGTCGTCGATCAGGGGCCTGGCCTGGAAGCTTCCCAACTCGAAAGCATCTTCAAGCCCGGTTTCACCACGAAGCCTACGGGGAGCGGTTATGGGTTGTTCCTGGCGAGAAGGATCGCCGAGGAACACGGTGGTAGTATCACGGCTCGCGCTGGCGTGGAGAAGGGGGCCGTTTTTGAATTGCGCCTTCCCGTTGTCGGTGCAGCATTCGAAGCCAGCAGCCAGGAAGGCGAGGCGCCTTGAAGACCCGAATCCTCATTGTCGATGACGAGCCGTCGGCATCGGATTATCTGCGACTGCTCCTCGAGCAGGAGGGCTATGACGTTCGCGCTACGGCCAACGGTGTTGAGGCACTGATCGCCCTCGAGACCAATCGCTTCGAGATGGTGATCTCGGATATTCGAATGCCCCAGATGGACGGCCTTGAATTGCTCACGCATCTCAAGCAGCGTTGGCCCGATCTCCCTGTCATCGTCCTGACCGCCAACGAGGGCATCGAAGATATTGTCCAGGCCATCCACCTGGGTGCTCTCAACTACCTCGTCAAGCCGTCGTCGCCCGCGGTGGTGAGCGAGTCGGTGAAGAAGGCTCTGCGGGTGCGTCCGGGGAGCGGGGTTGCTCCGCCCGTGGTTTCGGAACTTGTGGGCGAGAGCCCAGCCATCGTCGACGTCCGCCACCGGGTGGTGATGGCGGCACGCAGCGATGTCCACGTGATCATCACCGGGGACACGGGAACGGGGAAGGAACTCGTTTCTCGAGCGATCCACGCCTATTCGGCCCTGGTCGAGGGACCCTTCGTGGCCCATAACTGCGCGCTTTCGCCGCCGGAGCTCTTTGAGAGCGAGTTCTTCGGCCATCGTCGGGGATCCTTCACCGGCGCTGAGCGCGACCATAGAGGTCTTTTGAGCGAGGCCGATGGCGGGGTTCTCTTCCTGGACGAACTCGAGACGATGTTGCCTGCCCACCAGGCCAAGATGCTTCGTGTGATCGACGATGGCGAAGTGCGCGCCGTGGGCTCGGAGAAGAGTCGACGAGTCTCAGTCCGCTTCTTGGCGGCCACAAATCGCGACCCCCATACCATGATCGAGGAGCGGACCCTTCGAGAGGATCTCTATTACCGCCTACGGGGAATCGAGATCAGCCTGCCCACGCTCAGCCAACGCCTCGAGGATATTCCGCTCCTGGCCCATCACTTCGCCGGGGAAGATACGGCCGGATTCACCTCGGATGCCCTGGATACCCTGGTGAAGGCGGATTGGCCGGGCAACGTTCGCCAGCTTCGCAACGTGGTCCAGGGCGCCAAGGCCGCTGCGGGCGACGGGAAAATTGGGGCCGGTCATCTCTCTCTCCAAGCCAGCAGTTGGGTCTCTCGGGCCGCTTCGGAGGGTGCCACCGCCAGCGGCTTGCCCCGGGGCATGACCTTGCGCGAACTCGAGCGTCGGGCCATTAAACAGGCTCTCGAGGATTGCGACGGGAACCGCACCCGCGCCGCCAATATGCTCGATATCGACCGCTCAACCCTGCGGCGTAAAATGATCGAGTTCGAGATCACCTGATCCGAACCGGGGCCGACGGGCCCGGGCGAGGGAACCCGCGAGGCGCCTGCGGCGATCATTCAGCCTGCGGCGATCATCCAGCCTGCGGCGATCATCTAGGCGTTGGCGATCATCCAGGCGTCGGCGATGCGCCCGGTCTCAGCGCTGGCCCGGGCGACGCGTCCGGGCTTCAAGAAGCTTGGCCGCATCCTTCTGTCCGCTGTTTCGCGCGGCCTTCAGGGGGGTCATGTCGTCGATGGCGGCCAAGTTCGGATTGGCGCCGGCCTCGAGGAGCGCTTCGATGACTTCGAGGTTTCCCTGGCGGGCGGCGAGAACCAGGGGCGTCGCGTCGTACTTGTTCCGAGCATCGATCTCGGCGCCCGCTGCGATGAGCAGTTCTGCCATTTCCCCACTCCCGTCGCGGCCGAAGGACGCCAGATGGAGCGGGGTCAACTCGTCGTCGGCCCGGGCGTTGGGGTTGGCGCCGCGGGCCAGCAGGAGCGTCGCGGCTTCCAACTGGGGAGTGCTGGCCACCTGGTGAAGTGCGTTCTTGCGTTGGGGGTTGGGTCGGTCGGTGGGCAGGCCGGCATCAAGCAGCGCCTCGACGGTGGTGAGATGCCCCTTGACCGCGGCCAGTTGCAGCGCGTCGCGCCCGCCCGGATCCAGGGCGCTCGTATCGGCGCCGAAGGTGATCAGGCGAACGGCTGTCTCGCCGTGGCCGAAGAGCGCGGCGAAGAGCAGGGGGGTCCAGCCCTCGTCGCTTTTCTGGTTCGGGTCGGCGCCGAACTCGAGCAGCCCCACCAGGGCGGGGGTTTGCCCGGCCCTGGCCGCCCAATGCAGGGAACTCGCCCCCGTCGCGCCGGGAAGATCCGTGGGCACCCCGGCGCGCCTCAGAGCCTTGAGCACGCCCAGGTGACCCTTGACGGCGGCCAGCTGCCCGGAATTCTGGCCTTCGGAATCGCGGTCGGCAGGGTCCGCCCCCCCGGCCAGCAGCAGGCGGACGACCTCCGGGTGGCCCGTCAGAGCCGCCAGCAGCAGCGGGGTCCGCCCCCGGCGGGTGCGGCCGTTCGGATCGGCACCCGAACTCAGCAGCTGGGCGACGGCTGGGCCTTGACCGGCGAGTGCGGCCGCGTGCAGAGGAGCCTCGCCGTTGGCGCCCGGGAGATCCGCGGGGATCCCGGCCGCGGCGAAGGCCGCGAGGAAGGGGAGATCGCCCCGGCTGGCGGCGATCTGTGCCGGGCCGCGGCCCTCGCGATCGCTGGCCCCGGGCTGGGCTCCGGCCTCGAGGAGCTGACCCGCCAGGGGAGCCCGGCCGAGGCGAACGGCCAGGAGCAGCGGCGTGGTGCCGTCGGGCGCTGGGCCATTCGGGTCGGCCCCGGCCTCGAGGAGCTGGTCCGCCAGGGGAGCCCAGCCGAGGCCAATAGCCAGGAGCAGCGGCGTGGTGCCGTCGGGCTCTGGGGTATTGGGGTCGGCCCCGGCCTCGAGGAGCTGGCCCGCCAGGGGAGCCCGGCCGAGGCGAATGGCCAGGAGCAGCGGCGTGGTGCCGTCGGGCGCTGGGCCGTTGGGGTCGGCCCCGGCTCGGAGCAGGAGCGCCACGGTCTCGTCGTCGTCCCGTTCGATGGCCAGCAGAAGCGGGGTTCGGCCGTCGGCGGTCGGGCGTGAAGGATCCGCCCCCCCCGCGAGGAGGGCGCCCGCGATGTCCCCGTGGCCCAGGCCGACAGCGTGAAAGAGCGGGGTCTGCCCTTCGTGGTCGGGGAGATCCGGGGAGGCGCCGGCCTCGAGCAGCCGCAGCGCCACCGCCAGGTGGGCCTCGAGGGCAGCCACTCCGAGCGCGGTGTTGCCCCCGGGCCCGGCGGCGTCCGGGCGTGCTCCCTGGGCGATGAGGGCGCCCACAACTCGGCTGGAGCCGCCCTGGGCCGCGAGATGAAGCGGAGACCAGTGCGGGTCGCTCAGGCCGTCAAGGGAGCCGGTCGCGGCGAGGAGCGCCTCCACAGCATCGGCTTGGCCGTATTGGATCGCGATGTAGAGAGGCGTCTTGCCGGGCAGCCCGGGCGCTCCGGCGGTGCGCGCTCGGGGGTCGGCGCCCCGGGCCAGCAGGAGTTCGATCCAGTCGGGTCGGCCACCCAGGGCCGCCGAGTGAAGGACGCTCCAGCCGTCCGGGCTGACGGAATCTGGCGACGCGCCCGCCGTCAGGAGGGGGGCGGCCAGGGCAAAGTGGCCCCGGCGCGCGGCGAGGTGGAGCGCCGATCGCCCGTTGGGGCCGGGTGCGTTGGGGGCTGCGCCTCCGGCGAGGAGAATGCCGAGGGCCTCGGCTCGGCCGAGTTCGGCGGCGAGTTGCAGGGCCGTTCGCCCCCGATCGCCGGGTTCGTCGATGGCCCGGGCCTCGCCCCCGGTGAGCGCGCGCAAGGTTTCGAGATCACGGCTGCGCACCGCGGCGTGCAAGTCGCCGCCGGGCTCGGCGGCGGGGCTGCAGTGGCAGAGGACGACGGCCAGACCGAGCAAGACGATGCCCCGGCGCCCTCGGTGCCCGGTTGTGCTCGCCCGGCTCGCCGGTTTCATGTCTTCATCTGGGCGAGGATGGCATCGTGGAGAAGGCCGTTGCTGGCGACGACCTCGTCGCCCGACGCGGGGACCGGGCCGCCGCTCGTGTTGCTCACGCAGCCCCCGGCCTCTTCGATGATGAGGCAGCCGGCGACGACGTCCCAGGCGTGAAGCTTGAGTTCCCAGTAGGCGTCGAGCCGCCCCGCCGCGACATAACATAGGTCGAGGGCGGCGCTGCCGTCGCGCCGGATCCCCCGGGCGGCCTTCAAGACCTGGGCGAAGCGCGCGAGGTTATCGTCGCGGCTCTCGTGGACGTCGTAGGCGAAGCCCGTGGCCACCAGCGCCTGGCCCATTTCCGCGGTCTTGGAGACCTGCAAGCGGCGTTCCCCCAACCAGGCTCCGCCGCCGCGCACCGCGTGGAAGAGTTCGTCGAGGAGGGGGTCGTACACGGCGGCGACGCTGCGTTGGCCCCGATGCTCCACGCCGATAGAGACACAGAAGCGCGGGAAACCGTGGGCGTAGTTGGTGGTGCCGTCCAGGGGATCTACGACCCATCGCCACGGGCTCTTGCCGTGGTCCTCGCCGCCGCCCTCCTCGGCCAGGATGGCATCTCCTGGGCGGGCGGCTTCGATGCCCGCGACGATCAGGGCCTCGCACTCGCCGTCCACTTCGGTGACCAAGTCGATGGAGGCGCTCTTGGTGCGCACGTCGAGCTGGGTCTCGTAGCGCTCACGCTGGATGGCGCCCGCCCGGCGGGCGAGCTGCTGGGCGAGATCCAGGATCTCGAGATATTCCGCTTCTAGGCTCTCTCGTCCCACGCGCCCTCCGCTGCCTTGTCGTTCAGCCGAAAAAAACGCCGGGCGTTCGCGCTCGTGATGCGGCCGAGTTCCTCTGGACTGAGTCCTCGAAGCTCGGCGATCGTTTCACCCACACGCGCGACCCAGGCGGGCTCGTTTCGCTTCCCCCGGTGACCCTCGGGTGCCAGGAACGGCGCGTCGGTCTCCACCATCAGCCGGTCCAGGGGGATTGCCCGAGCGACCTCTCGCAGATCGTCGCTCCGCTTGAACGTGACGATTCCGGAGAAGGAGACCAGGAAGCCTGCATCGAGGGCCTCAAGCGCGAATTCCCGGGTCCCGGTATAGCAATGCAGAACACCTTCAAGTTCGCCGCCCCCGACGCTGAGCCAGATCTCAAGCATCTCTGAATACGCATCGGGCTCGTCCCCTCGGACGTGGATCGTCACGGGGACGGCGAGTTCCCGGGCGAGTTCCAGTTGCCCCGCAAAGGCCGAGCGCTGGGCCAACCGGTCAGAGTTCATGTAGTGGTAGTCGAGGCCGCATTCGCCCAGGGCCACGACCTGGGGGTCCGAGAGCCAGGTGCGAAGGCGCGCGAGTACTTCGTCATTGAACTCGGAGGCTTCGTGCGGGTGTACCCCCACCGTGGCGTGGATGTCGGGCTCCCGCTGGGCGAGTTCGACGGCCAGGGAATTTCCGGCGAAGCCGTAGCCCGAACCGATGGCGATCATCGCTTCGACCCCCGCCTCTCGGGCTCGGGCGATGACCTCCCCCCGATCCTCAGCGTATCGGTCCGCGGTCAGGTGACAATGGCTGTCTAGCCACATGATTGCGGTCGCCCCTTTTTCATTCCGCGCTCTCGGCCAGGGCCTCAAGGTCGATGCGCGGGAAGAGCGGCTGACCCTTATGGGTTTCGGCGCCGACCCGGGCGCCTCCCCAGGCGATGCTCTCGGGCAGTCGTGCTTTCTCGAGCGCGCCCGCTTGACCGGCGCGCCGGAGAATCTCCTCCGCGGTTTCGGGCATGAAGGGCGAGAGTAGGATCGCCGTGATGCGGAGGGCCTCGCAGCAGGTATAGAGGGTGGTGCGTACGGATTCCTCGCCGCCCTCGAGCTTGGCGACCTTCCAGGGTTCGCGCTGCTCGAGGTAGCGGTTGGTGGTATCCACCAGCCCGAAGAGGGCTTCGAGGGCCCGGTGGGGCCGGTTGCTGCGCATGGCCGCGTCGATCTCGGGCAGGATCGCTTGGGCCTTGGCCGCGACTTCTTCTTCGAGTTCGCCGGGTTTCCCGGGTTCGGGCACTTGGCCCTCGGTGAAGCGTTTGACCATATTGAGGGTGCGACTGACGAGATTGCCCAGGTTATTGGCCAGGTCCGCGTTGATCCGCGTCACCATCAACTCCTCGGTGAAATTAGAGTCGGTTCCGAAGGACATTTCTCGGAGCAGGAAGTAGCGAAAGGGTTCAAACCCGTATTTTTCCTTCATGGTCAGGGGCGAAATCATGTTCCCAAGGCTCTTGGAGACCTTGCGCTCGTCGGCGTTCCAAAAACCATGGACATTGAGGTGGCGGGGGGGGGCGAGACCTATGGCCTTGAGCATGCAGGGCCAGAAGACCGCGTGGGGTTTTAGGATGTCCTTGCCGAGACAGTGCTCGGCCCTCGCCCAGAGGGCTTCGAATTGCGGGCTGTCGGGGTAGCCGATGCCCGTGAGGTAATTGATCAAGGCGTCGAACCAGACGTAGCAGACATAGCCCGAGTCGAAGGGCAGCTCGATGCCCCACTCGAGGCGGGACTTGGGCCGGGAGATGCAGAGATCTCCGCTGAGACCGCTCTCTTCTCCGAGCATCGACAGGACTTCGTTGCGATAGCGTTCCGGGCGAATGAAATCCGGGTTCTCCCGGATATGTTCACTCAACCACGAAAAGTGCGGGCCCATTTTGAAGAAGTAGTTTGCCTCGGTGCGCTTCTCGGGCGCGCGCTCGTGGTCGGGGCAGAGCCCATCCTCGAGATCTCGGTCGGTGAGGAAGCGCTCGCAGCCCACGCAGTAGAGGCCTTCGTATTCTTGGAACTCGATGTGGCCGGCATCATAAACCGCCTGGAGAACGCCCTGGACCACCGCTCGATGATCCGGGTCGGTGGTTCGGATGAAGCGGTCGTAGCGAATCCCCAGCTTGTCCCAGGTCTCCCGGAAAGTTGTGGAGTAGTACTCGGCGACTTCCTCGGCGGTCTGCCCGCGTTGCTGGGCGACCTCGAGCACCTTCTCTCCGTGTTCGTCGCTGCCCGTAAGCATGAAGGTGCTTTCGCCGGCGAGGGCGTGGTAGCGCGCGAGGGTGTCGGCGATCAGAGTGGTGTAGGTATGGCCGATATGGGGTTCGGCGTTGACGTAGTAGATCGGCGTCGTGATGTAGAAGTTCTCACTCATGAGTGAATGGCGCTCCGAATGGCGAAAAGGCACTCTTCCGCCGTCATCTGGGTGTTGGTATTGCGCCGAACGAGTTCACGTCGGCATTTCATTACGGCCTTGTAGGCATCCAATTCGTCGCGAACGCTTTTCTGGCCCTGCTCGGTGGCTTGCCTGATGCGCTCGTACAGCCAGTCGCAGCCGATCGAGAGTAGTTCGTCGAGTTCTTCGACGGCGACCTTTCGTTTGCCCTGCTTGGAGTGATACTCCTCCGCCCAGTCGAGGAGGCCCGGCATGCCCAGGGTGTGGATGGTGTCGAGGCGGGAGACCAGATTCCGGGCGTCTTCCGAGAGTTTGAGCCCCCTGAGGTCTCGCATGGATTCCCCGGGCAGAGTGACTCGGATGCAGCGGGATCGAATCGTTGTGAGCAGGTTGAAGGGCGTGTCCGTGGCCAGCAGGATGGAGGTCAGGGGAGGGGGCTCCTCGATCAGGCGGAGCAGGGCATTCTGGGACGCGGTATTGAGCCATTTCGCGTTGGCGATCACCACGACCCGGCGCCCTCCCGAGTTGCTGCTGCGGTGAAGCGCCGTTTGGAGATGGCGGATCTGCTTGATGCTGATGGCGCTGCTTTCGCTCCCCTTCTCCAGCCAGTAGAGATCGGGGTGCGACCCGATGAATCGGAAATAGGGGCCATCCTTCCCATCGATCTCGACGGGTTGTGTCTGGGAGCCCGAGGTTCGACACGATTGGCAGGACTCGCAGGGGCGCGCCTCGTCGGCCTCAGCCGTGCAGACGATGGCCCGGGCAAAATGGGTCGCGCCCTCCTGGGGGGCATCTCCAGGCCCTGAGATGACATAACCCGAGTGAATGCGTCCGCTTGCGAGGGACTTCTGGAACAGAATGGCGGGGCTTTCGGCCGCGGTCGACATGGGTCGCCGATACTAGCCCGATCCGGCGATGGCTTCCTGCTTCGACCTTGATTATCGGTCGAATTATTCGCTCCCCGCTTCCGTGGAAGGGCCCTCGGGTTCGGGGTAGGCTTGGCGATTCCCCGAGCGTTTTCGGTTCGGCTGGGCGAAGGACATTCGAGAATGAAGGTGAGGGTACGTCTATTTGGTTCGCTTCGGGAAGAGGCCGGGCAGCCCGAGATCGAGATGGAACTCGAGAGCGGTGCCCGGGTGGCCGATTTGCGCGCGCAACTCGCCCGTCGCTACCCCGCGGTCGAGGCCTTGGGCGATCGCCTCAGGATGGCGGTCAATCTCGAATTCAGTGGCGACGAGGGAGTGCTCGCCGAGGGCGATGAGGTGGCTCTCCTGCCGCCGGTGGCCGGGGGGTCTGGGGCCGCGCCGCGCTGCACGATCTCCGAGGAACCCCTGGACGAAGCGGCCGTGGCAGCCCGGGTGGCGGGTCGGGACACCGGGGGCGTGGTGACGTTCGTGGGGACGGTGCGCGACCGGGCGAGAGGGCACGAAATCGAGTTCCTCGAGTACGAGGCCTACCCCGAGATGGCGGAGCGAGAAATGGAAAAAATCGCCGACCAGGCCGCTGAGCGTTGGCCAGGCACCCGAGTGGCCATTGCCCATCGCGTAGGCCATCTCGTCATTGGCGATGCAGCGGTGGTGGTGGCCGCCTGCGCCCCCCACCGGGGTGAGGCCTTCGAGGCCTGTCGGTTTGCCATCGACACCCTCAAGGTGACGGTTCCGATCTGGAAAAAGGAGCAGGCTGTCGACGGCGCGTATTGGGTGGACGATCACGCATGAGCGAACCGAAACCCGGCCACGCGAGTCACCACCACCGCAAGCAGGCGCCGGCCCGGGTCGCTACGGCGGTGATTACGGTGAGCGACACCCGCAGCCTTGAAACCGATACCGGGGGCGCCCTGGCCGAATCTCTGCTCATTGAGGCCGGTCACCCGGTTTTGAGCCGGGAGATCGTGGCGGACGAACCGACGGAGATCCGGGCGGTGGTCGAGGCCCAGTTGGCCCGGGCCGATATTCAGGTCGTCCTCCTCACCGGGGGCACCGGGGTTGCTCCCCGGGACCAGACCCCCGAAGCCGTGGAGCCGCTGCTTGACCGCGTGATTCCGGGCTTTGGCGAACTCTTCCGCTTCCTCTCCTACGAAGAAATCGGCTCGGCGGCTCTGCTTTCCCGGGCTCTGGCCGGCCTGGTCGACGGGCGGGTGGTCTTCGTGATTCCCGGCTCCCGGGGCGCCGTCCGTCTCGCTCTGGAGAAACTCATCCTGCCCGAGATCGGGCATCTGGCGGGCGAGGCCGTCAAAACCCGCTGATCGGAGCCGGGCTACTCGCCGAAGATCTCGAGTTTAACGATTTGTCCCGGATGCAGGCGGTTGGCCTGGGCGAAGCCCGCCGGCACCTCCAGCACGCTATCCGCAAGGATTCGGGGCGATACCGTGGGGCCGTTCTGGCCCGGGACGTGGGGAACCTGGTTGCTGATCTCAACGATTCGACCGTCGCGGATCCAGAGGATATCGATATCGAAGCGCATGTCCTTCATCCAAAATTTGGGAAAGATCGCTTTATCGTATTGGAAGAGCATTCCGTTTCCCCAGTCCAGGGAGTCGCGATTGCCCAGGCCGAGTCGTTGCTCATCGGGGGTGCGCACGATTTCGAGGGCGATCTGCTGATCGCCGATTTTGATCCAACCGTCGTCGAATTCCCCGGCGCTTCCGGGCCTTTCGCCCCCGCAGGCCAGTAGGGCCAGAATCAGGCCGAGCACCCAGGCCGGCCGGGCCACGCGCTTCCGGGCGGCGGATTCCGGGATCGAATCTCGCGGCACAAGCGCACTCAACATCAGTCCTCCGTTGGGGTGTAATAATCGAAGTCGACCATGTTCTCTTGCACGTATGCCCGGAGGTTCTTGATCATCCGAGCTTCGAGTTGCCGAATCCGTTCGCGCGAGACTCCGAACTCCTCGCCCATTTCGGCGAGGGTGCGCGGCTCGTCGGCCAGGATCCGCTCGCGCAAAATCCGCTGGTCCCGCTCGTTCAGGCCCTCGGCAAATTCCTCGATCCGTTGTTGAATGGTGGCGCGGAGTTCCGCGTCCCCCACCTGGCTCTCGGCGCTTGCTCCAGAGGTGGCAAAACTGTCGCCCACCGTGGCACCGTGGCCGTCTTCCCGCCGGGCAGGGGCGTCGAGGTAGGTATCCGGGCGGGAGAGGCGCGATTCCATTTCGATCACATCGTCCTCGGTGACGTCGAGGCGCTCGGCGATGAGTTTGGGCTCGACCTCGAAACCCTCGCGCTCGAGGCGGGCTCGCTCCTTGTTGAGTTGAAAGAAGAGCTTTCGGGAGGCCCGGGTCGTTCCCAGTCGGACGCTGCGCATATTGTCGAGGATGTACTTGAGGATATACGCGCGAATCCAGTAGACCGCGTAGGACGAGAGCTTGACGCCCTGGTAGGGGTCGTAGCGTTGGACCGCTTCCATCAGCCCCACGTTGCCCTCTTGGATCAGGTCCAGACTATTGGTCCAGGCCCGCCGGTACTCCATCGCGATCTTGACCACCAGGCGTAGGTTCGAGACGACGAGCTTACGCGCGGCCGCCACGTCTCCCTCCTCGGTCCAGCGGACGGCCAACGCGTGTTCTTCCTCTCGGCTGATCGGGGCGTGATCGGCGAGTTGGGACATATAATACGAGAGGCTGGAGACCTGACCGGGGCCGGTGGGCAGGGAGGCCGAATCGTCATCGGCGGAAAGGGCGTCCAGAGGGATCGGAACCGGAGCCGATTCGGGGTCGAGGATCTGGGAACCGTCGGCCAGGAAATCGGCCGCAGGCCCTTTCGCGTGGGCCTCGTTCGCCCCGGGCTCATGAAGAGCGTCGAGCGTCGATTCCTCTGTTTCCGGCGGCAGTATTTCGGGATTTTTTCCGCTCACGTTCGATCCTTGGAGCGCGGAAACCTAGGGCCATCGCCCTGTGGTGCCTTGGCTTCGAGTCGGTTGCCCTTTGCAATTCGGACGGGCAGTCTAGCAAACAAGAAGGGCGGCCCCGTTCTCGGGGCCACCCTTGTGGTCTTGGCGTCGTCGACTAGACGATTTTCGCGTCGGTCGACGAGTCGGGCATGCCTTCTCGCTACTCGGTGGCGTCACCGGCCTTGAGCGAGCGGATATGCGCCACAATATCGTTGACTTGCTCTTCGCTGAGGGTCGGCCAGGGTGCCATGAGCGGGGATCCGCCGTATTTCATGGCGCCGTTCTGGATCACCAGGATCAGGTCCGCGTTTTCACCCTTGGTGCCGTTGCCGTCGGGATCGAAAGCGAAATCGCCCACGGTGAAATTTCTCGGCGGCGGCGTCAGGGCTGAGCCGACCGGGCCATCGCCCTTGCCCGAAACGCCGTGGCAGGATGAGCAGTTGGCGTCGAAGATCACTTTGCCTGCGGCTGCATCGGAGGCCGAGGCCACGCTCGGGACGGCGACGAGGGCCAGGGGAAGCACGGCGAGCAGGGCGGTCAAACGAAAAATCATAGAGTTCTCTCCTTCAGGGGGGCGATGTTCGGGCAGGGGCTGCCCGATGTGCGCCGGAATCTAGGCCCGGCGACCGGGAGCGTCAATCAAGCGTTTTGTTGCACCCGGGCCCGAACCCAGGCCACCAGCATGCGGACGCCGACCCCGGTTGCGCCGTGTCGGTGGTATGGGGTGCGCCGATTCGTCCAGCCGGTACCGGCGATATCGAGGTGTGCCCACGGGGTATCGCCCACGAATTCCTGCAGGAAGGCCCCAGCGGTCGACACGCCGCCCTCGCGGGCGCCCGAGTTCTTGAGATCTGCGATCGGACTGATCATCTCCTTTAGGTGCTCGGGAAGCAGGGGGATGACGCACATGCGCTCGCTGGTCGCCTCGCCGGCCTGCCGGATCTCCTCGAGGAGAGCGTCGTCGTTCCCCATGGCCCCGGTCGCCCAGGGGCCGAACGCGATCATGGCTGCCCCGGTGAGCGTGGCCAGATCGATCATGGCCTTGGGCTTGTAGTGCTTGACCGCGTAGTCGAGGGCATCGGCGAGAACCACGCGTCCCTCGGCATCGGTGTTCGTGACCTCGATGGTCTTGCCCGATCGGCTACGGATGACATCGCCGGGCCGGTAGGCGGTTCCGCTTGGCATGTTCTCGGCGGCGGCGATAATACCGACGACGTGGATGGGCAGCTTGAGGGTGGCGGCCGCCCGCAGGGCGCCCACCACCGCCGCGGCGCCCGACATGTCGTGTTTCATGTCGCCCATCCCGGGCGAGGGCTTGATCGATATGCCGCCCGAGTCGAAGGTGATGCCCTTGCCTACCAGACACAGCGGCCCGCCCGAACTTCCCTTGCGCGCGCCGCGATGCTCCAGAACGATCAGTTGCGGAGGGTTCGCACTGCCCGCACCCACGGCGAGGAGCGCCGAGAATTTTCCACGCTCGAGTTCGGCGCCGCGGAGTACCCGGCAGTGCAGGCCGGTTTCGCGCGCCACCCGGCGCGCTTCCCGGGCCAGGCCTGCGGGCGGGAGTTCGTTGCCCGGCGCGTTGGACAGGTCTCGGGCGACATTCTGGGATTCGGCGCAGACGACCGCTTCTCTGGCCGACTTGCGCAGGCCGCTCAGGCCCTCGCTGAGGTCGAAGAGCAGGGTGGTGGTAGGGGCCCCCGGGCTACGGACCGTGCCGCTCCGCGGTTGGCTCTTGAAACGGTCGTAGCGGTAGGCGCCGAGAACCGCCCCCTCGGCCAGGGCGCCGGCGCACGCCTCCGCTCGGAGCCCTCGGCCCCGGGGTGCCAGGATCGCCAGGCGTCGAAGTTTTCGCTCGCGCGCCTCGCCGGCGGCGCCGCCTCCGAAGCGGCGGACGGCCTCGAGGGTCAGCGCATTTCGATCACCGATACCGAGTAGGAGAATTCGGCCGATGGATTTTTGACCCGCTGGGGAAGCGGGGTAGAGGAGCATCCTTTGATCCGGGCGGCCTTGGAAATCGCCACTGGCGAGGGCCTGGGCGATGACGCCGCCGAGGCTTCGATCCAGGCTGGCGACGCCCTGGGGCAGGCGGGGCCCGGCTTTGTTGCCGGTTTTGGACGGCTCGCTGGAAACCGGAATCACGAGGAGGTCTGCGGAGGCGGCCGATACTCCGCCGGACTTGACGCTGATTTTCATTTCTTTCTACCCTTTCTTGAGTGTCGAGCCGCTTGGGCCGCAGGTTGGTGGCGCGGAGGTTGATGGGAGTCTGACGCTTCTCTAAACTCTTCGCATCGTCCCCCCGGCGTTCAGAGGAGTGTCGGCGGAACGATTTTTTTTTTTGGCCGCTGTCTACCCCCCCGGTAGCGGCCCGATCGAGACAGATCGATAGCGTAGACAGCTTCGATGATCCGACCAGATCCTGCAGGGGCAGGGGAGAAGTCGGCGAGGCGATCCGACAGGGGGTGAATGTGGGCATAGAGCTTTTGGATCTGGTCTCCCAGGCCGGTCTGATCGTCAAACTCGTTCTTGCGATCCTCGCTCTGGCCTCGGTCATCTCCTGGGCCCTGATCGTCTACAAGTGGCGCGGGCTCCGGGGCGCTGAGCGCGACACCACGGTCTTCTTGGAGGCCTACCAGAACGAACCCATGGAGCGGGTTTTTGAACTCGCCCGGGAGCTGGGCCGGAGCCCCTTGGCGGTGATCTTTCTTTCGGGCTGCGAGGCGCTGAACCGCCCTCCTAGCGAGTCCGTGGGCGCCCCGTTGCGGGGGCTCGAAAAAGCTATCCAATGGGCCGCCCGGGGTGAGCGTCAGCACAACGAGCGCGGCCTGACCTTCCTGGCCACGGTGGGCAGCTCCGCTCCCTTTATCGGGCTCTTTGGAACCGTCGTCGGCATCATCAATACCTTTCAGGGAATCGGGGTGGCGGGCAACGCGAGCTTGGCCGTGGTGGGGCCCGGTATGGCCGAGGCCTTGATTGCGACGGCAGTGGGGCTTCTGGCGGCGATTCCGGCGAGCATGGCATACAACGTCTTCGTGGCTCGAGTTGAGGATGCCAACGCGGCGGGGGAGCTCTTCTCGATGGAACTCGCCCAGGATCTCGCGGACCTCGGTCCTTCCCCGGCTTCGGGCGGGGTCGGGTAAGGGCCCATGGGATCCGTCTCCACTCGCCGGCGACGCCCTTATTCGGAGATCAATGTCACGCCCTTCGTGGACGTGATGCTGGTGCTCCTGGTGATCTTTATCGCCACGGCTCCGCTGATGCAGCAGGGCATGGACGTCAATTTGCCCGAGACGAACACCCAGGCCCTGCGGGTGAGCGACGCCCCCTTGATCCTGTCGGTGGACGCCGAAGGGCATTATTTCCTCGGCCGCAAGGCGGTGCCCGAAGAGGAATTGCAAAAGCGGCTGGAAGCGGTCTTTGAGGCGCGGGGTTCGAAGGAAATCTTCCTGCGCGCCGACAAGGACGCCCCGTATGGCGTGGTGGTCGGCGCGATGGCGGCCGCTCGGCGAGCCGGCTCGACGAAGTTGGGAATCGTGACCGAGGCCGGGCGATAGAGCGAAGGCCGGGCGATAGAGCGATCAGGAGGGGGGAGCCCCTCCCGACCCGGCGCGATCGAGTCGACCCGGGCCAAAGGCCAAAGAAGGAAACCATGCGAGTCGGAGCTGCAATCATTGGGGAAGGGTCTACGAGCCGGTCATGCTGAGAACGGGGCATTGGGTCGAAGAACAGCGGATCGAGGCCGGGCAGCAGATGCGCCGCCTGTTGGTCTTCTCGGCCCTGGCTCACGTGGCTCTCGTCCTGGCGCTCGTCCTTGGCCCCGGCCCGCGTCCCCTGCGCGCGCCGCCGGCGCTCATGGTGGATCTGGTGGCCGCGCTGCCCCTGGCGGCTCCAGCACCCGTCGCTCCGGCGCCGCCCCGGAAGGCCCCGGCCGAACCGGCCCCGGCCAAACCGGCTCCCGCGCCCCAGCCCAAGGTCAAAATCCTGCCCAAGAGGGCTCCCGCGGCCGAGGCGAAACCCCGGGCCAAGCCCCGCCCCAAGCCCGAGCCGGTTCTCCGCCGCCGGGCTCGTCCCAAGGAACTCGCCTACGCCGACGCTCTGGCCCAACTCCGCGGCGAGGTGGGCGAGCCAGCCCCGGTCGCGCCGAGTCCGGCCAAGGCGGCTCCCGCTCCCGCCGCCGTCGAACCCGCCGAGGTGGCCGCGCCCTCCCGGGGCGTGCGGATTTCGCCGGAATTGCTGGCCTGGCACGTAGCGGTCCGCCGCCACGTGCGTGCGGTCTGGATCACCCCGCCCGAATTTCGCAATCGGGGCCTGGCCGCCGAACTCGTGATCGATCTCGATGCCCAGGGGCGGGTTCGGGGCCGCCCGGAACTCGTGCGTTCATCGGGCAATCCCTTCTACGATGACAACGCGATTCGCGCGCTGGTGAAGGCGAGTCCGCTGCCCGCGCCCCCCGAGGCCGGCCGGCGAACCGTTGTCTTTTCGCCCGAGGAGTAAGAAGCTATGCAGGCGAGCCCCTTTAAATTGAGAACTTTGAGTGCCGCCCTGATCGCGGGTTGGATGAGCCTGGTCGCTGGCCCGGTGGGCGCTCAGGATTCGGGCCCGGCCATCGTGATCACGCCGGGCGAGAGCCGCGCCTTTCACGCCGCGGTTCAGCTCTTTTCCGACAGCGGGTTCCCCGCAGAGCCCCAACGGGCCCGGGGCCTGCGCGAAGAGATCGAAGCGGGCATGGAGTTCTCTGGGGTTCTACTGCCCTTGGGCCACGATGCATTCCTGGGTGCGGAGCAGACGAAAAGTCTCGTCACCGAGGCCCGACGCGAAGATTGTGCGGATTGGACTCAAGGCGGGGCGGATGCCTTGGTGGAAGGGGTGATCGGCGGCAGCGAGACCGAGCTGGTGGTCGAATACCAGGTCTGGGACACGGCACGCTGTCGCTCCCTGGCCCGAGGGCAACTGAAAAGAGTCCATTCCGACCGGGTGCGCCTGGCCAAGCTCCTGGCCGACGAAGTCGTCGCCGCCTTCACGGGCACGCCCGGCGTGGCGGGTACCGAGATCGCCTTCGTCTCCAACCGGGGCGGAGAGCGCGAGATCTACGTCATGGACGCGGATGGGGGTCGCCAACGCCGGGCGACTCGGGGCAACAGCATCAAGTCGTTTCCGGATTGGACCCCCGATGGGGGGGCGGTTCTCTATACGTCCTACGGCGACCGGGTGGTGCCGGGCCTCTACCTGACCTCCCGGGGCGCCTACCGGCCCGGGCCGATTCTGACCGGAATTCTCCCGAAACAGCCCAAATATCGGGGTGTTTTCGATCCTAAGGGCGGCACCCTGGCCATGGTTTCCAGTCTCGGGGGCTCGACGGCCATCTACCGCGTCGACCGGGATGGGGGCAATCTGCGCCGGCTGACCCAAGGCGGCAGCATCAATATTTCGCCTTCCTGGTCGCCCGATGGCGAGTGGATCGTTTTCGTGTCCGATCGCTCGGGGTCGCCTCAGCTCTACATCATGGGGTCCGACGGCCAGAATCTTCGGCGCCTGACCTACAACGGGAGCTACAACACCGGGCCTGAGTGGTCGCCGGACGGGCGCTGGATCGTCTACGAGACGCGTATCCACGGGCAGTTCGATCTCTGGCTGATCGACCCCAGCGGCGAAATTAATCTGCCCATCGTGTCCCATCCGCGCAGCGATGAGTCCGGCAGTTGGTCGCCGGACAGCCGAAAGGTCGTCTTCAGCTCGACGCGAAGGGGGCGCCCGGACCTCTACGTCGTAGACCTGAACGGCAAGAACCTGCGTCGGCTTACTCGGATGCAAGGTGAAAATCTACAACCTGCGTGGGGACCGTTCGCTCGCTGAATCCCGCGCTAAACTGCCGAGTCCCTAAGGGAGATCGAAGCCCATGAAAAAATTTGCCAGCGGCCAGTCACGCCGAGTAGGGAAGGGCGAAGGCCCCGGCAAAACACCGTTTCGGGCCTCGCGCGGCGCGCTGCTGCTCGGTTTGGGTGTCTTGCTCTTTGGGCTTTCGGGCTGCGTGACCGAGGGTGATTTCAGGAAGCTCGAGGAACGCGTCCTCGACGAAAGCCAACGCAGCGACAAGCGTCCGAACCCCTCCAAGCAGATCGCCCAGCTCTCGGCCCAAATCGATGCCTTGCGCGACGAGCAGCGCAAGCTCTCCGGTGAACTCGAAGTGACTCGAAAGCAGGCCGATCGCGCGCTCGAAGAGGCCCGAAAGGCTCGCCGCCAGCTCGCCAGCCAGTCCGCCAACCCGCTCGCCAACGGAGCCCAAGACCCGGACGAGGGCAAATCGGCCGAGGCGCCGGCCCCCGAGGAGGGCGCTCGGGTCAGCTCCGAGGAATTGGCCGCCTACCAGAAATCCCTGGATGCCTGGCGGGGGGATGATCAGAAGCTCTGCATCGATCGTTTTCGAAAATTTCTGCAGACCTACCCGGCTTCGCCCCACGCCGATGACGCCGCGTACTGGCTGGCCGATTGCCATTTTAAGCAGGGCGACTACCGGGTCGCGGTGCTGCGCTTCAACGATGTCGTCCAGGTCTATCCGACGGGCAACAAGGCCCCGGAGGCCCTTTATCGCCAGGGCGAATCTCTGCTCAAGCTGGGGCCGGGTTTTCACGATGCAGCGAGGACAGTTTTCGAGCAGGTCGTCAAGGATTATCCGGATTCGGCACTGGCAAAAGAGGCAAAAAAGCAGCTTTCGGCGCTGGGTAGCGGTTAGATGTCATTTTAAGGCCGAAGGGCTGATTTATCGGTGAAGGGCTGGTAGGGTGAGCCCGCCAAATTTTGGCAAAACCGCTCATAGAACTCATTCTGAGAGGGCCTGGCGTTGAAGAAGCGCGACATGGAAAAATTCAAGAAGCTTCTCGAGGGGCAGCGGGATGAACTGCTCGAGAATGCGCGCAAGACGTTGGGCGGCGATATCCATCTCGACCCCGACGATTTCCCCGACGAGATCGATACGGCGTCGTCGGAGATGAATCTCGCCTTCCAGGGGCGCTTGCGCGAACGGGAACGTGGATTGATCGGCAAAATCAACCAGGCGCTGGAGAAGATTAGCGACGGCGTCTACGGCGAGTGCGAATCCTGCGGCGAGCAGATTTCCCTCAAGCGTATCCAGGCGCGGCCGGTGGCTGAACTCTGTATCGATTGCAAATCCGAGCAGGAGCAGCTCGAGCGTCGGAACGCCTGAGGGAGTGGCCCTTTGAAGCCCTCGGCGCCGGTGGCCGGATTGGTGCTCGGCATCGAGAGCTCGTGCGACGAGATGGCGGCGGCGGTGGTGCGGTCGGGCCGTGAGGTGCTCTCGAACGTCGTGGCCAGCCAGAACGAGGTCCACGCGCCCTATGGCGGAGTGGTGCCCGAACTCGCTTCGCGCGACCACGCGCGGGTGGTATCGGGGGTCGTCGAGGCGGCTCTCGCCGAAGCGGGCGTGGCCCCCGAGGCCCTCGACGGGATCGCGGTGACGGCGGGACCTGGGCTCGTCGGTTCCTTGCTCGTCGGCCTGTCTTTCGCCAAGGCTCTCGCCTACCGGGTGGGCCGGCCCCTGGTGGCGGTCCATCACTTGGCCGGTCACCTGGCGGCGGCGGAACTCGCCGATGAAAGCCTCATGCCGCCCTACCTGGGGCTGGTGGTGTCGGGCGGCCACACGGCTCTCTACCGCGTGGAAGCCGAGGCCGAGCCCGGTCTTCTCGGCCAGACCCTCGACGACGCCGTGGGTGAAGCCTTTGACAAGGTGGCCAAGCTCCTGGGCCTGGGCTTCCCCGGCGGTCCGGCGGTTTCCCGGGCGGCCGAGGCCGGCGATCCCGCAGCGGTCGCCTTTCCCCGCCCGATGGCGAAAAAACCCGGGCTGGATTTTTCCTATAGCGGGCTCAAGACGGCGGTGGCCCTGGAGGTGCAGCGCCGGGGCGGAGCCGACGCCATGAGCGCAGGCGAGGTCGCCGATGTGGCCGCCTCCTTCGAGGCTGCCGCGGTGGAGTCGCTGCTCGTGCGTGCTCGCCGGGCGCTTTCGGCGGAGGGTCTCGACCGGATCGCGGTGGTCGGGGGGGTGGCGGCCAATCGCCGCCTGCGGGCCGAACTGGCGACGGCGGGGGAGCGCGACGGTTTTCGCCCCAGCTTTCCCCCCATCGCGCTGTGCACCGACAACGCCGTGATGATTGCCGCGGCGGGCGCCCGGTTGCTGGCGCGCGGGGTATCCGACGGTCTCTCCGTGGGCGCCTTTTCGAGGGTGCCGGTAGGTGAAGCGCCCTGGCGAGGCGCTCCCGCATGAGCCCTCTTCCCGGCGGCGGAGATACTCGAGAGATTCTGGCTCGGCGGGGGCTCCATCTGCGCCGGGAATTGGGGCAGAATTTTCTCACCGACGATCGCCTGGCCGATCGCCTGGCGGGTCTGGCCGGGGTGGGTCCCGAAGACCGGGTGATCGAGGTGGGGACCGGGCTGGGCGTCCTGACCCGGGCTCTGGCCCGGCGGGCTCGGACGGTGATCAGCTTCGAGATCGATTCGGGCCTGGTGGCCGCCCTGGGCGAAGAGGGGCTCTTGCCGGCCAACGTCGAACTGATCCACGCCGATGCTCTGGGCGTCGATCTCGGGGAGTTCGTGGGAGACGGCGAAGCGCCGGTGCGCGTGGTGGCCAATCTGCCCTACTCGGCGGCGACGCCGCTCCTGCGCCGTATGCTCGACCTCCGGCATCGCCTGGCGGACTGGTCGGTGATGCTCCAACGCGAAGTGGCCAAGCGCATCGTCGCGCCGGTGGGCAGCCGGGATTACGGCTCCCTGGCCGTGCTCCACCACCTCACCGTCGACGCCCAGGTCCAGCAGGAACTCGGACCGGGGAGCTTCTTTCCCGCGCCGGCCGTGCATTCCAGTTTTCTGCGGGTGTGGCCTCGGCAAACGCCTCTGCTCGAGCCCGGCGAGCTTGCCCACGTTGAGCGCGTGGTACGGGCCGCGTTCGCTCAGCGCCGAAAGACCCTGGTCAATTGTCTGCGCGCCGGCAGTACCTGGGCGGGGGGGGATCGCGCCCGGCTCGAGGGGCTCCTCGAAGGGGTGGGCATCGACCCCGGCAAGCGTGCCGAGCAGGTCGACCCCCAGCGCCTGCTCGCCCTGGCTCGGGCCCTGGCCTGAGTGCTTGCGCAAGCGCGCCGAGGACTGCACCGTCTCGACTATGGATGAAACCCAGATTTTCGAGGCCCTGCTCGAACTCGCCGGCGGGGCGGGCATAAAGGTCCGGCTCGGCGGGGGAGGCAACCTTGGCGAAGATCTGCCGCCCGTGGCCAGCGGAGCCTGCCGGGTGCGGGGCGAATTGTGGGTGGTACTCGCCGCATCGGACTCAGTACCCATCCAGATTGCGACCCTGGCCGGAGCCCTGCGCGAGCACGCCGCCGAGTTCGTGGAGAGCCGCCACGTGGCCCCGGCGGTTCGGGCCTTTTTGAATCCCCAGGGGGAATGAGGCCGGGTTTTGCTTGACGCCCCGGCCGCCTCGGGTGAAACTGCCTGTGTTGAGGGGCACCGCAAGGCGCGGGCCCTATCTGAAAAAACCTGCCCGGGCAGCGCCGCTCCCGGAAGATTTGAGAGAGGCCTCTCCACCACTCCGAAAACGCTTGGATCCCTGGCGCCCTTGGGCGCCGCTGCCGGCAGGGCTTAGCCTGGGTTGGCGAAATGAAAGAGGGACCGGGACGGGGGTGAGGGGGAGATCGGTTGGCCAAGGGTCCACGCACTCGCCCCAAGGGCAGGTGTGTGCGCCGAGGGATCGAAGGTGCGACGAGCGCCGGAACGCCCAGCCACGGATCTCACCCAAGCGCCCCCGGATTTTGCGGGAGGCGCTTTTTTATTTTCCGATCGTTCGTCGCTGCTGTTTCAACGAGGTCTCGAGATTCCCTTTCCCGCTCAGCGGGAAGCCAGGCAATCCACGAACTCCGAGGACACCGGGCCCCCAGGTTGGAGGCCATCTGTCATGTCGACGGTTACCGCTTCAGCACACCGAGAGCACCGAGTCACGGTGCGCTCCCTCGCCCAGCGCAAAAGCCGGGGCGAACCCTTCACCATGTTGACCGCGTACGATTTCTCCTTTGCGCGCATCTTTGACGCCGCCGGTATCGATCTGCTCCTGGTCGGCGACTCGGTGGGCAACGTGGTTCAGGGCGTCGAGACGACCCTGCCCGTGACCCTCGACGAACTGATCTACCACACCCGAATGGTGGTGCGGGGCGCCCGCCGGAGCCTGGTGGTCGCCGATATGCCCTTCGGCAGTTATCAGGTCGGCCCCGAGGATGCCGTGCGCAGCGCGATCCGCTTCGTCAAGGAAGCCGGCGCCCAGGCGGTGAAGCTCGAGGGCGGCTCCCTGGTGGCCGAGAGCATCGAGCGCATCGTGCGCGCTCAGGTGCCCGTGATGGGCCATGTTGGCTTGACCCCGCAATCCGTTAACGCCATGGGGGGCTACCGCGTCCAGGGTAGGGGTGACGAGGGCCGCGCCCAGGTGATCGAAGACGCCCGGGCCGTTCAGGAAGCCGGGGCCTTCGCAGTGGTGCTCGAGGGCATTCCCGCCGATCTCGGCCGCGAGATCACCGCCGAGCTCCAGATCCCCACCATCGGCATCGGGGCCGGACCGGCCTGCGATGGCCAGGTACTCGTGATGCACGACATGCTCGGCCTCGGCGATTCGCCCCCGAGCTTCGTGAAGCAATACGCCCAGCTCGGCGAGTTGGCCAGCGATGCCGCGAAGGCCTTCGCGGAAGAGGTGGTCAACCGAAAATTCCCCGACGCCATGCACTCGTACCGTTAGGGGCGAGGCGTTTCGCTTTTCATGTTGTCTCCCCCGATTGTCACCACGGTGCGCGAACTCCAGGCCCGGGCCGATGGCGAGCGCGCCGCCGGCCGCCGGATCGCTCTGGTGCCCACCATGGGCGCGCTCCATGCCGGGCACATGTCCCTGGTGAAGGCCGCGCGCGAGCACGCCGACCGCGTCTGGATGTCGATCTTCGTCAACCCGACCCAATTCAATGACGCCAAGGATTTCGACGCCTACCCCGTCGATCTAGCCCGGGACTTGGCCCTGGCGGCCGAGCACGGCGTCGATCTCGTCTTTAACCCCGAGGCCCGGGAGCTCTATCCCGAGGGCGCCAAGACCTGGGTCGATGTCGAGGGCCTGACCGATGCGCTCTGCGGGGCGAGCCGGCCCGGTCATTTTCGGGGGGTCACCACGGTGGTGAGCAAGCTTCTGCTGGCGGCGCGCCCCCATGTCGCGGTCTTCGGCGAGAAGGATTTCCAGCAATGCGCGGTGATTCGCCGCATGGTGGCCGACCTGGGCTTCGGAGTGGAGATCATCGGGGCCCCCACGGTGCGCGAGCCCGATGGTCTGGCGCTCTCGAGCCGGAACGTCCATCTCGGCCCCGAGGCCCGGGCCCAGGCCCTGGCTCTGGTGCGCGGCCTGGACGCCGCCGAGGCGGCGGTCGCTCGGGGCGAGCGCGGGCGGGACGCCCTGCTGGCCCGGGTCGAGGCAGAGATTGGCCGCGCCCCCCTGGCCGAGATCGACTATGCGGAGTTGCGCGATCCCGACAGCCTGGAACCCGCCCCGGCCCAGCTCGCCGGACCGGCCCTGCTGGCCCTGGCCGTCGAGTTTCGGCCCGGCCCGGGCGGCCAGGGGAAGCGGGTTCGCCTGATCGACAACCGGGTGCTGGCTCCCGCCGGCTAGCCCCGAGGCGACGGGCGGCTGGGCTGAGGGAAGAGGGCGGAGCGAAGAGCGCCGAAGGAAGAGCGCGGAAGGAAAAGCGCCGAGGGAAGAGCGCGGCCGGGCGGGTTGAACACCCGCTCCCGGGCTTCGGGCGCTAGGATTGCGGGTCATGGCCGAAGAGGGAACCAAGAACATCGCGCGCAATCGCCGCGCCCACCGCGAGTACGAGGTGCTCGATACCTTCGAGGCCGGCATCGCTTTGATTGGGCCCGAGGTGAAGAGCCTGCGCGCGGGCCGCGCCAACTTGGGCGACGCCTATGGGGTCGTGCGCAAGGGTGGTTGCTGGCTCGAAAAGCTGCATATCAGCCCCTACGAGCCCGCGACCCGGGAGAACGCCGACCCCCAGCGCTCGCGCCAATTGCTGCTCCACGGCCGGGAGATTCGCAAGATCCAGAGCCGGATCGCTGAGCGGGGGCTGACGCTGATTCCGCTCAGCCTCTATTTCAGGAACGGCCGGGCCAAGGTCGAGCTGGCCCTGGTGCGCGGCAAGCGCTCCCGGGACAAGCGGGAGGACATCAAGAGCAAGGACGCCCAGCGCGAAGCGGATCGGGCTATGAGCGATCGCAGGCGGGGCCGCCGATGACCGCCGGGTGCTGGGCCGAGTTTTCGAGATCCCAGCGGGGCGAGGTGTCCCTCCGCGCCGAAGCGCGGCGGGCTGAGACCTCACTCTGGTCGCCACGAGACGCCGAGAGCCCCAGCCGGCAAAAAAAAGGTGCCACGGCTTACTTTTTGGCCCGGAATTGCCGATAGAGAAACCGATGTCCTTTGCCCATCTCATACGCGACCAACTCGCAGCCAACCACCGGGTGGCCGTGGCGGTCGTCGATGTGCTCGGCGAATCTGGCGAGGCCGCGATTCGGGCCCGGGCCATGCGCGCCCTGGGCGATGAGGCGCCGGCTCTCCACCAGGCGGGACGCTGGATCTCCCCCAAGCGGATGGTCGCGCTTTTCGAAGCCGCCGGGCTTTCCCGGAGCCGAGGTCGCCGAGTGGGGCAACTTTTGATGAGGCCCGGCCGCGTCGGGCTGGCGCTTTGCTACGGCGGGTTGGCGACTCCGGAGAAGGCCTATCGCCGGGTGGACGATCTGCTCGCCCGGGAGTCGGCCATCGGCCGCTACTACACCGCATCCATCGACTCCGAATGCGCGCGGGTGGCCTATAGCCCGGCTGCCCCAGGCGCCGACGCGCGCTCGGCCTGGCCCGCGGAACTGGGACCCGCTGTCTGCGGCATGCGGGAGGGCATGCTCGAAGCCGTCCCGATGCTCTTCGGATTGCTGCCCGGGCGCGTCCGCGAAACCCAATGTGCCTTTGAGGGGGCCGAGCACTGCGAGTTCGAAGTGCGCTGGACCCGAAACCCGCGCCGGGGGCTCGCCCTGGGTGCGGCGGTCGGCGGCGTTCTGGGAGGCCTCGGCCTGGCCGCCCTCGGCGTGCCGGCTTGGGGCTGGGTGCTGGGCGTGGTGGGGCTTGCGCTTCTGGCCGGCGGGACTGGCCGAGCCGTCGATCTGGCCCAGCAACTCGAAGCCGTCGGGGGCGCGCGTCGCGGCCAGTTGGCGCTGCTCGAACAACTCGAATCCGGCCTCGCCGAGCGCATGGACGACATTGCGCGCCTGGGTGAGCGCCCGGCGAGCGCGGAGTCAAGCCTGAGCCAGGGAGAGGGCTTGGTGCCCGTTTCCCAGGCGGAGCGTTCTGGGGGCAGTGCGGGGGCGGTGATGGCTGCCGCCGGTGGCCAGGCCACGGCGGACCTCCAGGAGGCCGCAATGGGCCTCGCCGAACAGCTTGAAGACCTCGAGGCCATGGCCCAGGAGAGCGGGGACGCCGCCGACGCCTGGCGTGAGGGCCTCGACCATTGCCGGCTCCACGCACGCCGCATGGAAGCCGCCGCGGGGGTTCTCGGGCGCGCCATGGGCGCGGGCGGGGGACGCCGGGAAAACGACTTAAAGAAGCTCGTCGAAGCCGCTCTGGCGCGCTTCCGGGCGGGCCAGCCCACGGATCTCCTCATCGCCGAGGAGCTCGAGGACGGCTTGTCCCCGGTGGCCTGCGATGCGGGCCAGATTGAGTTTGTGGTGGAGCAACTTCTCGCCATCGCCCGGGCGGCCTCGTCCGGCGATGCCGAGGTGACGATCCGCGTTGGCCTTCGCGCCGCACCTGGGGGCGTGGAGGTGGTGGTGGAGGACGAGGGCGAACGCCTCGAAGCCGAACTCATCGACCGCATCTTCGACCCCTTCGTAGAAGGGGATGCCGAGAGCAGCGAGCCCGGGCAGGGGGGGCTGCGGGCCTGCCTGCGCGTGGTGGAAGATCACGGCGGCGAGTTTGTGGTGCAGCCCGCCGACGAACGGGGCAATCGGATCGCCTTCGTGCTTCCGGCCCCCGAAGGCAGCTGAGCGGCCGCCGCCCGACTTGCCGCTGATCTGCCACTTTGCCGAAGCTCTTGGCCCAGGCGCCGGATCGGGGTATCCTTGGGGCGTGTGGGGGCGATCTGGCTTCGACGGGTGGTCGAAGGTGGGCGCTGCGTGCCGAGATGGTCGCGCTCTCGTTAATCAGACGACACTGTTGGTAACTTTTAGATGCCGACGATAACTACGCACTCGCTGCCTAGCTGAAACTAGGCTAGCGACTCTCGTCCGTGACGCCTTCTATCGGGTTGCGGGAGTCATCAGAAGGCTGGTCACGGGCCGTTTCTCGGCCGCATCCCGTGACGAGACCCATGTCGAGATAGGGTGAAGGTTCTCCAGGACCTCGCGACTGCCGATCCCGAATTTGAGCGAGGACTACGCACGTAGACGCGCTGATTGGACACCATGCGGACGCGGGTTCGATTCCCGCCGCCTCCACCACTCAACACCTATAAATCCAGATT
>JAPKBZ010000187.1 GCA_028823175.1 Myxococcota bacterium
TTCGTTCCGCGGATCCCCCAGTCGTTTGGGATCCGAAAGCCTCGGTTATGGTCTGGTCCGTCGCCGTCGAGGCATGTAAACACGTGAAGCAATTAAATCGAGAGGGGGCACCATTGGCGTCAAGCCTAACGAGCGACAAACGTTCTTCGCGCTGCTGGGTGTTTCTGACGCCGCTGTTGGTCCTGATGGCCGTCGTGGGCTGTGCCAACGGTGGCCACTCGGTGAATCCGCAGTCTTTCGACAGCGCCTCGGACGGAGCGGCGTTCGACTCGTCGGCCCATTTCGCGATCCCGGTGGATTCGGATTCGCTGATCGCCGAAGCGCTTGAAGCCTGTGAATCCGCCGAAGCACTCTGGCAGCAGGGCGACATCGATGGCTCACTCGCCACGCTGGACACGGCTTACGAGCTGCTGTTGCAGATCCCGGACGACCCGAACCTGATCCAGCAGAAGGAAGACCTGCGCCACCTTATTTCGCTCCGGGTCGTTGATATTTACCGCTCGCAGCTGACGACCGCGGTCGACCTGAACTCACCGATCCCGCTGGAGATCAATGACCACGTCCAGCGGGAGATCACGCGATTCACCGGCCCCGAACGCAGATTCTTTATCGAGTCGTATAAGCGCTCGGGACGCTATCGACCCATGATCGTAAGCAAGCTTCGTGAGGCGGGACTTCCCGAAGAACTCAGCTGGCTTCCGCTCGTCGAGAGCGGCTTCAAGAACCGCGCGTTGTCCTCGGCTCGCGCCTTGGGCATGTGGCAGTTCATCTCGTCCACCGGAACCCGATACGGCCTCGATCGCAGCCACTTGATCGACGAGCGGATGGACCCGGAAAAGTCGACCGATGGAGCGATTCACTACCTCAGCGATCTGCACGGGATGTTCGGCGACTGGATGATGGCGCTGGCCAGCTACAACTGCGGCGAGAACCGGGTAAAGAGACTGATCCGCCGCCAAGAGGTCGGCCACCTGGACCGATTCTGGGATATCTACGGTGGCCTGCCCACCGAGACGGCCCGCTACGTGCCCCGCTTCCTGGCCACGGTCGCGATCGTGCGCGACCCCGAGGCGTATGGCATGGAACTCCCAGAGCCATACCCGGCAATCGAATTCGAGACAGTAGAGGTGCACCGACACCTGCGCCTGAGCGACCTGGATACCGTCCTCGCGCTCGAGCGAAAAACACTCGTCGACTTAAACCCCGAGTTGCGTCACGGCACGACCCCCGGAGACCGCTATGCGCTTCGCGTACCCGCAAACGTCGCCGCATTGTTTGACGAGAAGATCGCGGCCCTGCCCGCCTACGTCCCGCCGCCGGAAGTCACCTTCGCGCGCTATAAGGTGCGCAGCGGCGACACGCTATCGACCATCGCCCTCCGTCACCGGACCACGGTCAACGCAATCATGCGCGCCAACAAGATCGGCAGCCGCCACCGTATTCGAATCGGCCAGCGTCTCAAAGTCCCCCAACGAGGCAGCTCGACGCCCGCCGTCTCAGCAAAGAGGAGCGGCGGTAGTCGTCGTCCCCAGGTGACCCACACCGTTCGCCAGGGCGACAGCCTATGGCTGCTGGCGTCGCGCTATGGCAACACCGTCGACCGCATCAAGCGGGACAATCAATTGCGCAGCAACCGCCTCGCAGTCGGACAGAAGATCGAGATTCGAACAGGAAATGCGGCGGGCTCGCGAACCTATACCGTGCAAAGTGGCGATTCGGTCGGTCGGATTGCGCAGGCCCAGAATCTCTCGATCCAAAAAATCCTGCGTGCAAATTCCCTCTCGCGATCGAGCAGAATCTATCCCGGGCAGATCATCCAGCTTCCAAACTGAGCGGCACGGAAGATCCAGCGATCAGCCGCGTCACTTGCGTGTCAGCGAGACCGGCAAACGGGTGTAGCCGTTCACGAAAGATGAGAAGGTGCGACTCGGTTCTTCCTGCACCTCAATTCTCTTGAATCGCTGAAGGATCTCCTCCCACAGAATTCGGACCTGCAGTTCCGCCAGGCGGCTGCCCATGCAGAAGTGGGTGCCGTGGCCGAATGAGAGGTGGTGGGACGCATTGGGACGTTCGATGTCGAGGGCATCCGCGTTGTCGAAGACATCTTCGTCGCGATTGCCGGACAGGTACCACATGAGCAGCTGGTCATGTTTGCGGATCGGCTTGCCTGCGAGTTCGCAGTCGCGCGTCGCGGTCCTTCGCATATAAGGAAGCGGGGTTTGCCAGCGAATGATCTCGGGCACCAACTTCTCAACCAGCCCCGGGTTGGCTGTCAGCTTGTCGTATTGCTCGGGAAACTTATTGAGCGCATAGACGCTCCCGGACATCGTGTTTCGCGTCGTGTCGTTTCCGCCCACGATGAGCAGAAGCAGGTTGCCCAGGTGATCCGCGGCAGCCATGTGTTTGGTCGCTTCGCCATGAACGAGCATCGACACCAAGTCGTTCCCTTCCGGGCGCTTCTTGCGGTCCTCCCAAAGCTCGGAGAAATAGTCGACGCACTCCATGAACTCGTTGCGCTTCTGGGTCTGGGACTCGACGACACCGCCCGGCTGGGGAATCGCGAAAACAATGTCGGACCAGCGCGTTAGTTTCGCGCGGTCCTCGAAGGGAAAGTCGAAGAGCGTTGCGAGCATCGCGGTCGTCAGCTCGACCGAAACCGTGTCCACCCAGTCGAAGGTCTCGCCTTCGGGAAGGGAATCGAGAAGCGCGCAGGTTCGCTCACGGATGATCGGCTCGAGCCGAGCGAGATTGCGTGGCGCCACGGAGGGACGGACCGTCTTGCGCTGTTCGGTTTGCCGGGGCGGGTCCTGGGAGATGAACGCGGGACTTCCCTGCGAAAAAAAAGTCGGAGCCGGGGAACCAACGGGGAAACCCAGGGTGATGCCCTGGGCCGAAGAAAAGGTCTCCCAATCTGAACTCACCGTCTTGATGTCTTGGTACTTCGTAACGGACCAATACCTACCCGCCGATTCGATCTCGTTAAAGTGAACGGGGTCTTCTCTTCGCAGCCGTTCGAAGTGGCCATGCCAGCGGTGTTCGCTGAAGAGGTTCGCATTCAGCGGGTTGATGTCCTCGAGGGCGAGCTCGTGGGCCTCGGGGACGCCGCGACCCGCTTTCGCTTGTTCCATCTCGGGGGTCCGGAACTCGGCCGTCGTCGGTTGAAGT
>JAPKBZ010000081.1 GCA_028823175.1 Myxococcota bacterium
GAGCAGCCAGGCGGGAAAGTACGCACCACCAAACTCGACAGAGGACGAACAGCCGACGATGCATGGGAGCAGCAGAAGACCACTCGCCTGCACAGCACCGGGAAATCGGAGCGGACACTCAAGTGGCTGCATTGCGCTCGCCGGCCTCCTGTAGGGCAAAGTGCCAAACCTCACGTCAGCCCGGTTATTAAAGCCTGCAACAGCTAACGCGAGATAACTCAAAGTACTGGCTCGTTGATATTCAAACCATCTCCCTGGTGATAGTAGAATATTTCCGACACGGCCTACTTACCTGCCCGCGAGGGATCTCTCTATGGTCCGTGGGTGTCGATTTTTCAACCAAAGTAACTGTGCTGCACAACGGTCATGAGGATAGCCGTGGTCCAGCCAAACATGATGATTCCGGTGGCTGCCTGGAAAGACGCGAGGAGTCGCCAGCTTTGGTCGAGAACGATATCGCCGTAGCCCAGCGTGGTAAATGTGACCATGGAAAAATAGAATGCCGATTCGAGTTCTTTCATGTTGCCCAATGCCATATAGGCGAAGGCCCAGAGCAACACTTCCAGGATGGAGATAGTGGACATCACCAGGACTACTTCGCCGACCGGAAAGGCGCGTACCTGCCGAAACCACGTCCTCAATGGCCCGCCTTTCAATCCCAGCAGGTGAATTACCAAGGTCATCGCCCCGAGGTGCATCCCGCAGGTTATCACCAGCAGAAAAGCACCAAGGATAATGTTCATCATCATAATCTGGCTCCTCTAAATATTTCTGCTGTAACCCTTTCCAGTAACAGGTAACTCTGCACAAGGTGGGTGTTCACGCTGCCCTGGGATGACGCGCACAGATCCCGCTGTTGCGCGTGAGAAGTCGGGGCGGCGGTAGGCGGCATGTATCGATTTTGCGGAGTGGGCAAATACCCCCCCCCTCCACTTAAGCCTCTTTCGCATACGCGATCCGTTTGGCCAGCAATGCAACCAGTGGATTTGCTGTCATTCCATGCAAGATCACACTCAGCAAAATAGTGCAGACCACAGTTACGTTGATGGTGCTGCCACCCGGTAGATGTTCTTCGAGCACGATTAAGCCAAAAACGATACTCGCCAAACCGCGAGGTCCGAACCAGCCAATGAATAGTTTTTCATCGGTCCGCAATTTTCGCCCGGTAAGCACCAGAAATACCGGCAGCATGCGAATAACCGTGAGACTTAGCAGCGCGTAGGCAAAAACCTGCCAGCTAAGCGCATCAATTGAATGACCAACCACTACCGCACCAAATACCACCCAGGTGATTAAAGCGAACGTATCACCCGTACCCTCTGCAGCGAGCAAAAGTTTATGTTTGCGTTGTTCTGCAAGCCCACCGAATAACATACCGGCCACAAAACAGGCAATAAAACCACTACCACCCAGTGCCTGTGCAGCTGAAAAACAGGCAACCGCCAGTGCCGGAACCGGAAGCTGTCGCCAGGTCTCACTCAACCACCCGCGCTCAGCAGCTCGCTTGAGCAATTGCCCACCGATGTAAGTGAAACCCACGCCTACAGCGACACCAATTCCTATCGCCTCAGCCAACAGCCTAGTGGCCAGCGTCGTGGTCCCGCCATCAGTCCCTGTGTGCGTAGCAAGGGCTAGAAATATCAGCAAAATGGGTACGCAAATACCATCGTTCAGGCCACTCTCCACGTTAAGCCCTTCGCGAATATTGCTCGGCACCGCTGGATTGGTCACTACCGCCTTGCCTAGCGCAGCATCGGTGGGTGCCAGCATGGTTGCAATAATGGCGATTTCCAGAAACCCGAGTCCGTCGAATAGGAGCACGCCGGCGCCGAAACCGAGGGCAATGGTTAATGGCAAACCAATCAACAGCAGTTTCTGGGGAATACGGAAAGAGCTCTTGAGCTCACGCAGATTTGCGTTGGCGGCATCCGAAAACAGGATGAGTGCGAGACTTAGCTCGGCAAGCACCCGCAGGCCTTCCGTGCCCACGCTCAGATTCAGAAGCCCCAGCCCTAGGGGGCCAAGCAAAAAACCAAAGGCGGTATAAATAATCGCCCCGCTAAAGAGCGTTTTTTCAAGACCGCCACTGCTCAGGCTGTAGAAAAAAACAAAGGCTGCGATAATCGCTAGATCTTCATACATGCCGTTGCCTCCCGAAGCATTCGTATGACCATACAGGTACTTCGTTCGTCAGGCTATATGTGTCGCGGGGAAGGAATAGGTTATTCAAGCTGGCTTCCGGCACAACGTTCGAGTCTGGGCGTTATGTTAAATCCCTAGGGGAGCCCGTGACGGGGGCCGGAGGCTCCATCCTCTCAATAAGTAGAGCCTTCGGCAGCCCGGGGGCGATTCAGAACTTGACCTGGGTGTCTTTAGACTCTGGTTCTTGGATGGGCGATTCCGCTCTCATAGAGTCGTTGGCCACTTGTCTTGTATCCCCCAACTGGCGCATAGAATCGCCTCATAATGCGGCCAGCGCACGTGTAGGCCGTGGAGGTTCTATGAATCGTAGCCACTCAGATGCCGCAAGGAAGGGTTCGACCTCGAGCACTTGAGCGGGGTCGTATTGTTCGCGGCTGATGCGGCCCGCGATCCGGAGCCCATCGGCTAGAACCGCATGGGCGGCCGGGACGAACCCAAGACCGAGATCAGTGAATGCAACGAGCGAGCGATGAACAGATCCGCGCACTCACCCAGCAAACCCTGAGTCAGCCCGAGTACGCCCGACATCGCTTCACCCGCCACGGGGCGTGGCTTCGAATCGCTGCCGGTCACCTTCTGGCCGTCCGAGGCGGAGACGAGCGCTTCGACGTCACTCGTCCTCGTTGCGACTCGCATGGCACTTTTCGCTCACCTGGTCTTCCCTGACCCTTATGTACCATCGCGAATTGGTCTGGGTGGCGAAGAGCAGGTTCTCGCTGCTGGTTGCGTCGATGCCGGCCATCTTTAACTCTGCCGGGAGCCGGGACGACATCCATGAGTGGTGGGGTGTCATGTGGACGAGGAAGATGTCCCACTGGGTCGGCATGTAGTCGCCCCCGAGCCGCAGTAGCAGATACGCTGGGGAGGAGTACTCGAAGGCGTTCCGACCGAAGCTCTCGCGCAGGAGGAGGGACTCGGCTCGCGGGAAGGTGCGGATCGTGAGAGGTTCCCCGCAATCGCGAAATTCGGAGAGCGCCGAGGCGAGGCGCTCCATCTCGTCGTCCGACGAGTAGGGCAGGTGCAGCTGCGGTCGCATGCCGGCGACACTGAACGCAGTGAGCGAGCCCGGCGGGAACGGCAGGCTTCCGAAGCTCCAGTGGAGTGCCAGCAATGCGAGTGCGATGAAGAACTGCCACGCCAGCGCAAGACCGGCAGCGGCATTTGGCAGCCAGACCGGCGCGATGCTTTCCTGCCACAGCGTCGTGAGAATCTCGAGCACAGCGATCGACAGCAGCAGCAACCCGAACTGGAGATAGACCCAGTACCAGACTTCGAGACCCACAGCACGAACGCACCACGCGGCTGTCCCGAAGCATGCCAGCAGCAGGATCCGTTCGTTCCGCACGAATCCCCACAAACCGCACGCCAGTGAGGTGGTGCAGAGGGCCACGAGCAGAGTGCTCGAGATGCCGATTCGATTCGAGCGGCTGACCTTGCGATCGAGCTGCGCGTTCATCTGGAGGAGGAAGTCCGTGTAGTGCGTCGCGACGTACACGAGGTAGGCGCACCAGCAGAGAACGACCACGCCGACGACGATGAACTCGCCGCGACTCGCCGAATCGATTGGATGGCGGAGCTTCGAGCGCGGCTCGGTGCTGGCCACTGAGAAGACGAGCCCGGCCAATGCGAAGTAGACACCGTTGGGATGAACCAAAGGTGCGAGAGAGAGGACTGCCAATGCGGTGAGGACGCGTCCGGAGGCCAGCAGTGTGATCGCCAGCGCCGACAAGCACAGCACTAGGCCCTCCATGCGCGCGATGTTGCCCGCGGCCACGAACTCGGTACTCACGAGGAAGGCTCCGCAGAGGAGAAGCGCAGCGAGGTGGGCTCGAAGGCGACTGGCCAAAGCTGCGACCCCGGCGAAGGCGAGCAGCACCTCCGCCGCAGAGACCCACCGCGCGAGGTCGAAGGAGAACCCGAACAGCTTGAAGAAAAAAGCCCGGACCAGCATGAATCCGGGAGGCATCCACATCGGGTGATGGTTCGCGAGTAATTCGGGGCTCAGCAGGCTGCCGGTCTCGGCGAAATTCGTGGCTGGCCACAGAAACGCCGCCTCGTCTGGCCAGGGCAGGGGGAAGCCGCGCCCTAATTGCGCATGCAGGTAGACGTAGTACCCGACAAAGCCGATATACAATGCAGCGGGTAGGACGACGCGAGACGCGATGGGCCTCATCATCGCGCAAGATCCGCGTGGTCGCCTGCTCCCCGCGCATGCGGGCACGCTGGCCTGTACGACTCAATCATGAACATCGTCGTCCGCCAAGGGAATCAGCCCCCGTTCGATGAGCTCGTCACGCGGCAGCGATGCGAGCACCGGGTCGAGCGGGCCAAGTGTCTCTCTGAACGTGGCAGGGATCACCGTCGCGCCCGCAGCGGAGCTGATCGCCTCGTTCGCCACCCTGTAGTGCCAGATGTCTGCCACATAAGTGGGGTATAGGACATTCAAGCTCCCTCCCGCACAACGTCCGAGTATTGGCGTTATATTAAATCCCTAGGGGATCCCGTGACGGGCTTGAATGTCCTATTACCCCGAGCGAGTTCCCCCCCCTTGCGGGAGCAGGCATGAACGCCGTGCGAAGAATTCTGTGGGTGGCTTCAGCGCTATTGGTGGCCGGCGTGTGCGCCATCGTCTGGCTCGGCTCGAATTTTGCCCTGCGCCCGCCCTGGTATACGCATCGCACGCCCGAGCAGGGCCTCCTGCCGGCGACCGACTTCATGCTGGAAAACTGGAACGGGGTGGTGGGCGATCCGCTCACCCACCTCGGCCTGGTCTTCGAAGAGGTCAACTTTCCGGCGGCCGACGGCAGCACGTTGCGCGGGTGGTGGGTGCCTGCCCGGGGGCCGACCGAATCTGTCGTGGTGGCGGTCCACGGCGCCGGGGCGGATCGGCGGGAGTTCCTTCGCCACACCCCGCTCCTTCACCGCGCCGGCTATGCTGTGCTTCTCTTCGACTGCCGGGAGCAGGGCATCAGCGACGGCGAGGGCCGGGGCGTTTCCCTCGGCATCCGCGAACACGAGGACGTCTCGTCGGCGGTGGACTACGTGCTCGGCCCCCGGGCCATGAAGCGGGTGGCGGTGATCGGTTCGTCCCAGGGCGGGGCCAGCGTCCTGCTGGCGGCGGCCGCGGATCTGCGCATCGATGCCGTGATCGCCGAGAATCCGTTCACGAGCATCCATGCGCTCATTATGGACAACTCTATGGAGCCGAGGCTGCCGCGCCCGCTGCTGGCCGCGATCAGCTACCTCACCCGCTTGCGGCTCGGGGCTTTGGAGGCGCCGGATCCCGTGGAGGTCGTCGATCGCATTGCGCCGCGCCCGCTCCTTCTGATGCACGGTGACGCCGACCGCGTGATTCCCCTGCGGCACTCCCGGGAACTCTTCGAACGCGCGGGCGAGCCGAAGCAGCTCTGGGTTGCCGAGGGCGCCCGGCACGCGGCCCTCTTCAACGCCCATCCGGGCGAGTGGGCGGCGCAGGTGCTCGGCTTTCTCGGCCCCGCCCTGGCGGGCCCGGTTCGGCCCTGACGGAGCGGCGCGCAGGCGCGCCTGGCCAACCCTGCATTACCGTTCCCGTTCCCGAAAGAGGGAGTAGGCACCTGCACCGACGATTACCGTGGTCCCTGTCGCAGTCCATGGATTCACGGTTTCGCGGAAAATAGCGATGCCGATCGCTGTGGCGAACACCAATTGGAAATAGGCAAAAGGTTGCACTGCTGCCGCTTCAGCTACTTCATAAGTTTTAATAAGAAGCCAATGCCCGCCCGCGCCGGTCATGCACAAAATGGCCATCCAAATCCAATCTGTTCCTAGCAGAGGCTCCCAAAAGAATGGTCCTATGCAAGTTATTGCTGCAGCGCCGGCGATGCCCGTCCAAAAGAAACTGGTCGCAGCGCTGTCATCGCGCGCGGCGCGGCGGGTTAAGAGGCTGTATAGCGCGAACATTAACGCGGCCAGTAGGGGCACCAGTGCCTCGGGTGAAAAGACCTGCAGACCAGGGCGTAGGATGATTAACACGCCGACAAAGCCCGCTGTAATAGCCGCCCACCGTCGCCAACCAACTTTTTCTCCGAGCATCGGCCCACTCAATGCCATGATCAGTAGAGGGTACGCGGTGAAGATCGCGTGGCTTTCAATCAGCCCAAGTAAGGTGAAGGCAAACACCATGACGCAAATCTCCGCTACCAACAGCAATCCGCGAAAAATTTGCAGAACCGGTTGCGCCGTGCGCGCGGTAGCCCGAACACCGCCGGGGCGCGCTGCGCTGATCGTTATGACGAAGATTGCGAAGAACCAGTACCGGATCATGACAATCAGCATGACGTTGTATTCTGAGGCTAGATGTTGGCTTATTGCATCCTGCACCGCAAAGACAAACGTTGTGGCGACCATCGAAGCGATGCCACGGTTCGCGTCCTTTGATTGCAACCGCATCTCCGTGATATTGAACGCTACAAAAAAACTGATCTAGTCAGCTGGCACCGTAAGGTGTTGGCGCTCGCCCACTTCAAAGTCAGGGCTTTTGTGAAATGCTCGATCCGTGGAGATCGGCCATCAACCGGCGAAATTCAGGGTTGACGCGCAACAACTCCCCCCCAACCTCGATCAAACCTTCAACCTGCTCGCCGGTCAGGTCAAAACTGGTCGGTACCTCGTTGAAGAACGTGCGCCGCTTGGGGTCCTTGATGTCTTTGAAGCTTAGGTAGATGAAGTAGGCCTCAACGGGTCGTTCCGGCGTCGACAGCTCTTTCGTCCAGCGCGTCAGGGTTTCCTCCATCAGTTCTATCGTCGCCACGTTGTAGAGATGCAGCTGGATGTCGCTCATTGCGCCCACGGTTTCCATTAGCCCGGGCTGTTTGATGCTCATGTCCATCACCGGCTCCGCTCTGGCGGAGGCATCGACCGAAATCATCACGATTCGGCGCGGCGGTTGACGACCGTATTTCTCCGCAAATTTCCCCATGCCGCCACTGGACACCTCGACGATTTCGTAGACGGCGCGCAGACCCAGATTGTCGGTAATGCCGCCGTCGACGAAGTGGGCGTACTTGCGCTTTTCCTTGTCGGAGTAGCTCTCCAACTCGTCGAGAAGCAGTGTCATCCGCGCGTCATCCGCTGACCGTTGCTTGGCCGTCCATATCGAATCCGCCGTCCCTAACTGGCAGCTCGCATAGTTCTCGACGACAACCGGATTGAAGACGACTGGTACTGCGGAGGATGCGGCCACCGCCCGCGCCACAGGAAACGTGGATAGGTCAGAGCACAGGAGGTTGAAATACTCTTGGACAAAGGAAAACCGCGCCCCGCAACCGAGGTCCGAGGCATTGATCACGATGAGCGGGCGGCCCGGCTGAAGCATGTCGGCGAAGGTGGCGTCGTGAAACACGTGCTCCTGGTAGTACTCCACCGCCCACTCGGTGCGTCCGGTGCGGCCGAACCACCGAAACGGATTGAACAGCTTGGACTTCAAACCTCCCTCCACGTCGCGATTGAGGAAGGCTTCTTTATAATCGGTGAAAATTTTCTCGCCGTACAGGCCGTAGTACCCGGCCGTAAAGCTTCCCCCCGAGACCGAGCTGATCGAGTGAACTTCGTCCAGCAGCCGTTTGGTTCGGCCCTCGGATACGATGGAGGTGTCCCGCAGCTCTTTGAGCACGCCGTATGACAGGGCGGCAGCCCGCGTGCCGCCACCGGAGAAAGCCAGCATCAGCGCATTTTCGTCGGTGCGCCATTCCTCCATGAAGGTCCTGATCGAATAGCTTTGCTCCCCGGCCGTGCCGGGCAGAGGTGCATTCTGCACCACGCCATAGGAGGCGCAGCCCGAAAACAGCAGCAGAACGATGACACCAAATAGAGGTCGTTGCATGGTCATCTCCCTGAGGTTCAGTGCCCCCGGATCCGTGTGAGGCTTTAGGATTCCTTTTGGAAATCGACAGTTTAATGCGCGGGTCAGAAGTCCCAGGTGATCCCGACCAGGGGACCCTTTATCGTCCAGTCCTGGCTGTCAGACAGGCGGTGCCTTGATCGCAGCGGTCGGAAGCGTGGGGAAATGGGTAGGGGGCGTTTCAATCGGCTTGAACTTCGAACCCCATGAGGGGTATAGGACATTTAAGCTGCCTTCTGGCACCACGTCCATACGCGGACGTTATGCCGGAAGGCAGCTTATATGTCCTATCCCCCTGATTTGGATCTGGCGGCCCGCGCCGCCAATGAGGGCGGGCAGGAGCCTCGCGCGGAACAACGCGGGTGAAAGGGGTGCGTTCCCGGGACGGGGTCCCTTGCGCAGCCTGGGGTCAGTAGGCCGCAGAGGGGCGGCGAGTCGCGTATTCTATCGACATGGCAGACACCCCAGGCCATCGTGTGCCCCTCCGATTCCTGCTCGCGGTCGCGATCGGCTCCGTCGTCTTCTTCGGCGTACTTCGAATCGACATCTGGATCCTGAAGACGATCTGGTCGGACTACGCCGCAGCCGCGCCGGATCGTGCCTATACCCTACCGATGCTCCTCGTCCGACTCGCCGTCTTCGGTTCGGCCATCGCCCTCGCGTCGATCGCGGCGACCCGAATCAGCGCGATCCCGCGCATGCCCTGGATCGCCGGCATCGTGATCTTCCTCGCGTCGATCCCGGATCATTTCTATCCCGGGTGGGTCTGGATCTATTATCCGCCCTGGTACCACTACGCCTATCTCGCCTCGATCTTGCCAATCGCTGCGATCGCCGGCCGACGCCGAACTTCTGCTCACCTCGCTTGACGAGACGATGCGCAAGATGCACCGCTGAGTTCGGCGGGGTTGAGCTTCTCGGCTGCCGATGCCATCTCTCTCAACATTCCCTCAAAGACTAGGCCGTGCAGGCCCTTGACCGCGTACCAGTAGAGCTGGCCCAGGAGTCCTCGTGATGCGTAAACCACTGTCTGCTCGATCACCGCTCCCGTCTCCGACGCCCGGACCCGAAAGTCAAGCCACGCCTGACCCGGCAGCTTCAGCTCGCCCAGGAGCGTGAGCCTCTCCCCGGGAATGACCCGGTTCACCACCCAAAAGTCCAGGATGGCCCCCTCCACGGGCGGACCCTTCGGGGTCTGTTTCCTCCTCAAACCGGGCCCGCCAAGAATCCGGTCCACCCACCCTCGCAGCTTCCAGATTGAATTGCCCCAGTACCAACCGTGCTCTCCGCCCAAACGGCTGATCACCTCGAAGCAGCACGAGGCATCCGCGCGCACCTCCACGCGTCTTCTCTCCAAAAAGGTGTTGCCCGCAGTCACCTCTTCAAAAGTCGCCACGTCATCGTGCACTTGATCGAGGAGATCGCCGGGATCCAACTCTTCGTCGATCGCCAGGTTCACACTTTCCTTCATGGTCATGGGCCGGATTGAGAAATCCTCCAATGCGCTCTGTTCGGAGACAATCGAGTCATGCTCGGTGCTCTCGACAATTCGCCGAGCCATCCGGAAGTGAGCTGGCGTGACTAGGCGTAGCCAATGACTTGAAAGTCGCGGCGTAATGACCGGAACTCCAATCATGACTCTTCTCAAGGAGCGCGCGGCGGCATATTCGCGAAGAAGATCTTCGTACGTCACTACATCGCGTCCGCCGATCTCATAAATAAAATTCTGATCACTTTTTTCCTCAATTGCCGCCAACAGGTAATCCACCACGTCTTTCGAAGAAATCGGCTGTAGCTTCATACGAACCCAACGAGGAGTGACCATGATGGGCAGTCGCTCCACCAACGACCGAATCACCTCGAAAGGCATACTTCCATTCCCGATAACGACCGATGCGCGAAACTCGGTCACGGGTACGCCAGATGCCCTCAGTATTTCACCGACCTGCTGCCGACTATGGATATGCGGCGATGAGTCTTGGGTTCCGGACTGAGCCAACGCACCCAAATAGACAACTCTACGGATCCCTGCCTCGGCGGCCGCCATTCCAAAGTTTTTAGCGGCCACGGACTCAGATTCAAGAAGTGAACCACTCTCGTTCAGGGAATGAACGAGGTAGTAGGCGACGTCCGCTCCCCTGAACGCCGCGGCGAGGGAATCCCGATCCAGCAAGTCCGCTCGGCAGGCGACCGCGTAGGGGGGAAGGTCGCGCATCTTTTTTTTTGGATCTCTTGACAGGCAGCGTACTTCGCCGGTCTTCGCGCCGAGCGCTTCTCTCAGGAGACTTCCAATAAAGCCCGAGGCGCCCGTCAACGCGACGACACCTATTCCGTTGTTCGACATTTTTCTTTTCCTTGCCAACATTCAGCGCGGCATTGTGCCGGTCGTGAACGATAGCGAAGCTCTCTGAACACTTTTCGGATCCATGACCCATTATTCATGGAGATTAGGGCCCAATCAGGTCGGGTCGGCCGCCCTGCGCGCCCTATGGACTGGACCGCATGCCCCGCCACGGGGAGTCTCGTGACGGGGCCAGTGTTTAAATTCCTCGTGGGTCGGAAAGCCGACAATCACGCAGGTCCTACTAGAGCAGGAGGGCGACAACGCGAGTCCGAGGCACGGTGCCCGGCTTCCTCAAGGCACGTCCCGCTCACTACGGTCCATCTCGGTAATGCGGCTGCGCTCCGGGTTCTCCACCGCCACTGCTTCTACGAGCCCGCGATCGAAGCCGGTGACCGCGGAGCGCACGACGGAGAATCCCGCATCCTCCACCATGGCGACCAGGCCCGCCATGTTGGGCGACCACTTGTTGGTGGGGTCCGAGTGGAAGCGATCCATGGGAAGGAACTGGGCCATGGGGAGATCCCCCCTTCTGGTCTCAACGCAGAGGGAAACCGCCAGCCATTGACTCCTCCCACGTTCAGATCAGCGGCCCACGTTGTGGCGTCAAGCCACGAAGCGCCTGAGTCCATAGGCCCCTTGTATGTGAAGTCATACCAAGTGAGGTGCCTGTCCACGTCGTAGATCAGCCCGCTGCCTCGGTCAATTTAAGTTGCGCGAGCCATGGATGTAGAAAAAAGTATCAGAATGAATAAGCCAGACTGGACTACACAGTTGGGCGAAATTCGCTCCTTCATGCCGACCCCCTAGGTGTCGATGATGCCGGCAAGTCGAGGAAGAGATCGAGCTTCCGGATCACTGCCGCCTCCTAGCAGCCAAGCCCACAAGTCCGATCCCGAGAAGGAGAGCTGTGGAGGGTTCGGGGATCGGGTTGGTGTCGTATTCGATGTAGTACTTGAACGGGCTGTCGAAGTGATCGTTCCAGCCCGCTCCGTTACCGAACCAGGTAAGAAGGTAGTTTTCGAGTGCGCCACCGTTGGGTATGTTAATTCCGGCGGTGCTCCAAGCGGTAAAGGACCATTGCTCTCCGGTTACCCAAGTCCAGCTAGCGTTATTTGGGGCTGCGGGGTCTGTCTGGTACCCGCCGAGCCATCCCATCATGTTCGAGCCGGGGGCCAGCCCCATGGTCGTGTAGTTCGACTTGAGGAATATCCACTCGGCGGAAGAGGTTGTCGTTGCCAGATAGCCCCCTCGCGCAACTGCATCGATCCTGGCTGCGTCCCAGAGGAAGCCGCCCGCCACGCCGTTTATGCCTCCTCCAACAACGTCGTACCAGTGGTCATTCCCACCAGAAGCGGCCGTCCATTGGACAGGGGTTGCCAGCGCCCCCGAACTCCACCCAAGTGCCACCCAAAGCCCAACAACCAAAAGTGCCAAGCGCCGCATGGTTCATCCCCTTTCCCAACAGAAAAAACGTGTTTCGTGTGTGTTCGTGTGTGTTGGTGTGTGTTGGTGTGTGTTGGTGTGTGAAGGGTGAGTACACGTAGGGGGTAGAAAATGGCGAAGAAAGTGAAAGAAATACGCAACTCTTCTAAAGGGCCGGGCTTAGAAGCGCCTCATGGGCGCTAGAGCGCAGGGCCGATTTATCTGACCGGTGTAAATAAATCAGGGACGGTGGGGCGAACCCGGAGTGGGGGGAATGGCCATACAAGCTGTCTTCTGGCACAACGTCCGAGTAGGGGCATTATGCTAAATCGCTATGGGGTGCCCGTGACGATTGTTTTCGGTCCGACTCGGAACTGTTTTCGAAGGGTCCCCATCTTTGTTCCCGACTTGAAAAGTCGGACAATCGCTCCCTTGTCTTTGCTCGTAAGTTCCGTTTTGGCCTGCGGAAGATTCGGCATCAGATTGCCATCAGTCGTTCTCAAAAAACCGCTGCATCACGCTGTTGTATCAGCTGGAAATAGGTAGACGGATGAATGGCGATTGAATGACCCATCATTTGCGCTACCAAGACGCCCCCGATTTCACCGCACAGGATTGGGCGATGAGCCCAGCTATCAGCGGTCCGTGTTTAGGTCGATGCCCGCCACGGGACTCCTCATCGGGATTTAACACAACGCCCATACTCGGCGTTATGCCAGAGGGCAGCTTGAATGTCCTATCCCCTCACCCCCCCCCCCCCCAACCCCCCTCACCCCGAAGACGGTGGGAAAGGGGCATCGGGGTACTCCAAGTCGACACTCCCCTTGCTTGGGGCTGTGCAACAGTGGAGCGGTTCACCGCGATCGCGTGTGTCCGAAAAAAGAGGATTTCGACCGCTTTCCGGCTGAGAGTGCTCTTTTTTCGAGGAGGCGAACGATCTCGAAAATTTCCCCGACCCAGGTAGGAAATATGGGGGTCTGGCTTCGTCGCGCTTCGAGACGCCCCTGCTGGATGGAGCGAAAATGGCAAAAAGATTGACTTCTACCCTACATGGCCCAGTGTGCAAAATGGGTCTTTGAAATTCCTATCCGCCCTCGGCGTTTTGAAACTGCTGCCCCACCCACCTGAGCTTGGGTGTGATGTAGACGACCCAAGCTCCGAGAACGACGGCGACCGGAAGTGTTGGGAGCCACAGGAAAGCGGCAATCCATGCGCCGACGAAACCAAGAATCCGCAGGCCCGCGAACAGGACGTGTCTCGCCGACTTGAATCCCATTGCCTTTAGAAACCAGCCGTTCGCGATGAGAAGCGAAGCGAAAATTGGCCACGGAATGCCGGTCGAGTCGAGCGGCGGGTCATCGTCGAGTGGGGCGTCTACGATTTGTGATCCACTCTCGAGTGCACTCTCGATGCGCCCCCAAACATGCTCGGCGGTCGGACGCTCGGTCGCGCCGCCCATGTTCTTGTGGGTCGGAACGCCCCGCCATCGGTAAAGCACACGGCCATCCGCTGTCAGGGCGAGTACGCCGGGTTGGAAGTATCCCTTGGGATGGTTCGGCTCCCAGTCGGTCGCTTCGGTTCTGCTTTGATGCAGGAATTCGAGATGTTCATTTACGAAGAGATCGAGCCATCCTCGCTCACTGCAGGTTCCAGAAATCTCGTGGTGTGGATCGCCGAGCGAGTCGAAGTCGAGATGCCATTCCCTCGAGGCACGAGAAGCCAGCGACTGGGGCTCGCTCGAAATTGCAAAGATCTCACCCCCGGCCGCGCGTACTTTCTCGACAACGCCTTCTTTCACATAGCCCCGCAACTCGGAGCGACAAGGGGGTCACCAAAACCCGCGGTAAAAGACAAGAACGACGAAGGCATGCTGGGTGAGAGCGCGATCGAGCCAACTCCGTCGGGCGCCCGGCGGCGGGTCGAGGCGGGCAGGCGCCTGCCCCTCGGACTCCGGAGCCGAATCGTCTTCGCCGGCGGCAACCTCGTAGCCCGAACCGCTTTGTGTGACGCGAAATGATCGCCGTTCACAGCGATCCCCTCCGCACAAGATGAGATGAAGGTCTCGGGACCCGGACGCTTCGAGCGCGGCCTTCGGATCGAGGATCCCTGTGACCTCGAACGTAACGTCCTCACTTTGATTGAACCAGGCGAGCGCGGCTTCCACTTCGGGCTGAAGCGCGTCAGGAATCGTTTCTTCCACTGTCGTCATATCGGACTCCGTCTTCTGGGGAACACGATAGGAAAATTCAGGAGAGGGAGCGATGCCCCGTCATGGAATCCCTAGGGGACCCCGTGACGGGGCAGCGAAATTTGGCCACACGACTGAAGAAGCTGGCGAACGCTTCCTAGTCAGTAAGTGTTGGATGCATGAGGTCGCGGCGAAGGCTGCTAGGTCGTCGTCGATCCTTACATGCCCGGGTTGATCGGCGACACGCGCGAGCCACCCGCGAAGACATCGCGTCGGGCTAGGTGGCCTTTCGTGCCGTCGGCCGCCCTACGGTTGCGGACGATGACCCGTCCCCATGCTGAGAGACAAGCTTGTCCACTCCCAAACTAGGTCGGGCAAGCTGACGACGACGCGAGGGGTAGGCCTGTGTTTAGTGGGCGCATCGTCATATGTGCAACCGAAGTTCGTATCGTCGCATCGGAGCAGAGGAAAGCACGCTGAAGTTCATTCCAGAGTGCATCCAAGTAGCAAATTTATGTTTAGAACGGCCGGCGTCGGTCGATGTTGGGGATAGGACATTCAAGCTGCCTTCCAGCACAACGTCCGAGTATGGGCGTCATGATAAATCCCTAGGGGACCCGGTGACGGACCCTTATGAGGAGCAACTGCAAGATGCCCGATGAAACCGCCCGTCGTATCCGGAATACACAATCGAGCATCGGCAAAGCCGGTGGTCGGTCGGCATTGAGAATCGAGGGACGCAGGTTTCGCCGGACAGCGCTTCGCGTGGTTGCCGTCGCGCTGTGGCTCGGTCTCGCGAGCACCGCCGCCGCGAACCACCACAAGGTCACCCTGTTGGACGCAAGCGTCTGCTCGGCCGATGCCAGCGTCCAGCACGTCCGCGTGAGGATGGATGATTTAGACGAGCACTTTTGGGAGAACTGTGTGGACTTCCAGTTCTACGACGCCAATTCGGTACAGGTTGACTCGTTCCTGAGCCCAAAAGATCTCACCTCGGGCGAGAACGTGATCGTGGACATCGGAACGGCGGCGTACGCGGCGTCCAGTGGGACGACACTCGACCTAGTGCTTCCCGCCGACAATATGATGATTTCAAATGGCCAGGTCTGCATCCGGGGTAGCGGACTCGAGCACCCTTTGCCTGACGACTTCAGCTGCAAGGATATCGATCAGTGCGTTAGTGTGAGCGTTGTCAGCTGCTCGGTGACCTCTGTCTGTGGAGACGGAGTTGTTGATGCGGGTGAGCAGTGTGACGATGGCGGGTCCGCGGCGGGAGACTGCTGCTCTGCGACCTGTCAGTTCGAATCCGCGGCCACGTCATGCCGCGCCGCCGCCGGCACTTGCGACCTTGCCGA
>JAPKBZ010000025.1 GCA_028823175.1 Myxococcota bacterium
GGTCAGCGGGGCGCGGTGAGAATGACCGCGGCGAATTTGCCCGCCGGGATTTCGACTTCGCTTACGTGGGTTGCCGCCGCACCCCCACCCGCGCCCTCGAGGCGAACCTCCACTGTGTGCTTGCCTGGGGGTAAACGGGTTCTGTAGACGTAGACACGGTTGGGCAGGAATACCCAGGACCGGGTATCGGGCTTGTCGAGCCCGACCAGTGTGGCCTCGGTGACGAGGGCCAGAGCCCAGCCAAGGCCGCTCCCCGATTCGTTGCCCGCGGCTCTCATGCCCTCGGCGGCGGCTGCCCGCACGATCATACGGGATAGAGCGGCGGCGATGATCGAGGGCTCGATGCGTTTATATTCGTTGGTGATCTCCGCGCCCAGGCGACTGGCAAGGTCGGGCTTGGCGGGTTGTCCGTCCACTCGAAGGCCGACACCCGAATAGAGGCTCGGGGGGTGGGTTAGCCCAGGGTAGACGACGAATTTGAAGGCCGAATAGCCGAGCACAGCGGGGTCGCCGCTGATTTGACTCCCGGCCAGGCCGATCGCCGCCCCGATGGGAATTCGCTTGGGAATTTTGTAGGGAACTCTCCCGATACTGACGACGACGAGCAGTTCGCCCATGGACTCGGGATTCCCCGTTGCTCCGGGGTGACTAGATGCATCCGGCGATGCGAGTACTTTGTCGATCGCCTGGCCTCGGTAGGGCGTCAGTCTCGAAAGGCGCTCGACCGTTTGCTTGAGCGACGGAAAGTTTCCAACCGCGAGAGCTTCGTCGTAGTAGCGCATGGCGCCCGTGTATTCGCCCAGTCGTTCGAGCACGAATCCGGCCAGGTAGGACCCGAAAGCGGCGTGGGGCTGACCCTTTGCATATTCCTCGAGATAGCGTCGCATGACGGTGAAGCGACGGCTCTCTACTCGAGCCCCCTGAAGATCGTTCAGCGCCAGGTAGTTCATCATGTTGAAGGCGTTGAGCGCCAACTTCTCAGTGGGGGACGAGCGGTAGCGGGTCGCCGAGTCACTGTAGAAGTAGCGCCCGATATTCCCCGCCGTATCGTTTGCGATATCGAGGTACTCAAGCTCGCCGTCGGCGAATTGAAAGTCCTGGCTGCTCTGGTCGAAGCGAAAGAGCGCCTGTTCGAGGGTGGCCCGATTGAGGAGTCCGAGGGCTGATTCTGAGTTCAAGGTCGCGGGAAGAGAGCCGTCACCGGGCAGGCCCGCCGACTTGTTGATCCGGTCGATGCCCTCTTCATAGCGGCCTGCTTCGACGTCCTGCTGGGCATCCAGCATGCGATCCGAATAAGTCGCACAGCCCGAGAGCGCCAAACTTGCCAGGCAAAGCAGGCTGAACTGGAGGCCGGGGCTTCTCCGGGTGCGCCGGGACCCGCGCTTTCTGCGCTCCACGAGATCCTTCCTCGCTAGCGTTTGAGCGCTTTGCTGCGGGTGGCTTCGTGCTGAAATTTCACGAGACCGGTTTCGATTTCGAGGACTTGAATGAAGAGGCTGTACTGGATACGCCGGGTTTTTTGTAGGCGTTCGTCGATCCCCGTGATCTTGCCCGTGACGAAATAGCCCGCGCCGAGTTGGGCGCCCAATTGAGCGGCCTTGGCAGGGTTGTAGATGGCCCCCTGCTGGATACCGATTTCACGAGCCAGGGCAGCTTGTCGAGATTTTGCGACGACCTGAACTTGGCCGCTGTTGACCAGGCTTGTTTCGATGGAGGAGAGGAGAGTCAGCATCTGATCTTCGAGGTGTTCAGAGGTCGCGTTTTCGATGGGCCAGATCGCAAAAATGGGTTGAGGCGCTGCTCCGGTGACCTCGCCCAGCCAAAAACGCGAGCTGTAGAGAGCTTCGATGTTTTGGGCAACGAGATAATCGATGTCTGCGCGGTCGAGGGTCGTGGACATGGCGGGTGCGTCCATGCCTGGATTGGCGGTTCCGGCGCCGCCGCGCATGGCGCGAGGTGCGCAAGCCAGAGAGGTGCCCAAAGCGATGATGCAGAGGAGAGCCTGGAAAATCTTCATTGGGTTGCGTCCCTTTTAGTTGGAGAACCCTAAGGGTTGCACAACTTTGCGAACTCGTCGCCGACCATTCCTGCAGAAGAATTCGTGTTTTGGAGGGAAAGGTCTACGTGAAAGGGGGAATGGGGGCTAGAATGGATCTTGAAATGGGGGCTGTCCTTGCCAATCACGGAGATACAGAGCGCACGCTTCGGGATCGGCGAAATCGTTCGCCACCGTGTCCACCCCTTTCGGGGCGTAATTTTCGACGTCGACCCGACTTTCAGCAACAGTGAGGAGTGGTGGCTTTCCATCCCCGAGCAGCTGCGCCCGCGCAAGGACCAGCCCTACTACCACCTCCTGGCTGAGAACTCGAAGACGACCTATGTCGCCTATGTGTCCGAGCAGAACCTGCTCCCCGATGAGACGGGCCAACCCTGCCGCCACCCCCAGGTAGACGAGATTTTCGAGGGGCCCGATGAAGGGCGCTATCACCCCAGGGATCACCGGGCCAACTGAGCTTCCGGGCTCAGGGTAGGGCCCCCAGGCGCGCCACGGGTTCAGGCTGCTCGCCTCGGCGGGCGCTGGAGAGCGCCAGGCCCCGGAGGAGGACGTTTCTAAGTTCTCGGGGGTCGATGATTTCGTCGAAGCCCATGGAGTCTGCCACCCGATAGGGACCGCTGAGCTCAGCGGCATCGAGCAGGGCCTGTTGATCCTGATCGGACTTGGAAGCCGCGCCACCCCCTCGGGCTGGCATCGCGCCGAGAGTGGCGCCGGGAAAGGCGACGGATAGGGTCTGATCATCGAAGGGGTTCATCCCCATGATGCTGCTCCCGAAGCCAAAGGCTTTGCGAAGGGTAACGTGCAGTTTCGGCCCCCGGAGCCTGTGCTGGGCTGCGAACATCCGAGCGGCGGCCCGAAGGGCCCCGCTCCGTTCGGGGAGGGTTCCCGGCATGACGCCCGGGTTGTCGGCCAGAAAGATGACGGGCAGATGGAAGCTCCCCACGACTTCCAGAAAGCGAGTGCCCTTTTCCGCGGCTTCTCGATCGATGCTGCCCGCTCGGACATTGGGGTTGTTCCCGACCAAGGCGACGCTTTGGCCTCCGAGTCGGCCCAGGGCCGTGAGCAGGCTGCGGCCAAAGCGGGGTTGGATCTCGAGTAGGCTCCCCTCATCGCATACCCGAGAGGCGACTTTTTTCATCGCATAGGGTTTGCGGTCATCGGTGGGGATCACCGAGAGGATGTCGTCGAGCACGCGTTCTCCAACATCTCCCGAGTTGGCCTGGGGCGGAGGCTGCCAGGCGTTGCTGGGAAAATAGCCGAGGTAGCGGCGGGCCAGGGCGAGGGCGGCAGCGTCGTCTTCGACGTGGTTGTGCGCGACACCGCTCTTCGAGACGTGGATGTCCGGCCCCCCGAGGTCTTCTTTGCTGACCTTCTCGCCCGTGGCTGCCTCGACCAGGGGAGGTCCGGCGGCGAAGAGTGCCGATTGCTGGGTCATGATCGCAAAGTCCATCAAGGGCGCCGCCAGGGCACTATGGCCCGCTGCTGGCCCCGCCACGACGCAGATCGTGGGCACGATCCCCGCGAGATCGACGAGCCCCTGGAGATCGTTGGGCGAGCGTCCATGGCCCTTGAGCGCGTTGGTGATGCGGTGCCCGGCCCCGTGAAGAATAAAAATCAGAGGCGCTCGTTCTTGCCGGGCGAGTTGGGTCAAGCGGTAGCGTTTATCCGCGGCTCCGAGGCCAATGGACCCGCCCATGGAGGTGAAATCCTCGGCGCCCACGAGGACGGGTCTTCCCTCGATGGTTCCCATGCCGGCGGGGAAGGCGTCGGCGGCGACCCCTTCGCTGACCGCACCGACTAGGCTACCGAGTTCCTGGAAGCTGCCCGGGTCGAGCAGGGCTTCGATGCGCTCACGAGCGTTCAACTGCCCGCGCTCGCGCAATTTCTCGAGTTTTTCGTTCCCGCCCATAGCCCGAGCGCGTTGGCGGCGTTCCTCGAGGCCTTCGAGCAGGGGCTCCCAGTTGTGTTCCGCCTCGCTCTTGTCCCGATCTTTTTTGGTCACGGCAGGCCCCTCTCTCTCGCGGCGTATGGGTTCGGAGGGTGCAACAAATCCCGAGAGCGTGCCGCGTTTGCCGGAAGAAGGGCTTCCGAGCCGGTCCTACCCTGATCCGAGGGCTATGGTCATGGAATGAACGATTTGGGCGATAAGAGACCGCAGGGGCTGGGCGATACTCGCGGGCATCCTCTTCACACCCGCATGCTCGAGATCGAATTGCGTCAGGGCCCTCCGGGTCGTCTGGATATTCGAGCCAGCATTCTGGATCTACGCAAGCAGGGTTTCATTCCCGCCGGGTCCGACCTGCAGACTTCGGGTGTGATCCACGATATGGAAATCCGGGCCTCGATCGACAGCGCGAGCCGAGTGATCGAGAAATTCGAACCCCACCAGGCCGTCGTGGCCTTTGAAGCATCGGCGGCGACGGCGGGCGAGAGTTGCCGGGATATCGCGGGCGCTCTCAGGGGGTTGGTGGGACGTACACTCGATGAAAATTTTGCTCGGGCGCTCTCGGAAATATTCGGAGGCCCGCGCGGGTGCTCGCATCTCCTGACCACAGCTCAATTCATCGGCTCGTCGATCCCCCATGCCCTGGCATGGGAAGCGGAGCTGGTGGGATCTGGAGAGGGCAAGCGTCAAGTTGGAGAGCGTCTTTTTAAGCGCAGCCTTTTCCTCGATGGCCTCGAAATAGAAGTCGGGCGGACGCTGGATATCGCAGTGCAATCCAACGATATCCACACCCTTCCCGCTGACCAGGTGGTGAACCCAACAGATCGTTTTCTTCGCCAGCACGAAGTTCAATTGCTGACGCGAATCGATCTCGAGTCCATGGGGTTTGCCTCTCTCTGGGGCCAGGAGCGCCAGCGCGAGTCTGGCCATCTCGTGGCCGATGGTTGGCTCGATCGGACGCCGGAGCTGGTGGCCCTCGAGGGCAAACCCGCGTTGCGAGGGCTTGCCGCCGAGGTGCTCGCACTCTTCGGGGGGAGCTTCCCTGCGAGTCCTTTGCGCGATGCCCTGCTCTTTATCGCTCCCGGATTGATTCAGTGCCTGGCTGCGAACGCCCAGCGCCTTTTGGAGTCGGCGACGGGAAGCGACTCCGAGGCCCCGCTGCCGAGTCAGGTCGGTGGAATGCCCGACAGTTGTTATCTCTGGCGTTCCGACGGCCCAGGGCACGGCCAAGGCGGGCTTTGGGATTAAGCGGATTGAGCCCGGAAGGGCGGAGAGCAGAGAGATGACCTACGAGCAGGTTCTCCATGAAGTGCGCGACGAAGTCGCCCTGATTACGCTGAAGCGGCTCGCCCTGGGTCGCGTGGGCAATCCCGGGCCTAGTAGAGATCCAGCACCATGCGCAGGCCGGCAAGGACGCCGAGCCCGAAGAGCAGGGCCCCCATCCCTTTCATGAGCCGGTTGCGAAGGGTGGGAGGGATACGTCGGTGGTGCCGGTGCAGGAATGAGAGCGCCGCCGTGAACCATACCAGGATGCCCGCTCCTACCCCGAGCCCAAAGGGAATCGCGTATTGCGGTTTGGGTTCCGCCAGACCGAGGGAATAGACCATCGTGACGGCGGCTCCCCAGTTGAGGATCAGCGCCGGGTTGAGAGCGGTGATGCTCATGCCCAGGAGAAAATGGCGCTTGGAGCTGACGACCTCGTCCCCTGAGTTCTGGCCGGCGCGGTCGGTTTCCCGGGGCGGACGCAGAACGAGGAAGAGCCCCACGGCGATCAGGACCAGCGCTGCGATGGCGTGGGAGATCGGTCCGACCCACTCGAATTCCTCGACCAACGCGCCGAACCCCCACCAGGCGAGGCCGGCGTAGAGGCATTCGGGAAGGGCTGAACCCAGAGCGACCAGAGCGGCTTGACGGGTTCGTCCATCCAGTCCGTAGCCGAGGACCAGCATCGTGATGGGTCCTGCGAGGGGAATCGAGCCAGCGATTCCCATCAAGAATCCGATCAGGGCTATGCTCAACATGCGTTCGTCGGATTCCTTTTCCCTGCGGGTGAGCCCGCTTTCGGCAAATCACTTGATAGCAGGCCCCGCTCCGGGTCGAAGGGAAGTTTTCTCAGTGGATCAAGCGGGAGGCGTCACAATTCCTCTCTCACCTCACCCCGAGAGGGGTTCGGCGATCTCCTTCCAGAAGCGCTCCAGATCGTCTCGTAGCTTGTCGAGATCGCCGCTCGAGGGAGAAATCAGCATGCGTTTCACGCCCTGGGCGACGAGGGATTCGGCGAAGGCCTTCTGGGGAGCTCCGACCGCGGTCACTTCGATTTCAGCAGGGTCTCGGCCGGCGTCTCGTGCCGCCTCGCGCATGACGGCCAACAGGGCATCGAGCTCTTCGCCGAAAACGCCGAGGGGGTAGAAGCCGTCGCCCAAACGCCCAGCCCGGCGGGCGGCGGCCTCGCTGTGACCGCCGATCAGGATGGGAACGCCCGCTTGCTGGGCGGGTTTGGGTTGGCTGACCACGCGCTGAAACGCCACATGATTTCCCTTGTAGCTCGAGACGGGTTCGCGCCAGAGCGCCCGCATGGCCTCGATATACTCGTCGCAGCGCTTGCCCCGAGTGGAGAAATCCGTGCCGGCGGCCTCTGCTTCTTCGCGCACCCAGCCCACGCCCACGCCCAGGAGGAGCCGGCCCCCGGAGAGACGATCGAGGCTCGCTACGGTCTTGGCGAGCACAACCGGATTGCGCAGGGGAAGGATGAGGATTCCCGTTCCGAGCTTGATCTTCTGGGTCTGGGCGGCCACCCAACCGAGCCAGGTCAGGGGGTCGGGCTGGATCACGTTCTCGTGAAAGGGAGACCGTCCGCTGGCGTCGTAGGGGTAACGGGATTCGTAGTCGGGGCACATCACGGCGTGGTCGACAGCCCAGATCGACTCGAAGCCGATTTCTTCGGCCAATTGCCCGAATTTCCGCGTGTAATTGCCGTCTTCCAGGGGGCCCTGTTGGTAGGGGGCCATGATGCCGAATTTCACCGATCCGTCTCCTTCTCTGAAGCGCCGGGTCAGTCTACGCCATCTCTCCACCCGAGATAGCCCCGGATCGCTACGAACCTGGCCCTTCCGGCCCCGCTTGCCGACGTGGGTTGGGGGAGACTAGCCTGTGGCATGGTCGCGCCTGGGAGAGCAGAAAAAGAAGCGGTAGACCGCGCCTTGCTGGCGTGGTCGGCTCTTTCTGGGGCGAGGCTGGAACCCCTGGAGGGTGGGCTCATCAACGAGAGCTGGCGCGCGGTCGTCCCGGGCGCCGAGTACGTGGCCCAACGGGTCCATGGAGACTTTTCGCCGGGTATCCACCGCAATATGCAGGCCGTTTCCCGTCATCTCAACGTTCGCGGGGTCTCCGTAGCCCAGCTCTTGCCGACGGATGAGGGGGCGCTCTTCTCGGATCTCGGGGAGGGTGGGCGCTGGCGGGTGATGAAGCGTCTTCCGGGCGTCACCTTCCGAAAATGCCAGAGCCCGGCCCAGGCGCGCAGCGCCGGCGAACTTGTCGCCGCCTTTCACGGGGGCATGGTGGATTGGGACGGCCCCCTCGAACCCATCGGATTCGCATTCCACGAGATGGATCAGCATCTGGACGACCTTCGCCGCGCGCTTGAGCAGCGAAGGGATCACCCCCTTCGGTCAGGGGTGCGTGACCTGGCCGAACGAATCTTCTCGATCCACGCGACCTGGCCTTCGCGCTTGTCGCTTCCCCGGCGTGTTCTGCACGGCGATTTAAAACTCAGCAATATTCTTTTTGCGGGAGCGAATTCGCCCGAGAGAGATCGTGCCCAGTCGCTGATTGATCTCGATACGATTTCACGGTTGCCCCTCTTCTACGATATGGGCGATGCCTGGCGGTCCTGGTGCAACGTGGGGGGGGAGGGTCCCGAGGATATCCGTCTCGACCTCGAAATTTTTGCCGCCTCGGCCGAGGGATACCTCTCGAAGTTGAATTTCGAGTTGCTCGGAGAGGAACGCGACTCGATGATTCCGGCGCTCGAGTACCTGAGCCTGGAACTCTGCGCGCGCTTCGCCACGGACGCTCTTTGGGAGAGCCATTTTTCCTGGGATCCCGAGAATTTTTCGACTCGGGGAGAGCACAACCTGTACCGGGCTCTTGGCCAGATCAGCCTGCATGACCAGGCCCGGGAAACCCAGCAAGAGAGGGCGCGCTCCCTCTTTGGCTCCTCGGCTTTGGGCTAGCCGTTGCCGGGGTCGGGGAGGCAAGCGTGGAACGGGCCCCTCTGGCGGAGCGGCGCCATGACCGGGGCCGCTCTCGTCAATGGTCGTGCGGGCCTCTGGGCAAGCTTCCGGGGGGCGGTCTTTGGTTTGGCCCTGGCTCTGTTTGGCGTGTGGGTCCCTCTCTCAGCCGCGTGGGGAAGCGGGCCGGCTCGGGTCTTGATGCCCGACCGAAGCTATGACGTTATCCCTCCGCCGCCCTGGTCCGGGGGCCCGGCCGAAGCTTTGCAAATGGCGGGTCAGATCCTGGGAACCTGGAGGATCGAGCTGGCCGGGGTCGGGGTGGATGGTCCCCGGCTGGTTCGCCTGGCATCGGCGGCCAACACGGCTTCCCTCGAGGCCGCTCTCCGCGAAGATTTCGGCCGGCCGGTCGACCTGGAGGATTTCCTCTTCTTTCTCGACGACCTTCTCCGGGACGGCGGCGAGGGTTTGCGGGGGGAAATTGTGTGGATCACGTCGTCTCGGGCCCGGAGTGCGGGAATTTTTCTTCACCCGGACGATATCTTTGAGGACAAGCCTCGGCTTTATGGAGCCCACGGGCCCATCGTCATTGACCCTCCGCGCCCCCAGCGGAACCTGGCTCCGGCTCGGGATGGTGACTCGCTTGGTTCGGCCTGGGCGATGCGTTATCCGAACCCGGTGAAGGAACCCGAGGCGCTCAGCGCTCTGGCCCGGACCCGGGACGAGAGCGCTTTGGCCCAGCGCATTCGGTCCCTGATCGGACAATTGCGTGAGCAGGGTGCCGAGGTCTACCTGAATTCTACGGTGCGTAGCCCCGAGCGCGGTTACCTCATGTGGGGCGCCTTTCTCCTGAGCCGGGCCGCCAATGAAGAGGAACTCCTGGCCGGGGTGACGCGCCTGGAGCGCGCGCGTGAGGAGTGGGGGCTCGACGTTCAGATTCGCTGGCTGCACCCCGAGGGCTGGCAGGCGACACGCGACGGGGCCCTGGCCATGGCGGAGACCTACGAGGTCGTCTTCGCCACCGAGAAAGGCGCTCGGGCTTCGGATCACTATACGGGGAAAGCGGTCGATCTCGTCGCCCTTGCTCTGCCAACCCGGTTGGAGCTACGCGCGCCCGAGGGAGAAATTCGAATTTTCGACCTCTCTGATCCAGCCGAGGCTCGTGATCTGAGTTTGAGTCCGCAAATTATCGAATGGCTGGAAGCGAATTTTGGGTTGCAGAAAATGCGGTCGGATTATCCCCATTGGAGCGATGCGCGCTGAGGTGACGTTATTAGAACCCTGGCTTGGGAGCCCTGACTTGCTCTGACCTTGGCTATCCGAGACACTCCGGCGTCGAGGGGGCGGGTGCGTACAAACCTGGACTCGAATTTCCTGAAGGGCCAAATGAGCACACCCGAGCAAAGAGCGGACAAGGACGACTGGCAGCGCTCCGAGCAAGCCCGGAACACGTCCTTTATGACCATTTTCGACTACAACCTTCCCATGGTTTCGGTGGGGTTCATGTTCCTTCTTGTGAACATGTACTTGATGAAATTTGCCACCGATACACTTCATATGGCCCCTGCTGTGATCGGCATGATCTTTGGATTCTCACGAATCTGGGATGCGATCACGGACCCCGTCGCGGGCTATTGGAGCGATCGAACCCAGACTCGAATGGGCCGCCGTCGCCCGTGGCTCTTAGGCTCGATTCTTCCCCTTGCGGTGGCTTTCTACATGCTCTGGAACCCGGCCCCTGACCTGTCGGGGACGAGCCTGACCTTGTGGATGACGGCGGCGGTTTTTCTCTTCTACACATCAATGACCATCGTCGTTGTCCCCCATCAATCCCTCGGCGCCGAAATTAGTGATGATCCCCACGACCGCACTCGGATTTTTGGCGGGCGACATGTCGCCTGGATCCTCGGCTCCTTCGGAGCTCTGGCCGGCATGTCTCTGATTATCGAGTCCGATGAAACAAGACTCATGGCCTCTCGGGTCTCGATTTTTATCATTCTGGTGAGCACGTTATTTACGGGTTGGATGGTCGCGAGAGTGAAAGAAAGGTCCGAGTACCAGGGACGTGGCTCTTCGAATCCCTTCCGGGCCTATCAAGATGTTTTTCAGAATCGCCACGCGCGGATCCTGCTCGCGGTTTTTCTGGCGGAGAGTCTCGGAGTCGCAACGATCAACGCCCTGACGGTCTACATCGCTGAATATGTTGTGGGGACTCCTCGGCTGGCTCCCCTCTATATCCTTCTCTACATGATCCCGTCGGCGGCGTCCGTTCCCTTTTGGGTTTGGATTTCAGGGCGTCTAGGCAAAAAGTATATCTGGACCACGTCGTTATTTTTTTCCGCCCTCGGCTTCGGGGGGATGTTTCTTCTGCAAGAAGGCGATGTCATCATGATTAGCGTTCTGGCGGTCGTGCTCGGATTCTTTGGCAGCGCCGGTGCCGTGGTGGCCCCCTCGATCCAAGCCGACGTGATCGATTTTGACGAATTGGAGACGGGTGACCGCAAGGAAGGCGCCTACTTCGCCGCCTGGAATTTCGTCTACAAATTCGGTGTCGGTCTGACCTTGATGCTGACGGGCTTCATTCTTGAAGCTTCGGGCTTCGTCCCGAATATGGCCCAGGGCGAGGAGGCGCTATTCGCGTTGAAGGCCCTCTACGCTCTCTTCCCCCTGTGTTGCTACCTGACGGCGGCTTTTCTTCTCGCCCGCTTCAGCCTCGACGAGGCTGAGCACGCGAGGATTCGCCGAGAATTGGACGCGCGCCGGGGCTGATGGCCTGTCCATTTCATCAAGACTCTGGGGTAGACTCGCGCGATGCCCGGACGCGTTCATAGTCATATCGAGGGAGCCGTCGGGTGGATCGTTTTCGATCACCCGGAGCGCCGAAATGCCATCTCGGCCAGCATGTGGGTCGAGCTCGCCGAAGCAGTTGGGCGCCTGGGTGCCGATGAGTCGGTTCGTGTCGTCGTGATGCGGGGAGAGGGCGATGAGGCCTTCGTTTCCGGCGCCGATATTTCCCAGTTCGCAGGTGTCGATGGTGCGCAGACCTCCGAGCGCCTCGACGCCGGCGGTGGCAATGCCTTCGACCGGCTGAGCCGCTTGGATAAACCCCTGATCGCCATGATCGACGGCTTCTGTATCGGAGGCGGCCTCGCGGTGGCTCTTTGCGCGGATCTCAGGTACGCGGCTACGAATTCGAGCTTTGGGATTCCCGCAGCCAAGCTCGGGGTGGGTTATGGCTTGGAAGGCATCGAGAAGTTGGCCGCCGTTGTAGGCCCTTCCCACGCACGAGAGATCCTCTATACCGCCCGGCGCTATTCGGCGGCCGAGGCCCTCTCCATGGGGCTCGTGAACCGGATCGTGGCGCGCGAAGATCTGCGCGCCCTGGTCGAGGAAATTACGGGTGAAATTGCCGCGAATGCCCCGCTGACCGTTCGCAGCGTGAAAGTTCTAGCGAGGGAGTTGCAGCGGGAGCCGGCTCGCCGGGATTCCGAGCGCATCGCCGAGGTGCTGCAGGCGTGTTTCGCGAGCGAAGATTTTTCGGAAGGGGTGAAGGCCTTCATGGAGAAGCGCCCCCCAGTCTTCAAGGGCCGCTAGGCCGGGGGTCCTTTTCGATGACCGAAGATATCTATCGCCCCAGAGACGATGAGCCCGGCGCTCTCGACGGGATTCGAGTCGTGGATCTTACGATTGCCCGGGCCGGCCCCACCTGTGTTCGACAACTGGCCGACCTCGGCGCCGAGGTCATCCGTGTCTCCGCCCCGGGCCGCGAGGATCTGAGCGGCTCCGATTCCCAGAACCTTCACCGTAACAAGCGTGCCCTGGTCGTCGATCTCAAGCAGGAGCCAGGTCGAATGATTCTCGAGCGCCTGGTTGAGCGAGCCGATGTCTTCGTGGAAAATTTTCGCTCGGATGTAAAGACTCGGCTGGGAATCGACTACCCCGTCCTCGCGGCGCTGAACCCGCGACTCATCTACGCGAGCCTCTCGGGCTTTGGGCAGACCGGACCCTACGCTCGCCGGCCTGCCGTCGACCAGATCGTCCAGGGCATGAGCGGGTTGATGAGCGTGACCGGGCCGCCGGGTACAGGCCCCTGGCGAGCAGGGATCGCGATCTCGGATACCGCCGCCGGAACCTTTCTTGCCCAGGGAGTCTTGGCTGCGCTCTATGCCCGGGAGCGAACGGGCCGGGGTCAATGGGTCCATACCTCGCTCTTCGAGGCCCTGGTGAATTTTATGGATTTCCAGGCCGCGCGCTGGCTGGTTGATGGAGAAAATCCTCCCCAGGCAGGTAACGATCATCCCACGATCTTTCCCATGGGTCTTTTCGAAACCCGAGATGGAGCGATCAATATCGCCGTCCTAGGCGGCTGGGATCGATTCGCCGCGGTGGTTGGTGACGAGCAACTCGCGGGCGATCCACGCTTTTCTACGATCCAGGGGCGGGCCCGGCACAAGGAGGCGCTGCGCGCCATGGTCGAGCCCAAATTGAGGGAGCGGACGAGCGCCGAGTGGTTGGAGGCGTTGAGCGCGGCGGACATCGCCTGCGGGCCGGTCCTTTCGGTCGAGGAGACCTTCGCCGACCCCCAAGCGGATCATCTTCGATTGACGCGGACGGTCCGGCATGACGAAGCCGGCGACCTTGAGTTGTTGCGCCATCCCGTGACGCTTTCCGAGACGCCCACGAGCCTGCGGACGCCTCCGCCGACCCCGGGATCCGGCACTCGGGCAATTCTCAGCGAGCATGGTTATAGCGACGACGAAATCGCCGAGTTCGTCGCCCAGGGAGTGGTCGATCGCGAGGAGTAGAGCCCGCGGTTTTACTCGAAACGGTTCAGACCCCAATAGGCCCGGGTGAGTTCGAGTTCTTGCTCACTGCAGTCCGCTTCACGGGGCAGTTCGACCTGAACCGACGCCTCTCCAAGCGGGGGAATCGCGTCGAGCTGGATAGCGAAACTCTGCCCCGAGCATTCCAAGCGGATCACTGCGCTACGAATTTCCTGCCGCGCGTTATTGAAGCCCTTGAGATCGACTTCGATACGTCCATCCCGATGTTCGGTGACCTGGGAACGAATTCTGAGCCAATTTCGGATGTCGAGGGAGCGGTCATCACCGCTTCCCCGGCGCTCGACGGAGATCTCGCGTCGGTTGTGATCCAGGGCAACCTGGAAGCGTTGAGACACGTTGAGACCGAGCAGGCCAACCGAGGGCGGGTTCGCACAGCTATCACAGACCGCAACGGTGACCCACTCGACGGGAGAATCACCGAGCCAGATCGCATCGACGAGAACCAGATCGGCTTCGAGCTTGCCATTCGCGGTCTGCAGGGTGACCCGGGGTGCATCCGGGGGGACGGGAAGGCCGATGGCATCGAGGCTTTCGCTGTTGAGGGTTGTGAGGGTTGCCCCGGTATCGAAGAGAAGAGTGAAGCGTTCGCCGCTCTCGGGCCCATCGACATGGGCCTTGATGCGCAGCGAATTCGCATCGCCGAGGTAGGGGATGCGGACCGGCTCCGGAGCGGTGGCCTCTCGGTTGGCGACTGGGGGCACTCGGTTCGGCCCGGGGGAGGGCGGCGTGCTTCGGTTGCGCTCGTCGAGTGCTGGGTCGACCGAGGGAGCCAGGGGGCGGGAATCCGAGCCGAGGAGTCCGACGATTGCGCTCGTTCCCCGGCCAAAGCTCTCGGCGTTGGCAGCGCCCAGCCAGCCGACGAGGCGTTGAGTCCCTTCCCGGGTGGCCGGCCCTCGGTCCCCCGGAAAATAGAGGGGGAGAGCGAGGAGCACGACTCCGCACCAGACCCAGGCGCTCCACGCGCGTATTTTTACTCCGGATCGTGAGAGGAGCGCGCCGAGTCCGATGGCGGGCAAGAAGGTTAATCCGGCACCCGCCGCTAGGGCGAGGCCCGTGGGGAGTTCGTGAACGAGGCCCAAGCCGGTCAGAGCGGCCGTCGCCAGGGCCAGGGGTGGAGCGGCGAGAAGGAGTCGGCCGCCCCCATGTGCCCTTTTCACCGAAAAGTTGGGGGGCCTTGGATCGGCTACGGGCTCTGGGATTTTCGTCGGCTTTTCATGCATGGCTACGGGTATTTTTCCTGTCGCCCCTGACTGACGGTCCTGCAAGCTTTTGCCAGATACGAGAGTAGCGAGCTTTGCCGAGGCCCGAAGACGCTCCGACGCCCCCCCAAGTCCTGCTACAATTCGTGATCATGAGATCAGAGATCGCAAGCCTCCTGTGCATGGTTGCTCTCTGCATGCCCAACTTCGGCTGTACGGTGCTCGTCACCAACGCAACGAGTGGGCTGGCAGAGGACGTCTCGGCCGCTCTGGTGAATCAATCCGATCCGCTCTTGGTTCGGGATGGGGCGCCTGCCTATCTGATACTCATCGACGGTTTGATCGCCGGAAACCCCAATAATCAACAACTTCTACTGGCGGGAGCCCAGCTCTATTCGGCCTACGCTTCGGCTTTTGTGGAGACACCCCTCCGCAGTTCCGAACTCAATGCCAAGGCTCGGGATTACGGGCGCCGGGCCCTGTGCCTGGAGGACGAAGAACTTTGCGAGGCCATCGTCGGCCCCTTCCAAGCTTTCGAAGCTCAGCTCGCAAAAACAGATAAATCGGATCTCCCCGCCCTCTATGGGTTCGCGAGCGCTTGGGCGGGTTGGATTCAGTCCAACTCCTCGGATTGGGTCGCAGTCGCGGAACTTCCGAAGGTGCAGGCGATGATCGAGCGGATCATCGAACTCGACGAAGCCTACGACAAGGGCGGCGCTCACCTCTACCTCGGGGTTCTTTATACTCTACGACCGGCGCAAATGGGAGGTCTCCCCGAGATCGGCCGAGACCATTTTGAGCGAGCCATCGAGCTCTCGAACGGACAAAACCTGATGGCCAAGGTCTTTTTCGCCGAAAGCTATGGAAAGCTCGTTTTCGACCGGAACCTTCACGATGAACTCCTCGTCGAAGTTGTGGAGGCTGATCCTGTGGCTCCCGGCTACACGCTCAGCAATATCCTGGCCCAGGAAAGAGCTGCGGCCCTTCTGCTGGAAGCGGAAGATTATTTCTAGATGAACTCCTTGGAACCGGGCGGGGTCGCGCCGCCCGGGCGCACGGGTCGGGGATGAAGAGAGGAAAGAGCATGCGTCGCAAATCGCTTTCGCTTCGGGCGGCCATCGCGCTCGTCGGCCTGTTTTTGGGGATGACTGGAGTCGAAGCTTCCGCGCGAACTCTGAAGATCGCCACGATTCTTCCCGACGGAAGTAGCTGGTTGGCGGAAATGCGAAAAGCCGGTGACGAGATCAAGGAGAAGACCCAGGGGCGAGTCAAGCTCAAGTTCTACCCCGGCGGCGTGATGGGCGGTGATAAGACCGTCATGCGCAAGGTTCGAGCTGGACAGTTGCAGGGGGGGGCATTCACGAGCGGTGCCCTGGCGGCGGTGTACCCCGACGCCGAACTCTACAGCCTTCCTCTCCTGTTCAGGGATTATGAAGAAGTCGATTTCGTACGGAGTCATCTCGATCAGAAGATCATGAACGGCCTGGCTCAGAATGGTTTCGAGGCTCTCGCAATAACCGATGGAGGCTTCGCCTATGTGCTTTCTCAGAAGCCCATACGCAAAGTTGAGGATATGGAGGGGACGCGGGTCTGGTTGGTCGAAGATGACAAGATGACCGATGTGGCTCTTCGAATTGCTGGGGTTTCGCCGGTTCCGTTGCCAATTGCGGACGTTTATACCGCGCTCCAGACCGGGCTGGTGGACACGGTGGCGGCTCCGCCGATCGGGGCCATCGCCTTCCAATGGCATACGCGCGTCAAGTATCTCACCGAGGTTCCCATCATGTACCTGGTTGGAATTTTTGCCGTCGACCAGAGGGCTTTCTCGAAAATCTCCGCGAAGGATCAAAAAGTTGTGAGAGAGGTGGTGTCGGCGGCAGCTGGCAGGCTTGACGAGGTGAACCGCGCGGACGAAAGCAACGCCCGGGAAGCCCTGAAGAGCCAAGGAATCGAGTTTGTTTCGGCCTCTTCCCGAGAGGAGGTGCAGCGCTGGCGAAGCATCAGCGCCCAGGCCATCGCCCAGTTGCGAGGAACGGGGCGCTACTCCGAAGAGACCATTAACGAAATTCTCACGCTCCTCCAGGAGTACCGCAGCGGGGCGGCTGTCCCGGAATGATTGCCAGCTCGGGGAAGGAGCAAGCTGGAGGTATGCTTCGAGCCTTACACAGGCTGGAGGATATTTTTTTAGCGCTGCTTCTGGGAGCGATGGTGGTCCTTGCCCCCCTGCAGATTTTCTTGCGAAATTTCTTCGATGCCGGAATTGGGTGGATCGATCCCCTGCTCAGGGTGCTGGTCCTCTGGGTAGGCCTGATGGGTGCGGTGGCCGCCAGCCGATCGGATCGGCATATACGCATTGACGCTGCCTCGAAATTGCTTTCACCCCGAGCGGCGGCGATCCTCGGAATTCTGACGGGCTTGTTTACGGCGGCCGTTTCCGGGATCGTTTCCTGGAATTCGGGACGCTTCGTAGTGGATGAGTGGGAGTTCGGGAGCACCGCTTTTTCAGGTATTCCCGCCTGGATGTTCGAGATCGTGATTCCCGTGGCCTTCGGATTGATCGCCCTTCGTTATGGCCTCCGCGCCCTTGGCCAACTGAAGTCGTTGCTGACCAGTGATCCCAGTGCGGATCCCAGTGCGGATCCCGGTGCGGATCCCGAGGGAAGTGGCGTCGCTCCGGGGAGTGCGTCGTGACCGGCATGATCCTCCTCGGCTTGCTGGCCCTCGTGGGCATGCCCCTCTTTGCGGTTATCGCTGCCAGCGCGATGCTGGGTTTTTCGAGCGAGGATGTGGATCTCCAGGTCATGGGAATCGAGATCTATCGCCTGGCTGAAACTCCCGTGCTGCTGGCGATCCCCCTCTTTACCTTTGCGGGCTACCTACTCGGCGAGAGCGGCACTCCGGCCCGCCTTGTCCGCTTGACTCACGCGGTCCTCGGTTGGTTGAGCGGCGGATTGGCCATTGTTTCCCTGGTGGCCTGTGCGCTTTTTACCGCGTTTACCGGGGCTTCCGGGGTGACCATCGTTGCGTTGGGGGCGCTGCTCTACCCGGCCCTGAAGGAGGCGCACTACCCGGAAAATTTCAGCTTAGGCTTGATCACGACCTCGGGAAGCCTTGGGCTTCTCTTTGCTCCGGCACTTCCCCTGATCCTTTACGGGGTCGTCGCTCAGCAAATGAATCTCGATCAGGCGATTCGCATCGATGACCTTTTTGCTGCGGGACTTCTTCCTGGGCTCCTCATGGTCCTGCTGCTCGCCCTCTATAGTATGTGGCGCGCCAGGGGCATCGTGGAGACCAATCACAGGTTCTCGCGATCCGAGGCCTGCGCTGCGATTCGAGAAGCCGCATGGGAAATTCCCCTCCCGGTGGTGGTCTTAGGGGGAATCTACGGGGGCTATTTTGCGCTCTCCGAAGCCGCCGCGGTCACCGCGCTCTATGTGCTCGTGGTCACGGTTCTCATTCGCCGAGAAATTTCTCTGGGCGAACTGCCGGAGATCATGCGGGAGTCCATGGTTCTCGTCGGGGCAATTCTCATCATCCTGGGCGTTTCGCTTGCCTCGACCAACTACTTGATCGATACGGAGGTTCCGACCAAGCTCTTTGACGCGGTTCGTGCCCATATCGATAGCAAGCTAACTTTTCTTATCCTGCTCAATATCTTTCTACTCGGGCTGGGGATGATGCTCGATATCTTCTCGGCTCTGGTGATCGTGGTTCCCATCATCCTGCCAATCGCGATCGGCTACGGGATCGATCCGGTTCACCTGGGGATCATCTTCCTGGCCAATATGCAAATTGGCTATATCACGCCCCCGGTCGGTATGAATCTCTTCATCGCCAGTTATCGTTTTGATAAGCCCGTGCTTGAGGTGTACCGCGCCACGATTCCCTTTTTCGTGATCCTGCTTTTGACGGTGTTGCTGATCACGTACTGGCCCGCCCTCAGCCTCTACCTCGTCAATCGCTGAGTCCAGGGTCGTTGCCTGGAAACGCGCCACCCTTCGCCGAAGGGGCCAGAAGAATATCTGGGGCGAGGCCCTAGAAGACGCTCTGTCCGTGAGAGGCCTGACAGGGACCCGTCGACTGGACGAGGTCGCGGGTCGAGGTCGCGGAGTTGTAGATTCCCGTACAGCCGAAGGGGATCGCGACAATCGCACCCGCGGTCGAGGGTTGGACATACCCCCATATCTGAGGGGTGCCGTCGCCGTCGATGTCGGCCCTGGCCGCCGCCGAGAAGGCGTCGCCGGTGGAGGCCACCTGGTATTGAAAATAGACCTTGCCTTCGGGCTCCCAGCCGAGGCTCGCAAAGTTTTGCCCGGGATTGCCGGTATCGACGAAAGTCTGGGCTTGTGAGCCGCTGAATGTCAAAGGCGAGGCTGGGGATGCGACGAAGTCACCGTACTCAGCTGCGTAGGTCAACTCTGCGGCCCTGATCGACCCGAGGTTGACCTTGGCCTCGGTTGTCTTGGCTCGCAGTTGAAACCGGCGATAGCTGGGAATAGCCGTAGCGGCGAGAATCCCGATGATCGCAACGACGATCATCAGTTCAACCAGGGTGAATCCCAATGCTCTTTTACTCTTCAACATGGCTCCAGCGACCTCTCTCTAGCAGTGGATTGCTAAATTGATATATCGTCCTCTAGGGTAATCCTCTGGAGTGAATGCCCTGAATATTTCGCAAGAATTACCCCAAGCTGCCTGGCTTTTGCCGGCTGGCTGCTGAATACCCGGCGCCCATCGGCGTCGCGCCATGAGCTCGATCTCCGGCGCTTCAAAGAGAATTTTGATGGGAAAACCCGGTTTGATCAATGCCAGGCCCAGAGTTTGAGGCTGACGATATTCTCGTTGTAGTTGAGGGCCGTGATGCTCGATCGGGATAGGATCAGCAGGTAGTCGAAGGAAATCTGGGTCGGTCCGATGAGCGGTATTCGGATGCCCGTCCAGACGATATGTCTGTCATCCTTCCGTTGGAATTCGCTCCCGTCGCCTGTCTTTGCGTAGTCCCTGGACTCGAACCCATACGAGGCGCCCAGGAGTAGCCCCTTATAGAAGGGGTCGAGCATCGCCGTCAGACCGATATTCGCGATCTGTGCGTCGTAGCTGAGGAAAGCCTGGTCCGAGTTTTGCCATTGAGGCTCCCAGCTCAAGGAAAAATCGAGCTTCCCGTCCCAAAAACGAGTCTGTTGGCCTACGAAGAGCGAGTAGCGATTGGCCACCCTCTGTGGGGCGAAGGGAGTCGGGGCGAAGTCGCGTCGTTCGTAGCCCGCCCCAAATAGAGCGCAGGTGTATTTCCAGTGACAAAGGGCGAGGTCGAGATCGATAATATTCGAATCGAGGTAGTCGAGGTCGCGGTAGCTTTCGCTTCGATACGCGTAGGTGATCACGGGCTGCAAAAAATCCATGAAGCCTGAAATCTGTACATGAGGCTCGTTGATTTGGAGATTGAATGCCTCCAGATCCTGGTGGACGCTCTGAAAGAAGTCGTATCCTACGGAAACGACGAGGGCTTCATTTCTCACGACGACGACTTCAATGTCGGCTTCAAAGGTCCCAGAGATATCGCCCACGCCGGTCGAAATGTCCTGCTCACTCACGGTTAGGTTGTCATCGTTTTCGAATCCGATGGCGGCCCTGAGGCGTATGCGGCGTGAGGCCACCTTGGTTTCGCTCAGGCTGGCCAGCAACTCGGCGGAGGCCGCTCGCCACTCTTCGGGCCCCTTCGCCAGGGCACCGCGCTCGAGGTAGGCGGTAGCGGCGGTGAAGTCGTCACGGTCGAGGGCCACCCCCGCGGCCTCGAAGAAGGCGAGGGCCGCGATTGTCGGATCGAGAGCCACGCTCTCTTCGATCAAGCGGTTGCCCCGTTCGGAGAATCCATGGGTGATGTCGATCAGCCCGAGGGAGAGCAGTACATCCGCTTCGTCGGGACCCTGGAGCAGCGCCTCCAAGAGATGCTCTTCCGCGAGATCGAGTTCGCCCAGGCGGTACAGGCTCATCCCCATGTCTGCCTGAACCCACCTGAGCGTCGGGTCGAGATCGGCGGCATCGGCGAAAGCCTCCACTCCAGAGAGGTCGTCTCCAGAGCTGACCCAGGCGACGCCCAAGTAGTAGTGGAGTGCGGCGTTGCCAGGCTCTTCGCGGCTCAGTTCGGAGAAGAACTCGATCGCGGCAGTCCATTCGCCGCGATCGAGGGCCTCGAAACCGAGCTCCCAGGGGTCCAAGGGGGGGTTGGGTTCAGGCCCCAGAGGTTCGCTTCGCCCCAGTCTCGGGCCGAGCAGGGCGAGGACCAGGGCCAGGCCCAGCCAGAAAGCGCAACGCCGCTGCTTCGAAAATGCCATCCCCACCCCGGAACCCGAGGATACCCGTACGTGCGCGCGCCGGGGAGTCGCTTTTTCCTCCTGCGATGGATTTTTTCCCAGGACAGGCTCGCCCTCCTTTGGCGGAGTCAACGGTCGTACGGGGTATTGGTTCGGGCCCCCTTATCTTTTCGAAGTCCGTCGCGCCCTGGCCAAATCGCGTATTCTCAAACGAGACTAACAACGTCATCGGGGGCCGCAGTTGAAGCTCATCATCCAGATTCCGTGTCTCGACGAGGAACTCACGCTTCCTGCGACGCTCCGGGATCTTCCCAGCCAGATCGAGGGCGTCGATTCCATCGAGATTTTGGTCATCGACGACGGAAGTAGCGATCGAACATCCGAAATCGCCCTAGAGCATGGTGTCGACCACCTCGTCCGGTTCGCTGCCAATCGGGGGTTGGGCCATGCCTTCGCGGCGGGGATCGATTACGCGCTCTGCGAGGGGGCAGATCTGATCGTGAACACGGATGGCGATAACCAGTACTGCGGTTCCGATATCGCCAAGCTGGTTCGTCCGATCCTCGAGGGCAGGGCCGAGTTGGTGATTGGGGATCGTCAGCCCGGTGAAATCGACCACTTCTCCCCGACCAAGAAGCGGCTTCAGAAATGGGGAAGTCGAACCGTTAGCCGCTTGGCCCAGCTCGATGTGCCCGACGTTGCGAGTGGCTTCAAGGCGTATTCACGCGAGGCGGCTTCCCGCATCAACAACCTCTCCGAGTTCGACCATACCGTCGACCACGTCATTCAGGCGGGAAGGCGCCGAATTCCTACGCTCAGCGTTCCCATCGGGACGAACGAAGCGCTTCGGGAGTCGAGACTCTTCTCGAGCCTGGGCGAGTTTATCGGGCGCTCCGCGGGCGTCTTGCTGCGGGTGTACTCGTCCTATGGGGCAATGAAGGTCTTCTCGGTGCTGGGGAGCCTCGTCATGGCCCTTGGCGTTCTGCTCGGTCTGCGCTTCGTCTACTTCTATTTCTTTACGGACGACCACTCGCTTCATGTGCAATCCCTGATCCTCGCTGCAATCCTAATGCTGGCCGGGTTCCAGATGATCCTCACCGGTATCGTGGCCGACCTCATCAACGGCAGTCGCAGCTTGCTGGAAGACGTTTCCTACCGGCTTCGCCGCCTGGAAAGTCGTGGAGGTGCGGAGAGGACAGGAGCAGAGAAGGCAGGGGCAGAGAAGGCAGGAGCCGGGGAGACCAGAGGGGATTGAGGGGGCGAGTACGCTAGGATTTGAGGCGTGCATTCATTTCTTTACGCCTCGTCCCCCCACGCGGTACCGGAAGAGATCGCGGACGCCCATCGTTCGGTCTGGCACCGCATCGCCTCGCCGGGCTCTTGGTGGACTGGAACTCAGCGGGTGGAGGCTGCCCGCCTAACCCGGGATGCTCGGAGCCGCCGGAGCCTCCCCCCGTGGCAGCGCGCCGATCCTCTCCCCGAGGCGGGCCTTCTCCCCGACCGGGCTGTTGAACTCGTGCTCAAGGTTGCGGTGGATGTCCATGCCCTGAGCGCCGAGTGGGTCGCCGACTGGGTGGAGGAGTTCGGGGATGCGGCCTACGCCGAACTCTGTGCGGTCGTCGTTTGCACGACCGTCATCGATGCCTTCGCCGAAGCACTCGGCGTTGATTTTGAGCCCTTGCCGGCGGCCTTGCCGGGAGAGCCCGACGGAGCTCGGCCCGAGGGCGTGGCAGAGGCCGGAGCCTTCGTCCTCATTTCAAAAGGTCTGCCTGGCCCCAACGTGGCTAAAGCTCTCGGTCTTGTTCCCCTGGATAATGCGGCTTTTTTCGGATTGGTCGGCAGCATGTACGCGCTGAAACGATTCTCCGAACTGGTCTGGGAGGAAGGCGCCCTTTCGCGCCCCCAGGTCGAACTCGTCGCCGCCAGGGTCTCCTCGGTCAACGAGTGCTTCTACTGAACGACCTCGCATGTATTGCTGCTCCGTGCGAGCAGCGAGGCGATCGGCGAGGAAGCTGAACTGGATGCAGCCGTGGGCCGCGGCGATGGAGGGGTACCCCACGGAGGGCTTCTCGTCGCCTTTGCCGAGGCAGCGACCCGGGGAAGTGAAGAACTCGCCGAGGTGCGCGCGCAATTGCTCGCCGCCGCGGGCGAGGAAGCCTTGGTGCAGGCAGCGGCGACGGTGGGGAGTTTTAACGGTCTTGTCCGAGTCGCGGATAGCATCGGGATCCCCCTGGATGAGGGAACCCGGGTGGGCTCTGGGGAATTTCGCGAACGCCTGGGATTGAACGATTTTGGGGGATCACGCAATACCGTTCTGGATGTGGGCGACGACGTCGCCGCCCAGGGCAATGCGTTGCAAGATCTTCTGGGCCGCTGAAGCCCCTGTCTCTCAGCTCTCAGCTCTCAGCTCTCAGCTCTCAGCTGAATTTGAAGGAGAAACGAATTGGATTCAAAATTTCTGAACCACACCCGGCGATCTGTGGTCGGCTTTGAGCTGATTGACTTTGCGGATTCGAAAGAGATTTCGTCCATGCGGGAAACCCTTTCCGTCGACACGCCAACCCATATTCGCTGGAACGATTGGGAATACGGAAGTGAGGTTAGGGAGCTCAGGTCTCTCTACGAGAAGGGCAAGGCCAATCAGTGGAACGCTTCGACGGATCTGGATTGGGAAACGCCGGTCAGCAAGGATGAGTGGATGGGCGAACTCGATATGTCCCTGCTCGCCAACTTGTTGAAGATGATGGGGAAGAGTGAGGCAGAGCAGAAGGCAGCCATGTTCGATGAGGTCGCCTACACGTGCTCCCAGCTTCTTCACGGCGAACAGGCGGCCCTTCAACTCTGCGGTCAGTTGACGTCACTCTGCCCGACCACGGATGAAAAACTTTATGCAGCCAATCAGGTCGCCGACGAGGCCCGGCATATCGAAATTTTTGCTCGCCTGACGGGAGAAAAGATGGGCACGATCTATCCCATCATGCCGACCCTGAAATTTCTCCTCGACGAACTCTTGGCGGTCGAGGGTTACCATATGAAGACTCTCGGGATGCAGACCCTTTTCGAGGGGATGGCCGTGGGAATCATGGGCATGATGCGCGAACAGGCCTTCAACCCGCTCCTGGTTCACTTGCTTCAGCGAGCCGAACAAGACGAGGCGCGGCACGCAGCGTTCGGCGTTTTCACCATGCGGCGGGTGGTGGAACGCGCTGAGCCTGAGGAGCGCGATCAGATGGAGGACTGGGCCTTCAAGGTTCTTGAAGCGCTCAATGCTTCCCAGCAATTGGGCATGCTTCACGCCCTCGGACCGAAGTACGGAATCGATGCGAACCAGGTCACCGAGGGAATGCTCGCCATGCCCGAATGGCGTGAGCTCAACTCCCAATTGTATATGCACACCGTCGTCCCGAACCTGATTCGCCTCGGCCTGATCACCGAGAGAACACGGGACCAGTGGATCGCCTGCGGGATGCTCGTGGAAAGTCAGTTCTCTGGGAAATCGGTTCCGCTTTCGAGCTAGAAAGCGAGACCGCCAGCACCGGTGGAGCCTTGCAGGCGAGGTTCTAGTTCCGGCCCCTAGTCGCGGAGATGCTGGTTGAAGAGGGCAATTGTTCGCCGCCAAGCGTCGGCGGCGGCGTCGGGGTGGAAGGTCGCGCGCTGGTCGCAATGGAAGCCGTGGTCCGCCTCGGGGTAGACCTGTACCTCGTGATCGACTTTGGCCTCAGTCAGCGCAGCCCGAACGGCGTCGACCTGATCGGCGGGAATCATGCTGTCTTGACCGCCGAAATAGCAATTGATTCGTCCGCCGATGCCAGCGGTGCGGCCCAGGGTTGATTCACTTCCTCCCGGCCCCTGGGGCGCCGCAATGCCGCCTCCATAATAAGAGGCCGTCGCGCGAACGTGGCTCGTGCAGGCGGTCAGGAAGGCCATGTGCCCGCCGATGCAGAAGCCCATGGCGCCGATGCCTGCCCCGCCGACATCCGGTCGGGATTCGAGTAGGGCGATGGTGGCCTGGGCGTCGGAGATCATCGGCTCGGCCTGGAGCTGCCCCAGGTGCTTCATGCCCTCGCTCATCCCGTCGTCGTCATAGCCAAGCTCCATGCCAGGAGCCGTTCGATGGAAGTAGTCCGGGGCGATGGCCACGAAGCCCTCGCCAGCGATTCGTTCGGTGACGTCGCGAATATGGGAGTTGATGCCAAAGATTTCCATGAAGACCACGACCCCCGGGAGAATTTCATCTCCCGTCGGTCGAGCGAGATATCCCCTCATCGGGCTGCCATCGGGGGTCGGGATATCGATGTATTCGCTCGCTACTGCCATGGTGATCTCCTTGACGGGCACGCTCAGATATCTCTGGCGTAAGAGGCACGGACCGCCGGAACGACACGGTCCGAAAAAATTCGCCGGCGAGGCTGGGAGGCCTTAGTGGCTGGCTGCTTGAGGGGCAGGGAACTTGATGTATTCCTCGACGAGGAGTTCGGCGAGTTGCTTGTTGGGGGGCCGGGTATCGGCCAGGCGCCCGCGCTCGCGTAGATCAGCACAGAGGGTATCGAGCACGCGATCGATGGAGAGATCTTCGCTGTGGCTTCGCCACCGTTTTCGATCGCCCTCGTCCTCGAAGCAGTAGGCCTTCCAAGAGATTGAGAAGCGCATTTCGTCCCAATGGTAGCGACCGATCTCTTCGTCACCGTCCGAGACGGTCCAGCGCCCCCCGCTCTCCGCCTCGAGCCGCATGCCGGGCCGGAAGGGAGGCATCGGCCCCTCGAGTTCTTGGACGCGGTCGACCCCGTGAAAGACGCTGTCGGTATCCATGAGCACGGCGGAATTGAACTGAACGGGGTGAGTCTTGGCGGGCTGATCGGCTCCGTCGGGGTAGAAGGCGAATGCCCCTCCCTTGGCATCCTGATACCAAGAGACCGAGGTCGCGATGGGTAGCCGCCATTCGTTAAAGAGGCCCGAGTGATGCATGACAACCAGCATCCATTGCGGATGAAGCTTCCTGTTCATGCCACGGAATTCGGGGACATCGGTATGGATCGCGAGTTCCTGGCCGGGTAAGAGAATATTCGCGTAGACGATGGCGGGCTCGATGACCGGGCGGCCGAATACCTTCTGGGCGGATTCGATCAATTTCTCGTTGTAGTAGAAGGCTTCTATCCCGGGAGCGGCGATCTCATTCCCGTACGCGTAGGTCTCCCTGAAATAATTTGTTCGGGCGGCGAGGATGGAAAAATCTTCCTTGACCCGCCCGAATCGACCGCCTGTATTGATGAAGTTGAAGGCGGCGTCGAAGCGTTGGGGTAGGCCCTCTCCGATGCCCTCGTTGAGGCCTTCGTCTGAGTAGAGTCCGTAGCTCCCGAATTGCTTGCAGAGATCCACGAGCTTTGTGGCTTCTTGGGCGGCCAGGAAGGGTTCGAATGCCTGGTAGTTCGAGAAAAAATGAGCCTGCATGGTTTCCTCGCATGGGATGAAGGCCCCCGAGCCTGAGGGCCAGCATAGCGGAGATGGTGGTGGAGGTGGGAGCGCTAAGATCAGCTCATGAAAACGCCTCCGACCGCTGCTTCACCTTGCGATGGGCTCCGAGTGCTCGATTTCACGACCGTTGTTTCGGGCCCGTTCTGTACTCAGATGCTGTCTGATTTCGGAGCGGACGTGATCAAGGTTGAAAGCCTTTTCGGCGATATGTCTCGCACCACCAGCGGGCCCTTCCACGCGGGCCTTTCGGGTTTCTTCAGCCAGTTCAATCGCAACAAGCGGAGTATCGCCCTGGATCTGAAGAGTGAGGCGGGCCGTGAAATCGTGGTCCGACTGGTAGCCGAGAGCGATATCGTGGTGGAGAATTTTCGCCCGGACGTGATGGATAGGCTCGGAATAGGCTACTCGGAGTTGCGCGAGATCAATCCTCGGCTGATCTACGTGTCGATCAGCGGGTTCGGTCCCGATGGCCCCTATGCGCCGCTGCCCGCCTACGACCATGTCGTCCAGGGCTTGGCAGGGATGATGGGCGCCCAGGGGGCCGGGGGCGCACCGCAGATGTTCCGCACCGTGGTCGCCGACAAGGCCGCGGGTCTAACCGCAGTGGCGGCCACGCTCGGGGCGCTTTTGGCCAGGCAGCGCGATGAGGGTGCGGCCGTTTCGGGGCAACGGATCGATGTGCCCATGCTCGATGCCTACGCCGCCTTCATTCTTCCCGAGTTGATGGGGCCAGCCAGCTTCCCGGATTCGGACGCCGCGATGCCGTCCTTCGATCTCTTCCGTGTCTACCCGACCCGGGACGGTCATATCGTCGGCATGGTCGTTCAGGACGAGCAGTACCTAGGCCTTTGCGAGGTGCTCGGCCGAAATGACCTGCGAGAGGACGCGCGCTTCGCCCGGACCGCCGAACGTTTTCAGCATATTGATGCGCTGTCCGAAATCCTTCTGGAAGAGTTCAAGCAACGGCCAACGGCGGAGTTGGTCGCCGGTCTTCGAAGGGCGGGGGCGCCCTTTGCGCCGGTCAACGATTTCGAAGGCTTCATGACCGACGAGCAGGTGATCCATAGCGGTGTCGTTCAGGTCGTCGACGACCCCCGGGTTCGCGTTCGGGTTCTGCGCCCCCCGGCGCGGTTGTCGCGGACCCCTCTCGTGGAGCCCGGACGCCCGCCCCTGCTCGGGGAGCAAACCGACGCGATTCTGTCCCTCGCCGGACACTCGGGCGCCGAGATCGACAGCCTGCGCGCCCAGGGCGTTGTCGCCTGAAGCACCGGGGGCGCAGTCTCTGGGGCTAAATGCCCCCCGGGGAACTAAATCGAGGCTCAAACTCGGGTGAGTCGGGTGTAAGCTTGCACACGAGTGTAAGATTTTGGTACACCTCTCGGGGATGACTCAACCCGCAGGATACGCTGCACACGACCTCGGGCGCCGGGAGCGACGAAAACTCGAGGTGCGCGCGCGAATCCTCGAAGCGGGCCTCGAACTCTTCGAAGCTCGGGGTGTCGAGGCCACTAAGGTGCAGGCGATCTGCGAGCGCGCGGACATCGCCCAGAAAACCTTCTTCAACTACTTCCCCAGCAAGCGCCATCTGCTGCGGGAGATCGCCCAGGTCTCCCTGGGGCAGTTGCTCCTCGATATCGAGGCCGTGCGCAAGCTGCCCGTGCCGACCGGTGAAAAGATCCACGCGTTCTTTGCCGGGGTCGTGGAGAATGCCGACGAAGCCGGGCCTATGCGCCGGGAGCTGTTGACCGAGATGGTCCATATCGCCCACGAGCCCGGGGAGGAGCACCGCGAGGCCCAGCAACTGCGCGATGCCTTCGCGGGCATCGTGATGGACGGCCTTGAGGCCGACGAGTTGACCGATCGTTACCCGGCCGAGGCTCTGACCGAAATGTTGATGGGCGCCTTCTACGTCCAGATGTTCAATTGGGCCAATTTGGACGCCTACCCCCTTCGAGAACACGCTGCCCAGGCGGCCCGATTTCTGACGGATTCAATGGAGAAATAGGATGGATAAGGACGTCGTCCCCGGAATTCCCAACGGCTGGTACGCCGTCGCTTGGGGCAGCGACTTGGCCCCGGGCGAAGTGCGCCGGATCTATTATTTCGAAGAGGAGATGGTGCTCTTCCGAACTCGAACCGGCCGGGCTCGGGTGCTTTCGGCCTTCTGCCCCCACCTGGGGGCTCACCTCGCCGAGGGCGGCCGTGTCGTGGGAGAGAGCATTCGGTGCCCCTTCCATGCCTGGCAATACGACGGCGCCAACGGGAAATGCGTAGAAATTCCATATTGCGAACGCATTCCCACAAATGCCCGGGTGCGGGCCTGGGAGGTGGTCGAGCGCAACGGCATGATTTTCGTCTGGCACCACGCCGAGCAGAAACCCTCGGATTGGGAGGTGCCTGAGATCGCCCAGTTCAGCGATCCCGAGTGGTCCGAGGCCCGTACTTTCGAGATCGAGGTTCCGATCCACATGCAGGATATGGCGGAGAACAACCTCGATCCCGTCCATTTCGAGGTCGTCCACACGAGTCCGAAGGTGCCCGAGACCGAGATCGAGTTCGCCGAAGACGGTCGGTTTATGCACGCCGTCAGCTACAGCGAGGAAGAGACACCTTTTGGAACCTTCAAGATGTCCTTGCTCCGGGACAGTTGGTGTCTGGGCATGTCGAGCGTCGAGAGCAGCGGTATCCCCGGGGTGGGGCTCTATATGTTCTCGTCCACCTCACCCATCGACCGCCATAATACGGTTTCGCGCTGGGCGATGACGGCGACCCGGAATAGAGTCGATACGGCGGGCGAGGATTGGTTCAAGGGCATCACCAGCGGTGTCGACGACGACCTCCGGATCTGGGGGAATAAAATTCACCGGCCCAACCCGGTCTTTTGCGAGGCCGATAAATTGCTGGTTGAGTTTCGCCGCTGGGTGCAGCAATTTTACTCCGAACCCGTCAACTGACTGAAAACAAGGCAACCTCAATTTAAGGAAGGGCGGATTTCATGGATCGCTACCTGGTTATTTCATCCGACTGTCACGCGGGGCTCCCCCCGGAGCAATACCGAGATTATCTCGACCCTGGTTATCGCGAAGCGTTCGATGCCGCCTTGCCGATCCAGATCCAGGCGACCGAGGAGGCGGCCAAGCGATTTCTGGTGGCCGAGATCAACGAGGAATGGCGGGCAGGGTGCGGGGACGGGCTGCAGGGGGCCTGGGATCATGATCATCGCATCCAGGTCCTCGACACCGACGGCATTGCGGGGGAGGTGATCTTTCCCGACGGCATTACCGAGATGAATATGCCCCCCTTTGGGGCCGGGATTTCGCTTCCCACCGAGGATGTCGTTCCCGAGCTCCAGTGGGCGGGCGCCAGGGCCCACAATCGCTGGATGGCCGAATTTTGCCAGATGGCCCCCGAGCGCCGGGCGGGAATCGCCGTGGTTCCCCTGTGCTGGGACGTGGACGAGGCCATTCGTGAGGCCCGCTGGGCCAAGGAAAACGGCTTGCGGGGTGGGGTCATGCTGCCCGTTCGCTGGGGCAAACAGGACGCCTATCACCACCCGAAATACGATCCTTTCTGGGCTGCCTGCGAGGAAATGGAGCTGGTGGTCAACTTCCATTCCGGTCCGGCTCCGATGGAGGATTACGGAGAAGGGCAGGGCATGGTGGGTATCTACATCAGTGAAGTGGCCTGGTGGCTGGTGCGACCGCTGACCTTCATGATCTGGGGCGGGGTTTTTGAGCGCTTCCCCGGGCTCCGGGTCGCCATCACCGAGGGCACCGCGGTTTGGGTCCCGGAGTACCTCCAATTGCTCGACTTTCGCTACGAGGACACGCCCTATAGCGCCAAGCTCGGCGACTATACGAGCCATATGCGCTCGAAGCCCAGCGAGTATTTCGCCCGCAACGTTCTGCTGGGGGCATCCTGCATGCCGCGCCGGGAGGCGGAAATGCGCCACAAAATCGGCGTCGATCAGATGGCCTGGGGGAGTGATTATCCGCACCCCGAGGGCACCTGGCCCCATACCGCCGAGCATATTCGCGAAACCTTCCGGCAGTTGCCGGAAGCCGAGCTCAGCCAGATGCTCGGGGGAAATGCGGCGCACTGGTACGGCTTCGATCGCGAGAAGTTGGCGCCTATCGTCGACCGGATCGGGCCGAAGAAGAGCGATTTTAGCTAGGGGGCGAGGGTGAAGCGATCGTTTACGGTCGCGGCTCCCGGGCGCTGAGAGAGGGAACGACCTTCAGGGCCCGGGCTTCTTTTGGGTTGACGCTCGGCGAAGAATCGGGTTATTTCGGTGCAGCCGAGGCGGCCATCCGGGGTGGGATGGGCTGTTCCTCAGCCCGGCCCCGATTATGGGCCTGGGGCAGCCTTCTGATGGGTCTTCCTGCATCGATCGGTTGCACCATTGCGTACAGTCGGGCACGGCGATGCCCTGTACTCTCTCCCGGGCAAACTATCGGACCTGGAACTCCAATTCCGTCTCATGCGGTGAGGCGGCCAGCATCAAGAATTGAGGATGGTTTTGATTCGCAAATTCATCGCGGCCGCTGCCGCAATCGCCTGGGTCAGCCTGGGGGTGGCGGGTGTTTCGCTCGCCGACGAAAATCGCCGAGGGCGCCAGCTCTTCGACCTCTGCGCGCAATGCCACGGAAGCGCTGGCCAGGGGACGGAGCTCTTCTTGGCGCCGGCGATCGCTGGCCTCGACGACTGGTACGTGATTTCCCAGCTCAAGGCCTTCCGCAGCGGGGCTCGAGGGACCAACTATCAAGATGTGGGCGGTATGCGCATGCACCCCATGTCGCTCTGGCTGAAGACCGATTCGGATATTGATGCCGTTGCGGCCTACGTCGCAGCCCTACCGAAGGTGGACCCGCCCCAGGTGGTGAAGGGCGGAAACGCGGCCGACGGAAAGGCCATCTACGCGACCTGTTCCTCATGCCACGGCGCCCAGGGTGAGGGGAATAAGAGCATGAATTCGCCGCCCCTCGTGCATATGAGTGACTGGTATCTCGTGAAGACCCTTGAGAAGTTCAAGGCGGGGATTCGCGGAAGCAACCCGGCGAACCCCAACGCCGTCTTGATGCGTGGTATGTCGAATATGCTCACCAGCGACCAGGCGATCAAGGACGTCGTCGCGTACATCGAGACGCTCCAATAGGAGCAGACTGCGCGTTCCGTGGCCGGCCAGCAAGAGCTGGGCGGCAAAGCGCGGAAAACCCAACCTCATAGCTAGAGGAACCGAGGGGCAAGATGTCAGAAGGAACAGAGAACGCCAATGACCTCGTACGGTCAATCTTTTATATGAGCATGGCGACCGTGGGCGCTTTCATGGCCATTGTCATGCTTTTCATCCTCTAGGGGCCCGATAATATGATCGAGAGCTTGGTACCCGCAGCGTCTTCTTACGCGTGGGAAATTGATTGGATTTTTACCCTGGTTTTTATCCTGACAGGGTTCTGGTTCATCCTCTGTGAGGGTGTCTTCTTCTGGTTGATCTTCAAATTCAAGGCGAAGGACGGCCAGCCGGCTGAGTACATCACGGGAAATGAGCCGCACCTGAAGCGGTGGATCACGATTCCCCATGTCCTCGTCCTTGTCTGCGACTTGTTTATTTTGGGGGCTGCCGTCAAGGTTTGGTACGACATCAAGCAATATCTCCCCGAAGCTGAGAAGACGGTTAGAGTGATCGGGCAGCAGTGGACCTGGACTTTCGTCCACCCCGGCGCCGACGGAGTGCTGGACTCCTCCGACGATATTTATACGGTCAACGAGCTTCACCTCGAGAACGAGACCGTCTACCACTACCAGCTCGAGTCGGTGGATGTCCTCCACGATTTCTCGGTCCCCGTCTTCCGGCTTAAGCAGGATGCGATCCCGGGGCGAGTGATCACCGGTTGGTTCGAGCCGACCCTCGAAGGCGAATTTGATGTCCAGTGCGCTGAAATTTGTGGCATCGGTCACGCTCTCATGGGCGCTCGAGTCTTCGTCGAAAGCGCGCAGAAGCATGAGGCGTGGATAGCCACTCAAACGGCCCGGATGGCCACTCAAAATCCGATTGCCCTAGCGGCCAATTCCTCAGCACGACGAATTGGTAAGGAGTAGGAAATGGCCGAATCCATTCCCAGCGATGCCCCGGCTGTCGCCGACGATCATCACGGTCACGAAGAGCCGTCCTTTTGGAGTAAGTACGTCTTCTCGACGGATCACAAGATGATCGCGATGCAATACATGTTCACCGGCATGGCGATGGCCGTGATCGGTGGTTTCATGGCCTATGCGTTCCGACTGCAGTTGGCCTTCCCGGGCATCGAGGTTCCCGGTTTCGGGATCGTGACGCCGGCGAACTACAACGCTCTGGTGACCAACCACGGCGCGATCATGATCTTCTGGGTAGCGATGCCCGTGCTGATCGCGGCTTTCGGCAACTACCTGATTCCACTCATGTGTGGCTGCGACGACATGGTGTTCCCGAAGCTGAACAGGCTCTCCTATCAGATCTTTTTGCTCAGTGCCCTCGTGTTGCTGAGTTCCTTTTTTGTTGAGGGCGGGGGTTTCGGCGGCGGTTGGACAGCCTACCCACCCCTTTCCGCCAAGGCGGAATATAGCCTCACACCGTTGGGGTCTTCGATCTGGCTGGGCGCTGTCGCCCTTGAGTTCGTGGCCTTCCTTATCGGTGGCATCAACTTCATCACGACCGCGATGAACTCGCGCGCGCCGGGCATGAAGCTCTATGACATCCCCATCGTGATCTGGATGATCGTTATCGCCAGCATCCTCTTCCTCGTCTCAGTCGGCCCCCTCATCGCGGGAGCGATCATGCTGATCTTTGACCAGCAACTGGGTACCGCGTTCTTTGATCCGGCTCGGGGGGGAGACCCCGTCCTGTGGCAGCACCTTTTCTGGTTCTTCGGACACCCAGAGGTCTACGTTGTGTTGCTGCCGGCACTTGGGATTACGGCAGAAATTATCACGGTTTTCGCTCGCAAGAAGCTCTTCGGTTATAAGACGGTTCTCCACACGACCATCGCAACCGGGGTTCTCAGCTTCACCGTGTGGGCCCATCATCAGTTCATCTCGGGAGTTGACCCCCGGATGGCCCATGTGTTTACCCTGACCACACTGCTGATTTCAGTGCCGATCGCTGAGATGATGTTCGTCTACATCGCGACGCTCTACGGCGGTTCGATCCGGTTGACGACGCCCATGCTCTGGGGCCTCTCGTTCATCGCCGAGTTTCTGATCGGTGGTGTCACGGGTATTTTTCTGGGGGCGAGTGGCTCAGATATCTACTTCCACGATACGTATTTCGTGCTGGCCCACTTCCATTACACATTCTTCCCCATTGCGATTATTGGGACATTCGCGGGCCTGACGTTCTGGTTCCCCAAGATGTTTGGGCGGATGATGAATGATCGTCTCGGGAAAATTCACTTCTGGGGCACAATTATCCCGTTCAATTTCATCTTCATCCCTCTTTTTGTGCTCGGAATGGGCGGCCAGCATCGGCGAATCTTCGATTACTCGAATTTCCCCGAACTCTCCCAGCCCTGGATGCAGGACATACGCATCCTGGCGACGAGTGCGCTGCTCATCATGCTCGGCTTCCAAATCGTCTTCTTTTACAACTTCATCGTGAGCCTCAGGCGTGGTGAGAAGGCGAGCAAGAACCCCTGGAAGTCGAATACCCTCGAGTGGACAACGGATTCTCCGCCGCCCCATGGAAACTGGAAAGAGTTGCCGACGGTCTACCGTGGGCCCTACGAGTACAGCGTTCCCGGTCGTGATGAGGATTATTGGCCGCAGGATCAACCGAATTGATCAACCGCCCGAGAGGGTCCTGATCAGAAACAGGATATTGAGAACTTCATGAAACCCATCGCAACGACACGCAGCACCTCGGGTATGCCCACCGGCCTCTTGGCCGTCTGGTGGGTTGTCGGCTCGGAAATCGTGATCTTCGGCGGCCTTCTAGGCTCCTATCTCATGTACCGCCTTTCGCATGACGCCTGGGCGGGGCAGGCGGCCAACACGAACACGGCGATTGGTACCTTTAATACCCTCGTCCTGTTGACCTCCAGTCTCTTCGCCGTGCTGGCCCACCGAGCGGCGGAGTCCGGAGATGGCAAGAAGGCAGCCCGGCTTCTCTATTACACCATAGGCGGAGCCGTGACGTTCGTGTGTGTAAAGGCCTTTGAGTGGAGTACCGAAATCGCTCATGGTTATACGATTACAGCCAACACTTTCTGGTCGTTCTACTACACCGCCGCGGGGATTCATGGGCTGCATGTCATCGCCGGTGCGATCATCATGGCCATCGTGGCCCGTGACGCCGCCAAGAACTTGGAACTCCAGCGTGTCGAGCTGATCGGTATTTATTGGCACTTCGTCGATATCGTATGGATTTTCCTCTTTCCGCTCCTTTATATCGCGAAATAGGGCTCAAAAATGTCTGAAGAAAACCACACGAATTACGTCAAGATTTGGGCGCTGCTTGTTGTTCTGCTGGCGATTAGCGTTTTGGGCCCGATGCTCGAAATTGAAATCGTCACGCTCCTTACGGCTTTCGGCATCGCGTTCGTCAAGGCTTATCTGGTCGCCAAGCATTTTATGCATGTCAACCTGACGCCGAGATTCGTTCCTTACCTGATGGCGACCTGTCTGGTCTTCATGCTGCTTTTCGTCACCGCGACCGCGCCCGATATCTATAAGTCAGAGGGTACGAACTGGAAAAAGACCGCGGAATGGCAATACATGCCGCCGCAGACCGCCGATCACGGTGGCGAAGCCGAGCATCACTAAATCGTGTCGATTGAAATGAGTCTGAGGTCTGGAGAAAGCATGGAGCCGTCAGGACAAAGCGGGAGATCTTCGATGATCCCCAATGGCCTGTTCGGCATGGCGATTTTCGTCATCGCTGAACTCATGCTCTTTGCCGGTCTGATCAGCGCTTTCTTCATCGTCAAGGCAGGAGCGCCTTCCTGGCCTCCCATGGGTCAGCCGAGGCTGCCGATCGAGGCAACGGCTCTCAACAGCCTGGTGCTGCTGGCCAGCGGATTTTTCCTTTTTCGAGCTCATAGGGCCTTTCACCGAGGGGACCGCGACGGTATGCGTCGCCCGATGTGGCTGGCCCTTGCTCTCGGTTCGTTTTTCGTGATCTTTCAGGGCTCCGAGTGGGTGGCTTTGCTGGGGCAGGGACTCACCCTCACCTCGAGCAGCTTGGGGAGCTTCTTTTATCTGGTCGTGGGCATCCATGGCATCCACGCCGCTGCTGCTCTTGTCTTACTCGCCATTGCCACGGCCCGATTGCGCCGGGGATTTCTGTCACCGAGCTTCTTTGGCGCGGCCGAGGCACTCTGGTTTTTCGTCGTCGCGGTATGGCCTGTGCTCTACGTGGTGGTTTATCTATGACGCGATCTGCTGGCAATTTCTTGGCCACGGCCCGTGGCGGTCTCGCATTTCGACCTCATGCAGCGCGCGGGCTCATTTTGGCACTCGCCCTCGTGGCGGCGACTCTTCTGGCGGACGCCGCTTCGGCTTGCACCGTTTGTCTCGGGGCGCAGACCGAAGCTTCTCGCAAGGCTTTCGTAGGGACAACCGCCTTCCTGACTTTTCTGCCCTTGACGGTTGTCGGGGGCGTCATTGCTCTCTTCGTTCGGCGCACCTTGGCCCAAGAGGCACTCGACGAATCGAGCCGGGTTGAAGACCCGAACGCGAGTGTGGAATTCAGGGGCTAACTCGCCTTTTCAGTAGCCCGCTTCGCAGCCCTTCTCGCGCAGCCCGCCCCGCATCAGTCGCCGTCACCGATCAGGCTACCGAAGCTGACCATGAACCAGGATAGAGCCCCGAGAATTCCGCCTCCGAGGACTCTCCGCGAGACGCCGAGCTCGTCCGAAAGCAGGAAGAAGGCCAGCGCTGCGCCCGTTGCGGCAAAGGAAACCACTCCGGCCGTGTGGAAGGGGTGGCGCTTGATGGATTCAATCAGAGACACGATCGCTCTCCGAACTTTCGAGGCGCCGGTTGCACAGACGACGCAACGAGATGTCTTTTGCCGCGTTGAATAGGGTACGCAGGGCCAGTGACCGGCGGACTGTCCTCGCCGCCGACTCGCGTCTATAGAATTTTATAGGAATGCCCAAGGTAGGCGGTGAGGCCGCTGAGTAGCCACGTAATCACGAGAAGCCAGGTGATAGCCTTCAGGTTTCCGTGCCGGCGGTATTCCCAACGAACTCCGAGAAAGCTCGCGTAGAGAAGGAGTCCGGTGGCCGCCATCGCGGAGAGCCTTCGTTCCCGCACCGCGAGGAGCAGGGTGAAGGAGGCGAGTGCCACGGCGTGGCCAATCACGACGATCACGATGGGCCAGAGCATAGACTCTTCGAGGTAGTGCATCATGAAACTCTCGACGCTCGGGCTTCGTTCGCTCTCGTCTTCGTCGCCAGCCTCTTCTCCGCCGTCGCCCTCTTGCATCAGCTCGACTCGCGAGTTTCTTCAGGCCGGGTGTACCACCACGCCCAGGCGATCAAGACGATCTGAAAGGGAAGCCGGACCCAGTTGAAGGCGCCCGCTCCAGTTCCCGGTCCGCCCGGACCGACGTTATCCGTTGCCGCGTAGAGATTGGCCGGAAAGACCGCGATCAAGAGTGCGATGACCCCCCAGGCGGCCAGTGACCGGGTCGCGGGGTTTAGCAGAAAGACGCCCAGAACGATTTCCGCGAGACCGGAAACAACATTCAAGAGTGCGGGCTCCGGAAGCGCCGGGGGAATGATCGCCAGGAAAAACTCAGGGTTAGCGAGGTGACTGAAACCCGCGAAGATGTAGAAGGCCGCCATGACGTGGAGAAGGATGTTCTTGCTTCGGCTCATACGCCCCCCTGATTTGGCGACTCATCTTTGATTTCGCCTCAGCGAAAGGTATCCGATGCGGGAGAGTGCGCAAAGTCATTCTCGAGAAGCAAGAGCAACCTCGAGGTGCGACACTCCAGCCCAGTGACGCGCGCCGGGCCCCGCCCAGGAGGGACGCAAGTGTCAGCGATGGAAGAGTTCGAGGTCGATACCGAGGGTCTCGCTCCGGGCGAGATGAAGGCTTTTCGCTGGGGTGAAATTTCTGTCTTGGTCTGCAATGTCGACGGAGAATTCTACGCATTGGAGAACCGGTGCAGCCATGCGGATATTCCTCTCGATAGTGGAACTCTGCGAGGATGCGAACTCGAGTGCATCTCGCATGGAGCGGTCTTCGATGTTCGTAATGGCAAGGCGCTCGAGTTGCCCGGCCGCTCCTCCCTGCGGGTCTTTTCGGCAGAACTTACGGGTAGAGTGCTTCGGATTGGTCCGCCCCGGGAAACCAGAAGCCCTTGACGAACGCTTGGACCTTCGCGTTAATGGGCGAATGCCTGAAATCGAAAGAGATGTCACCTCGATCTACCACCGGACGAAGCAGGTGGATATCTACCCCCTCGGCTCAGACCGCTTTCTGATCGCTGCTTTCTTGCAGGATGAGATCCACGATGTTCACGCCGAGGTGGAGATTGTTCACCCCTCGCTCGAAATCGTGGCCGCTCGCTCGGAAGTTCGAAACGGGCCCTTTACCAATATCTGCAATATGTCTCACCCCAATATCGAAAAGCTGGTGGGGATGCGGGTCCAAGCAGGTTTTACCGGTCTTGCGAGGAAGCAGGTGGGTGGGCGGGGCGGTTGCCACAGGGTCTCGGAACTCGTAGTTGAGATCGCTCAGGCGGCCTACCAGTTGCATTTTGTACGGCATTTCTCGGCGATTCCGAAAGAGAAGCGCGAGGCAGAAGATAACCCGGGAGAGCGTCACAAAAATGTACTGAGCTCGATTCCGGGCATGCGGAACACATGCTTTTCCTACGACGAGGAGAGGACCGCCCTGGTGGCCGAAAAGGCCACTCCCTTAAAAATGCGAGGGCAGGAGATGCCTGTGCGTCGCATTCGATTTTCGGACACAAAAGGGGGCGACGTCCGCTAACGCCGCCCCCATTTGGCTTTCAGTTCATGTGTTTGGCTAAGCCCCTAATTGAGTGAGGCTTGAACTGTTTCGAGTACGCCGGTGACGCCGCCACTCTCTTTGAGAAGTCCCGAGAGTTGGTCTGCCCGATCACGTCGCCTCTTCTGAGTCTCGGCGTCATCGCAGAGAGCGTCGAGAACTTCCTGACCCCACTGGATGTGCTGATGCTTACGTCGAACCATGTCTTCGAGAATTGCGATAGTCGGAGCATCGCAGATGGCGTCGGTTTCGCGGTTGTGTATTTCGTAGATCTCGACGAGGTGCGGAATCAGAACATCGAAAACTCCAGACAATTTTTCGATGGTCAGGTCCGGTGTCTCTGGGTTGCTGACTTCCTGAACAAAATCGGCGAACGCGGTGTTCGGCGCCTCGCTCGCTTCGAGAGATTTCCGCCCGCAGCGGAGTTCGGGCAGGCGTTTTCCCAACTCGTCGGCGGCTTGAGCCGTTTCCCAGATGACTTTGCCAAGACCCGTTTTGACGGGTATTTCGGGAATGGTGGCGATCCAGCCCCCCATCATCATCATCATCCATTCTTCCGCGTAGCGAAAATTGCGAACCCGAAGAGCGGTGGCCTCGACATCGTACCGGCCATGTAGCTCGCGCAGGTCGGCGGGAATATCGAAGGCCGAATAGGGAGCAAACCCCGTTCGTTCTTCCTGGGTGAGCCCGGGGTACATTCGTTCGCTCATCAGGATGCCTCCTCTTTTTGGGCGTCGCGGGTCTCGTGATACCGGTCACGCAGGATTTGCGCGGCTTCAGTGAGTGTCGCCTTCGACGGGCCAATCCCGGAGATTTCCGAGAGTTCCTGGAGCTCGTCTTCGGTGAAACCGGCCTCGAGGCGATCTTCCCGGGCAATGGGTATCGCAGCATCCTCACGGTCGGATCGGGCTCCGCCAAAGCTGAAGCGCTTGTCGACCTCCCGCCGGAAATCCTGAGTTCGTTTCAGATGTTCGGGGTCGCCCTTCGTGAATTCCTTCACCCACTCACTTCCGAAGCGCACGTGGGTGATTTCATCCGCGAGAACGAAATCAACGGCCTGCTTCATGACCTCGTCACCCGTCTTGTCAGCGAAGCGGATCATGTCGCGGAAAACATCGCAAGCGAGCCCTTCTAGGCCGCGGTTTACCCCAGCAACCCGCATGGCCGGATCTTCGCTACAGCATGCTTCGAAGAGAAATGTGCTTTCCGGATACATACCGACATGGCCGCCCAGATGAACGAGGAGCTTCTCGAAAATCTGAAGATGACGGGCCTCGTCCCAGCACTGCCGGGCCATGTTCATTTTGAATTCCCAGGGCGCGTCGGGGAAATCCCAAAGCGACCGGGCGGCCCCTTCGAGAGCCTGCAATTCGCCGACGAAAATCCCATGCATTCTGAGCAGAAGGCGCGAAAGGGCTGCGGGGGCTTCGGGGTCGAGGGGTTCGTTGAGAACCGTGAGCATAAATCCTGGGCCGAGTTCTTCGAAGAGCGGCTCCGCCGAAGTGCCTCTGACACCGGCTTCGATCATGGGGCCGAATTGCTCAAAGACGTTGACTACGGTTTCGACGTCATCAGGCAGGCTGGAAATTACGTTGGCCTGGGCAGCATCCTGACGGATGAACCGGCTATCGCGAGCCAACTCCTCATGGTCTATGAAACGTTTCACGGACTCTCTCCTCTACTACGCATCTTGGGTTTCGGCGTTGCAGGTAATCAGATAGCTGCAACAGGATTGAATAATCTGGTCGGCGATTTGCCGATCGGTCAGGGGAAGAAGTGATGTGTCCTTCATGCCCGTCAGGTACCACTCGGTGAGGAGGGCACCCGCTTGAACCAAGGCGAAGGGAACGGCTCTCTCGGGTTCTCGGTGCCCGATCTCGGATTTTCGGGCGAGCAATAATTCGGAGACACCGCTGAGGACGTAGTGGCGGAGTCTGTGAGAGCGCTCGCGCATGGACTCATCGGAGAGGGCAATTCGGTAGACAGCGCGCTGCAATTCGCCCTGGCTTTGGAGAACCTCGATGAGGAAGGGCAAGAAGCTCTCGAGAATTTCCCGAATACTCGAATCGACCCAGCGGTTCGGGGCGAGTACGTCATCGGCAGTCGTCATTGCGGCAAGAGCAAAGCGTTCGTGAAGCGAGTAGAGCAGGGCGTTCTTGTCCCTGAAGCGTCGGTAGAAACTGGCCACCGAAGTGTTCGCTCGCAAGGCGATCTCGCTTACGTGGATATCCTCGAAGCCCTTATCCTGGAGAAGTAGCTCGCTCGCGTCCAGCAGCCGTTCAAGGGTCTGCTGGGTTCGCACCTGGCGCGCCGGGTGAATCCACTGGAGGGAGGTGTCTGTCAGGGGCATAGTTAAAACCGGAGTCGGGTTCCGGTTTCTAGTATGCCGAACTTTTCGGACGCGTCAAGCCTCCTCGTACCGAGGGGGCAAGGCTGGGCTCGACCGGCTGACCGCCGGTATGGCGTTCGAACTCAAGGACGAGGTCACCGAGCGAGACCCCCGAGTTCAAGCCGCTCTCGACCCAGCTTCCCTTGGGCCGGCTCGCAACGGGCCGCGAGGACGCCCTATTCGCACTTTTCCTTGCGTCCGGCGACCCCCTTCAGCGGCGGATGGGCGCAGTCGCTGAGCACAGTCGCCAACCCATTCCTCCGAGGGGAGGAGTCCCTCGCGGGTCTAATCCGGCTCGGGTGCCGAAACCTCCACCGGGATCGCATTGAGCACCGCGTTGCCGGAGAGGGGGTCGAGGGGGCGACCGTCGGTGAGTCGGTTGCTGTTCACCCCGGGATGGGCCGCGGCCACGGAAAGCCGGCTCCCGGGTTGTCCGTGCCCCCACCCGTGAGGGAGTGACACGACTCCTGGCATGAGGTCGTCGCTGATTTCGACCGGTGCCACGATCCGGCCCACCCGCGACGCGATTGCGGCCAGGCTGCCGTTGGCGAGTTCCCGTTCCTGGGCGTCATCGGGGTGCATCTGGAGGGTGCAGCGACTCCGACCTTTCACCAGTGATTCCACATTGTGCATCCAGGAGTTGTTGGAGCGCAGGTGCCGCCGGCCGATTAGGAGCAGGCCCTCGGGCTGGGGCTCGGTGAGCACTCGGTCGAGTCGATCGAGTTCGGTGAGAATATCGCCTCCCACCAACTCGATTCGCGCCGAGGGGGTTGAGAGGATTTCGGGAATTCGCGGCTTCAGGGGGCCGAAATCGATGCCGTGCGGCCGAGTCTCCAAGCGGTCCAGGGAGAGCCCTTCGGCCGAGTCGTCGAAGCCGTCGCCGTAGGGTCCCATCCGCAGCATGATATCGAGAAGGGCCTCGGGGCCCGGTCTTCCCGAGACGCGGGCGAGGATTTCGTCGACCCCCGAGCCGTGAATGGGGGACTCGGGGTTCGAGACGTGGCCCTCGACCAGTCCCCGCTGCATCATGTCGTCAATTTCTTCTGGGTGCGCATCGGCTCCCTGGCCGCTGGCCACCAGGGCCAACCGCGCCAGAATGACGGCTTCGCTGGGCCCCTGGGCTTCAAAAACCGGCGGCGAGTAGTTGGCAACATTGCGGACGGCAAGGCTGGCGAAGGAGAGGTCATAATGCCCGCGCTCGAGCAGCGAGGGTGGCGGCAGGATGACATCGGCGTGCCGGGTGGTTTCGTTGCAGTAAATGTCGACACTGACCATGAAGTCGAGATTTTCGATGGCCTTTTCCAGGCGTTCCGAGTCGGGCGTGGAGAGAGCGGGGTTTCCCCCGATCGTGACCAAGGCGCGAACTTGACCTTCGCCGGCCGTCTCCATCTCGTCGGCCAGGGTCGCTACGGGAAATTCACCCATGACCTCGGGTAACTCGCGCACTCGGCTCTTCCAGCGCCCGGTTGAAAAACCTCGCCCGCCTGCGCGCTTTTGAGCGCGGGAACCCGCGGCCTTGGGAAACATGGAGCCGCCGGGCCGATCCAGGTTTCCCGTCAGAATATTGAGCAGGTCTGTCGCCCAGGAGGCGAGGGTGCCGAAGCTCACGGTGTGGATTCCCATTCGGCCATAGACCACGCCTCGCTCGGCCGCTGCGAGCTCCCGGGCCAGGCGACGAAGGGTTTTGGCCCCGACGCCACAGCGCTCGGCCACACGTTCGGGGGTGAAGGGTTGGACGGCCACTCGCACCGCGTCCAATCCGTTGACGTGATCGCCCATGCCGCCCAGGTCGATGAGATCTTCTTCGAAGAGAGTGTGAATCATGGCTACGAGGAGCAGCGAATCGCTTCCGGGTCGCACGAAGAGGTGCTCGTCCGCCAGGCGGGTGGTTCGGGTGCGTCGAGGATCGACCACAACGATGCGGCCGCCGCGTTTCTGGATCGCCTTGAGGCGCCCGGGGAAATCCGGCGCCGTGCAGAGGCTTCCATTGGATTCCAGGGGGTTGGCCCCGAGCATCAGCAGAAAATCCGTCCGATCGAGGTCGGGCACCGGAATGGCGCCAGGCGATCCGAAGAGGGCGCCCGAGGAAACGTGCCTGGGGATTTGATCCACCGTGCTCGCCGAGTAGATGTTGCGGGTTCCGAGGGCTTTGAGGACGGGCCGGACGTAGAGGGCTCCAGCCATATTATGAACGTTGGGGTTGCCCAGGTAGGCGGCTACTGAGTCCCGGCCATTGTTCTCCATGATGGGAAGAAGGCGCTTCTCGATCTCCGCGAAGGCCTCATCCCAGCTGGCCTCGACATGTTTTCCGTTGCGCTTGATCAAGGGGCTGCGCAGGCGGTCGGGATCTTCGTGAACCCGGGCGATGGCCGTGCCCTTGGGGCAAATATACCCGCCGCTGAATACGTCCTCGGCATCGCCGCGAACCTTGATGACGCGGTCACCCTGGATCTCGAGCTCGAGTCCGCAAGTCGCTTCGCAGAGCGAGCATGTGCGGAAAACCTTACGGGTCGTTTCAGTGCTCATGATTTCCTCCAAATCAATTCTAGTTCCGGGTCGGCCCCGCCGCCCGCGTGCCAAGGGCGAACGGTCGCGCCAGTTCTTGCGTCAACTAGCGCGTCAGCCGTCGCGTCAAATATTGCGGTCCCGGCCTTCCCAGTAGCGGTCCCGTAGAAGGCGCTTGTAGAGCTTTCCGGTGGGATGACGCGGAAGTTTTTCCTCAAAATCAATCGAACGCGGCATCTTGTAGCCGGCCAGGTGCTCGCGGCAATGTTTCTTGAGTTCCTCGACGAGGGGGTCGGCTGGAGTATGCCCCGGGAGCAGCTCCACAGCGGCCTTGACTTCTTCACCGAACTCTTCGTTGGGTATGCCGAAGACCGCCGCATCGGCGACGGCGGGGTGTGAGACGAGCACGCCCTCGATTTCGGCCGGGTATATGTTGACGCCGCCCGATATGATCATGTCTATCTTTCGGTCACTCATGAAAAGATAACCCTCTTCGTCGAGATATCCGATATCGCCGACGCTGAAGACACCGGGTTCGAGGTGCGCTTCCCGGGTCTTCACGGGATCCTTGTGGTACTCGAAATCCGTCCCCATCTGGTTTCGGAAATAGAGTTGGCCGGCCTCTCCCGGGGCGGCAATGGAACCGTCTTCCTTGACAACCCGGACTTCGAGATTGGGAAGGGGTTTGCCCAGGGATCCCGGGCGCTCGAGCCACTCGGCGGAATCGATGGTGCTAATGATTGCGCTTTCCGTGGATCCGTAATACTCGGAGACTTTTTCACCCCACCAATCGATCATGGCCCGCTTGATCTCCGGTGAGCAGGGGGCTGCTCCATGCCAGACCGCTTGAAGGCTTGAGGCGTCGAAGCGTTCACGTCGGGTCGCATCGACTCGCAAGAGACGCACGAATTGAGTGGGAACCAGATGGATGTTGGTGATCGAATGCTCTTCGATCAAGTCCAGGGTTTCCCCCGCTTCGAAGCCGTGGCGCATGACGACGGCATTGCCTGCGAGCAGAGGCAAGAACGAGAAGGCCCATTGGGCTGAATGGTAGACGGGGCCGATGAGTAGCGTTCGGCCGGTTTCGGGCATGCCGAGATTGCCCACGATGGATTGACCGACGAGCATCATCAACTCGACGGGCTTTCCCTCGCCAGAGAAGGAGTCGGAGACCACACCCTTGGGCCGGCCCGTTGTGCCCGAGGTGTAGAACATGGGTCCACCCAGCCCGGTGGCTTCGCTCTCCGAGGGAGAATGATCTGCCAGCACAGCTTCGTAGGGTTGGAAGCCCTCGGGCGCGTTTTCGCGCATCATGAGGGCGAGCTTCAACTCGGGGCAATCGGGTTGGGCCAGGGCTTCGCGGCCCAGTTCTCCAAAGGCCGCCCCGACCACGAGAGCCTGGGAGTCCGAGTTCTCGAGGACATAACTCACCTCTTCGCCGACCCAATGCCAGTTGATGGGGACGTAGCGAATCCCCAAATGGGTGGCGGCCAGCATGCACTCGTAATATTCCCGACGGTTTTCGGAAAGGATCGAGAGGGTGTCGCCCTTTTCCAGTCCGGCGCCTTGGAGAGCGGCCATCAGCCGGTTGACCCTTTGGTTCAACTCGCTCCAAGAGGTGCTTCCGTGTTCGTCGCTGAGGGCTGGCGTCTCGCCGAGGCGGTCCGCGAGGGGTTGGAGAAGCGTGGCCATGGGGTTCTGTCTCCGCGTGTTGCCGATATAAGGGGAGACTCTAACGCGCTGAAGGCCATGCGTTGAGTCGCTACCCCACGGGGTGAGGTCTGGCGCTCGGTCGGTTGCGGCCCGAGTAGAACTGGGCTGTCCTTGCCCGCGGGCAACGTGAGCCGAACTGGACCTGGGCGAGTGTCGAACGGGGTCTCTTCGCGATGAGTCGGAGCGGAAATGGCAGAACCCGGTGCGAACCCGGAGGACAAGGCCCCGGGGTTCTCTTCCCGGGCCTCTGCCCCCGGACGCCTCTCTCTCGACGTTCTGGTCTCCTATAGCCTGCCCTCGGTGGGCTTTGGATTTACGGGCCTTCTCTTCGTCATCTACCTGATGAAGTTCAGCACCGATGTCCTGCTGATCGCGCCGGGCGTGATAGGAACTCTCTTCGCGCTCTCTCGTCTCTGGGATGCGATCTCCGACCCGCTCGTCGGCTATCTGTCGGATAGGACCCACTCGCGTCTCGGTCGGCGCCGCTCCTGGATGCTCGCTGCCGCGCTGCCGGTTGCCGTGGGAATCTGGATGCTTTGGTCCCCGCCCCCTTCGTTAACCGGCGTAGGCGTGGTGGTTTGGATGGCTATCGCTCTCTTCGTCTACGAGACGGCGAGTACGGCCTTTTTTATCCCCTATGGCGCTCTCGGGGTAGAGTTGACGCCCCTATACCACGAGCGGACTCGTCTGTTTGGGTATCGGCACGTGATTTCCGCCCTGGGTCTGGTCATGGGCTTGGGGGCCTATAGTTTCATCGACCAGGCGGGAGACCCCAGGGAGGCAGCCCGTCTGATGGCGTCTGTCGGTGCTTGTCTCGTGGCAGCGTTCTGCCTCTACTCGGCGTGGCGCCTTCCCGAGCGCAGGGAATACCAGGGACGCGGGTCCAGCGGGATCCTGCGCTCGGTGTCCGACGTCCTTCGCAATCCCCACGCGCGCCGTCTGCTGATCGTGTATTTCATCGATAGTTTTGGGGCCGCGAGTATCGGCATGCTGGTCCCCTACGTGACCGAGTACGTCTTGAACCGACCCGATTTGGCCGCTCCGATCATTCTCATCTACTTCATACCGCAATTTCTATTTACGCCCCTCTGGATTCGCCTCTCGAAAAAATTCGGAAAGAAGGTGCTCTGGCTCTCTTCGATGTGGGTGAGCGTCTTCGGCTTTGCCGCGCTCTTTTTCATCGATGACGGGAATAATCCGCTGATCTGGTTGGTGCCTCCGATTCTTGGTTTTGCCGGAGGCTGCGCGCCGATCGTCGCTCCCTCGATCAAAGCGGACATCATCGACTACGACGAGTACCGCACGGGGGAGCGCAAAGAGGGCGCCTATCTGGCCGCATGGAATTTTATCCGAAAATCAGCGGGAGCCGTCACGGCCTTCATCGTCGGGTGGATGCTCCAAGAACTCGATTTCCGGCCGAATATGGAGCAGTCCGAGGGCACGAAGGTCGCTCTCCGAACGCTTTTCTCGCTTATCCCCGCAGTCTGTTTCGCGGTCGGTGCTCTGATTTTTTCTGGCTTCGAATTCAACGAGGCCGAGCATCGGGCGGTGCGAAGAGCGATCGAGGAAGGGGGCGACCGGAGAGAGTGATGTCGGCTCGTCTCGTTTGGGGTGCATCGCTAAAGAGGGCCGCAGGTATATTTTCGGGCTAGTGTGCGAACCCCTTCGTCCACCCCGAGAACCAGACCGTTGGTCAAATCCCACGCAGAAGAGAGCCTTGGCGCGAATCCCGGCGACGCCGCGCTGAATCCTGCCGATTCGGTGGCGATGGGAGTTCCCTCGTCGCGAACCCTAGAGCGATTGGGCCTCGGCGCAGGGGCGTTTCGGGCACTGGCCCACAGACCCTTCCGACTCCTATTCCTCTCTTTTCTTATCAACCAGACGGGGTTTTGGATTTCGCACATCTCATTGCAGGGCCTTATGGTCGAGCTTTCCGACAATGATACCCGCGAAAACGGACTTCTCTTTTTTGTGCTCTTTTTGCCTGCTTTCTTGCTTGCTCCTCTCGCAGGTGTCGCGGCAGACCGGTTCGACCGAAAAAAAATTGTTCTCTGTTGTTACGGTTCGGTGATGCTTTGTTCTGCGGCCCTGACGACGGCAACAGCGACGGATTGGTTGACGCCGGACAGGCTCCTGGCCATCGCTTTTGCCCTGGGGATTTCCTTCGCTTTGTCGGGTCCAGCCAGCCACGCGATCGCCGCCAACGCGGTTTCCACGAGCGATCTCCCGAGTGCCGTCTCCTTGCAATCCGCTGCCAATAATCTGACCCGAGTGATGGGCCCCCTGCTGGCAGCGCCCCTAGTGGCAAGTTCTCGATTCGAATGGTCGTTCGCGCTCTATTTCGTCGCTGCGGCCGCGGCGGCTGGATTGACAGCTTCCATGCGGATCACTCGCTTTAAATTGCAAGAGGAGGCAGGCGGAATTTTTGCCCGGATGGCGAGCGGCTTCAACCATGCGCGTGAGAGGAAGCCAGCTCTTCCAGCGCTCTGCACCGTCGCCATCCTGTCTTTTTTTGGCGTTTCGCACACGGTGCTGATTCCCGCTTTCGCCGACGACGTGTTGGGCTCCCCCGACTATTTCGCCTGGCTTGCCGCGGCGACGGGTGTGGGGGCGATGGTGGGCGCGCTACGCGCTGGCCGGGTGGGCCGTGAGCCCTCCATGTGGCGAGCCGGACGAGGAATGTTCGCCTACGGGTTGGCGCTGCTGATCTTTGCGCTCAACACCCATATCGTTCCCGCGATGATCGCGCAGTTGGTGGTGGGCTATTTCTATTTTTCGGTGATGACCAGCCTGCAGACGCTGGTCCAGATGATCGTCGACGAATCCAAGCGGGGTCGGGTCATGAGCCTTTTTCAGGTGGCCTGGGCCGGTCTGATACCGTTCGGAAGTCTCGCCATGGGTTTCCTCGCCGAACCTTTGGGTTCGCCTCTCACGATCCAGATCGGTGCATTGGTCTGTGTATTCTTCGGGCTGCTCGTCGGCTTCATCTACTGGGGGCAGCGGGCGAGTCCGACCCCGTCCGGTGATCTGGCTCGCGGGTAATTCTCTCGCCGGTGTGCTGCGGGCTGGGAAGGATCCATTAGAGCGCTTCGAAGAAGGCCTTTAGCATCGCGAAGGCTCCGGCCCCTCCGACGAGGCCCATCTGCATTTTGTTGGGGGTGTAGCCGAAGCCGACACCTTGATCCGGATCGGCCATCCCCAGCGATCCGCCGGCGCCGGGGTGTCCAAAAGATCGGGGGCTTGGCGAGAGAGGCATAATCATGGAACGCAGCATGAAGCCCTGGCCAAAGCGCATGGGGAGGCCGCCCAAGACCGCATCCGGGCCCTCGGCTTGAACAGTGATCGCACGATCGATGCTCTCGCTCTCGAGGATCCGAACTCCATCGACTTCGCCGCCCACGGAGAGTGCGCCGTAGATTCTCGCGAGAGCACGCGCGGTGCCGTGGCCGTTGGCTGCGGGAATTTCGGCTCGCCGCCATTCGGGGCTGTTGACCGCATCGGGGGGAATCCGAGGGTTGTTGAAGGCCCCGCCGGTCATCGTGCTTGGATCGGCCATATCGCGCATAAAGGCCTTCAGGGCGTCGGGAATTTTGCGCGAGCTGCTCGACTTGGCTCCGGCGATGACTTGGCCGTGAAGGCGTGAAATACGACCGTGGTCTTCGTCGGGAACCCCAATCTGGAAATCCGCATCCAAGGGACCAGCCACATTTTCACGGAAGAACTCCCCAACGCTTTGTCCCGAGATACGCCGCAGCACCTCGCCCACCAGGTGGCCAAACGTGATGGCGTGGTACCCGTGGCGCGTCCCTGGCTCCCACCAGGGTTCCTCCTCGGCCAGGGCCGAAGTGAAGGCCTTCCAATCGTAGAGAACTGAGGTGTCCAGGGGTTTTCGGACGGCGGGCAGCCCCGCCTGGTGACAGAGGAGTTGACGTACCGGGATCTCGGCCTTGTTCGCTGCTGAGAATTCCGGCCAGTATTGGCTCACCGGGGCATCGAGGTCGAGTTGCCCCCGCTCCACGAGTTGTTGAATGCAGATCGAGAGCATGCCCTTGGTCGTGGAGTAGAGGTTTACCAGAGTATCCCTCTGCCATTCCCGATCAGATTCAGGCTCGAGAAGGCCTCCCCATAAATCCACGACGAGCTGCCCGTTGAGGGTAAAGGCGACCCCAGCACCGAGGTCGGTGCCGTTCTCGAGATTCTCGGAGAAGATGCGTCGAACATTTTCGAAACGCGCTTCGCAGTGGCCGTGGATGGGCGTGCTCTGGGTCATCGTGTTTCCCTTTCGCTTCATGCGCTGGATGGAGAGTAGAGGGCCAGTCGGCAGAGCTCAGATTTTCGAAGACTCTTCGAGTTTTATCGCCGATCAGGTTTTTCGGTGTCTGGGTTCATCGACTCGAGAGAGGACCAACGCGATAGCGGCCACCTGAAAGGCGATTGCCACCGCGAAAAGAGTATCGAGACCGAAGATGACGGCGAGGCCGCCGCCAAGAAGGGGACCGATGGCGCCGACTCCCTCCTGGGCAGAATTGGCCACCGCGATACGAACGGGTAGGTCGTCGCGATGGCCGAACTCGAGCACCATATTCTGGGCTGCCATTTGAAACCCTCCCATACCGGCCCCGATCCCCACATACGCGAGGATGAACCCGGCCAGTGAAGTGGAAAAAGTCATGCCCACCACGGAAAGGATCCAGATCAGGAGGGTGACGACGAAGACCTGACGAAAGCCCGATCGGTCTGCCATCAGGCCCCAACCCAAATTACTCACCGAGTTGGCGGCGACGAAGGCTGTACTCAAGAGGCCGATATTGGTGCCGGTGAGCCCGATCGTATCTCGGGCGTAGACAATGTAGAAGGGGGTCGCCATCCGCCCCATGGTGGCCAGGGCGCGGCACAGGAAATAGTAGGTGTAGCCCCGATCTTCTCGGAAGAGGGCCGGAAGGTCGCGGATCCGATCGAAGAATTGACTCGGGGGGCGAACCTCCGGGGGTTGTGGTTCACGAACGAGAAGGAGCATGCTGAGCCCGATTGAGGTCAATACGAAGGCCAGCAGGAAGGTGGCCGCGTACCCGTCGCCCAGGAGATTGCTGCCGACCAAATACACGCCGCCCAGATACGCCACGATGGCTGAAGTCACCCCGGCCAGTGCATTGCGAAGCCCGAGCAGGCGCCCTCGACGCTTGACGGGGATGACCTTAGACATCAGGTAGTTGAAGATCACACCCTGCATGCCCATGAAAAATCCGAAGAAGAAGAGAAAGATGCAGATCGCTACGACTGCGTCCGCGGGGGCGAGCCATAAACCCGCGAGGCCCAACCCAAGAACCTGAAGCCGCATGATGGTGCCGACTCCGAATCCCATGGGTAGAACCCGGCGTCGATGTTCGATGAGGTTCGCGGCGATCAGAGGCGAGAGGAACATGCCCAGGTACTGAATGGCACGGGCAAGACCGACAACGAATTCGGAGCCCGAGAGAAGCAATACGTAGGCAGGGAGGAAGGTGGGCGCGTTTACGAGGCGGAAGCCTGTTTGTCCCAGCAGGCCGTGCAGGACGTGGGCGACGTAATTGCGCGAGAGGTTTTGTTGGATGAAAGCCTGGTATTCCTCTTCGGATGCCGGGCGGTGGGCGCGCGGCGTCGGGGTCGCCGAAGCCGAATTGCGGCCTGTATTCACGGGTAGAGCCTCCTCGGGGGTCCTTACCATCGCACCGGCAACGCCTTTTTGCCAAATCCGCGCGGTCAGGTTCCGGGGAAACTGCGCATCCCCGCTTCGCCTTGTGAGGCCGATGCCCGGGGAGTACAATATATCCCTTCTGGGCAACTACCTCGCCGCGAGGCTCGGCCCCCATCGCACGGTTTCGGACGAGGGGCTCGAAAAGCCCTGGCCCGCGCTTTCGGCCCCACCCAGTGGAAGGATTTATCATGGCAGCAGGTTCAGACGCGAAGGCTCCCAATCTGGTTTCCATGCCCGCCGATTGGACTGTGGCCAGGGAGGGCCAGGACCCTCCGGCTGTGGACCCCATCATTCACCTGACCGAAGCCGCCCGGGTCGAGGTGCGCAAGCTCATCGAGGCCGAGGGCAAGCCCGGATTGAGGCTTGGCATCAAGGGGGGGGGCTGTTCCGGGCTCAGCTACCTGCTCGAATTCACCGAAGAGCGCGAGGGCGACACGGTGATCAATTATGACGAATTCCGGGTTTTCCTGGATCGCAAGTCGACCATTTACCTGCGAGATATCACCCTGGATCATCAGGGGGGGCTCGATGGCAGGGGCTTCGTCTTTCACAATCCGCAAGCCAGTAACACGTGCGGATGTGGAGAGAGTTTCTCTCTTTAGTGCCATGAAGGTCGGCTCCATGACTCAGGACCAAGAGACCCTGGAACTTGCCCGGGAGGCTCGCCGAGCAGGCTTCTTGACCCGGCTCGGGGGAGATGACCAGGGGCTGGGCGCTCTCGGTGCCGTCCACGCTTCGGGGCCCGACGTCCTTTCGTTCATCCATTCCCAGGTCACCAACGAGGTCGAGGGTCTCGAACCTGGGCAGGGCAATTACTCGGCACGCGTTACGCTGCAGGGGAAATTGGTCGAACTCTTCAGCGTTCATCGTCTGGATGCGAACGGGCAATCCGAGATCTGGATGATTCTTGAACGCGACCGAGTCGCTTCGCTACTCACCGAACTCGAGACTGTGCTCTTCGCGGACGATGTGCAACTCGCCGATCTGAGCGACAAGTATCATTGGTGGGCGCTGGAGGGTGGAGCCGCTCCGGCACTCGTCGACCGGCTATGGCCCGTAGAGGGTGATCCTTTCAGCGGGGAGCCCAATTTCTCCATCCGCTGGCTCGAGCCAGGGCGCGCACTCGGGGTTTGCCGGTCCCTGGGCGGGGACCCGGGCTTTTTGCTTGCGCTTCCGTCCAGCGAGGCAGGCACCCCGCTCCTCGAGGGGAAAATTCAGGCCGAAGCCCGCGAGGCCGGTCTTCTTGTGCTCGAAGAGCCCCAGCGGTCGCTGGTTCTCGAGACGTTGCGAATCGAGGCGGGCGTTGTTCGCATGGCTCCCGACACGCGTGGGCGCAAACGAGTTTTGCCCGAAACGGGCTTGGAGCAGTACGCGGTCAGCTACACCAAGGGCTGCTATCTGGGGCAGGAGGTGATCGCGCGCATTCGGACCTACGGGGCTCTTCCCTTTGGTTTAAGGGGGTTGGTTCTGGGGGCTTCGGAGCAGGAAACAGATCCCATGTCTCCCGGAGAAATCCTTTCGCTGATGCCTGCGGAGGGCGAGTCGCTTCTTCTCGAGGATGGCCGCAAGGTCGGCCAAGCCGCATCGCGGACCCACTCGCCCGTCCTGGGCGCGGCGATCGCCTACGCCTATCTCGACAAGGCGCATCGGGTCCCGGGAACGACCCTGCGTTTGCGGCTCGGAAGCCGCGTTGTTGGCGCCGAGGTCCGCCTCCTTCCCTTCTACAGCGCGCCCGATCGCGAAGAAAGAGTCGCCTGGCTCTATGATCGCGGTGTTCGGAATTTTGCCGCCGGCCGCGAGGCCGAGGCCCTTGATCTTCTCGAGGAGGCACTCCGCCTCGATCCCTCCTTCTCGGACGGCTACGAGGCGGTGGGGGTCATGCTGGGTCGGTCGGAGCGTTTTTACGAAGCTATCGATATCTTCAAGCGCCTCGAGGAAATCGCCCCGGAAGAGCCCATGGTCAACACGAACCTATCGCTCTATTTTATGAAAATTGGCGACAAGGAGAGTGCGGAGAACGAGTCCGCTCGGGCGATACAGAAGGATATGGCCCGGCAGAGCGGTCGGAAGGTAGATAGCGAGGCCCTGGATCGCGTTCTGGCGGAGCAGTTGGAGAGCGATGCCCGGCGCAAAAAAGAAATGTTCGGTCAGATCCTTGAGTTCGATCCCGACGACCCGGTGGCTCTTTTCGGTATCGGAAACGCGTCGTCGGCCCTGGGCGAATGGGAAGAAGCGATTGTTGCGTACGCGAGAGCGACAAATGTGGAGGCCGAGAACTCAGCGGTCTATCTTGCCCACGGCAAAGCCCTGGAGCGGGTGGGTCGGAGGGGCGAAGCCGAGACCGTCTATAGGGCTGGAATGGTGGTGGCCTCCAAGAAGGGCGACCTCATGCCCCTGAAGGAAATGGAGCACCGGGCACTGCTCGTGGCTTCGGGTTCCGAGGGCGTGCGCGAGGGATCGTCACCGGGGCCGGAGAATGTTGGAATTTGACTTCGGGTGCGGCGGTATTCGCCAAATGACCCTGAAACAATTCGAGGAAAGAGGAATATGAGCTGGCTAAATCGGATCAAGAACACCGTGGGAACCGGGAAGGGTGCCGTTCCTTCGAGTGGGGTGCAGGGCGAGCCTGAGCTTGCGGCTGCAGTCGGTGAAGTGAGCAACGAAGTGACTAACGGAGTAACTAACGAAGTGACTAAAGAAGTGAGCAAAGAAGTGAGCAAAGAAGTGA
>JAPKBZ010000026.1 GCA_028823175.1 Myxococcota bacterium
ACTGCCTCCAACCCGGAATTTTTGTCCTCGATGCGCGCCCGCGCTAATTGGCTGCGCAGCTTAGCATCTCGCCAGATCAATCTATGGCGTCAACCAAAGTCCATACGCCGCTCACTCATGCCGGGTCAGACGACCTGGGTCGATCTGCTACCACTATTCCCGCCAAACGCACCGCCGTAAAGGAGTCTCCATGGCGAGCAGCCCCTCCAAGCCCGAGCTCAACGAATTTCGTGCCGAAGCTTCGGCATGGTTCAGCGAGAATATTCCCCTGCAGCCCGATTTCATGATGCCCCTGACCTTCATGGAAGTGGGGACCGACGAGCAATTCGAGTTTTTGGTGGACTGGCAGCGAAAGGTCTACGAGGCGGGCTATCTCGGCGCCGCCTGGCCCGAAGAGTACGGCGGCCGCGGGCTGCACCAGGCTTTCCAGGACGTGGCCACCGATGTCATGCGACGCCAGAGCAGCCCCATCATGCTCAACACCATCGGCCTGAACTGGGCCGGCCCGCTGATTCTCGACATGGGCAGCGAGGAAGAACGCCGGCGCTATATCCCCGGGATCCTCAGCGCCGAAGATATCTGGTGCCAGGGCTTCTCCGAACCCGAAAACGGGAGTGATCTGGGCAACGCCCAAACCAAGGCGGTTCGGGAGGGCGATGAATGGGTGATCAATGGAACAAAGACATGGACGACCCACGGCAGCTACGCGAAATACATGATCCTTCTCGCGCGAAGCATCCCCGACACGGCGCGCAAATATGCCGGGCTCTCGTTCTTCCTGGCTCCCATGCGGATCCCCGGAGTCGAAACCCAACCGATTCAAAAGCTGACGGGTGAGTACGGATTTACCGAAACCTATTTCACCGATGCCCGAATCCCTGCCGATTCTCTCATGGGCGAAGAGGGGCAGGGCTGGGCGGTGGCCATGCGCACCCTCGAGTACGAACGGAGCGCCCGGGGAGGTCAGGCCGGGGGGCTATCCATCGTGGCCCCCGACCACGGCGAGGTCGTCGAGCTCGCCCGGCGCGCGCAACGCGGCGGGCGCGCGGCCATCGAGGACCCCATCCTCCGCGACAAACTCGTCGAGTTCATGATCGAAGCTCAGGGCATCGCCCTCACGAACCGGCGCGCCAGCATCGGGCCGCTGGTCCAGGACCGACCCATGTCGATTCCGCTCTCGGGCAAACTCATGGCCACCGAATTCACTCGGCGCATCAACGAGTTCGCCATCACCCTGCTCGGACAGGCGGGGGCTTACGCCGTGGGCGAGCCCGAAGCCGTCGACGGTGGCATATCCCAACGCGCCTATCTGAACGCGTTCTCCGCCACCATCGGGGGCGGAACCAGTCAGATCCAGGCCAATATCGTTGCCGAGCACGTGCTCGGCCTGCCGAAGCACTGAGGAGCGCAACATGAGTGAACGACACGGACCCCTCGGCCTTGGCGAAGAGCAAGCGGATCTCCTCGAGGCGGCCTCCAAATATTGTGAGGACAAGTCCTCGGTGGAGACCGTTCGGAATCTGATCGACGGCCAAAAGGGGCACGATCCAGCGACCTTCAGCGAGATGGCCGAACTCGGCTGGCTGGGCATTGCCCTCCCCGAAATCTACGGCGGTGCCGGGCTTGGACTCGCCGAAGTCGTTCCCGTGGTCGAGCAGATGGGCCGCCGCCTCATGGCCGGACCCTTCCTTCCCACCACCCTCGCCGCGCAACTCTTGCTGGCCGCGGGCACCGAAGAGCAGAAGAGCGCCGTTCTCCCCCAACTCGCCGGCGGAACGCCGGCCACCCTGATGCTCGCGGAACCCAACTCAGATCTCGATGCCCCCACACCCCAGGCCAACGCCACCCGAAAGGAGGGCCAGCTTTCCCTCACGGGGACAAAATGCCTAGTCGTCGATGCCCACGTCGCCCAGTGGGCGATCGCCTCGCTGAATCTTGACGGGTCCCCAGCGCTTGTCCTGCTCGATCGTCAGGCCTTGGAGGCGTGCTCCCCTCGCCGGGAGATAGTCGTCGACGAAACGCGTCGTTCCTTTCGTCTCGACCTCGATGGCGTCCGTGTTCCCGAAACGGCGCTGCTCGATCCGGCGTTGACTTCGGCGGGGCTCGCTCGCATAGCCCTCGCCGGGGCGCTCTTGTCCGCCGCCGAAATGTGCGGCGGGGGGCAGAGTTGTATCGACTACACGATCTCCTACCTCAATACCCGAAAACAATTCGGCAGGCCCATCGGCTCCTACCAGGCTCTCAAGCACACGACGGTTCATGCCCACGTACAACTCGAGCAGGCGCGCTCCCACCTCTACGCCGCGGCCCATACTTTCGAAAAAGGCGAGGAGGGCGAAATCGCCGTTCGCATGGCGAAGGCGGCGGCCGGGCCCGCCCTGGCCTTTGCCGCAGACCGCTCGATCCAATTCCACGGGGGCTACGGCTTCACCTACGCGTGCGACGCCCAGCTCTACCGGCGCCGGGCGATCTGGGGAGAATCTCAATTTGGCGATGCCGTATACCAACGGCGAAAGCTGGCGAGCCTGATCCTCTGATCGGGCTCTAACGAACTCCTGGGCCCAAGCTCTTGGCGGCTAGGACGGTTCGTCGGGGTCGACCTTGACCCATTTCCAGCCGGTCACCATGGCGCGGGCGAGGTTCTCTTTCTTCCAGAAAAAGTAGAAGAGAATCATCGAGACATGCAGGATGACCAAAGCCAGCAATCCCTTGGCGAAAGCCTTGTGCCAGCCGCTCAGGGCAGCGCCCAAATCCTCCGGGATCAGGTAGGCCAGGGGCCCGGACGCAAAAAAATCGTCCGACGAAATAAAGAGTCCAATGCTGGCCTGGGTGAGGAGAAGCAACAGAATGGCCAGGGCTGAAAGGGCCGCCAGGGGGTTATGCCCCGGGGTTCCGCTGGGCTCCCGCTTGCCCACGCTTTTCAGGTAGGTGAAAGCCACCCTCGGAGTCGGCAAGAACTGGCGAAGGCGTACAGGCTGCGGACCCACCAGGCCCCAGAAAAACCGAAACGCCAGCCATCCCAGAACCGCGTAGCCGCAGTAGAAATGCCATTCGACGGTCGAGAAGGACATGAACTTGCCGAAATAGCCACCCAGCGAAACCAGAACGACCAGACTCCAATGCCAGGAGCGAGTCACACCATCCCATATTTTTTCCCGGCGATACTCGCCCAACGGGATCTATTCCTTCTGGCGAAATTCGTCGTGGCAGCTCTTGCACGACTTGCCGAGGTCACCGACCCCGGAACGCAGGCCGTCGAGTCCGTTGCCCGCGACCTTGGTCAGGGCGTTGACGGCATCCGAATAATCCTTGCCCTTCTTTGCGATGGCGGGGTAGGTCGACCAAATATCGGGGAGCGCATCGGACACCTTCGGATACTTGTCGTTCCCCGTTCCCGGTGCCCAGGCCATCCCCATATCGACCTTCGTCAGCGCGAGAAGATTATTCGCCAGGGTCTGGGCCTTCTCGGCGTCGTAATCCATCTTGCCTCTCGCCATCATGAAGAGCGGCGTCGCATACATCGAACGAATTTCCATGTCGCCCTGACGAGCCTTGATCAGAACCAGGTTGGGATCCTTGTCCGCAGCGCTGGCCGGAAGACAGAGGGTGATCCAGACCAGTCCTAAAAGCATCAAGCGCATTTTTCTCATCGGGCGTTCCTTTCGAGTGCTGTGCAAAGAGAGATAAAGAGAGAGGGGCCAGTATGCGGCCTCCCTGGGCACCCTGCCAATCCAACCGGGGAGGGGGAGCGCGCCCGAGAGCCGAGGCCGAACACACCGAACCCTCTAATTCGCGACTTCGCTGCCCTCGGAGAAACACAGGATATAACCGTCGGGGTCTTCGACATGGAAATCGAAGGCGCCCCATGCCCGCTCCTCGATCGGCCCCGCGATGGGCGCACCGCGACCGATCAACTCGTCGTAGAGATTCCCGAGGTCGACGACTTCCAGAAAGGCATCGAGGTGCCCGCCCGCCTTACGAAGATTGCGTTCGGCTCTGAGCAGGGGGGCGCACTTCAGGTGGATCGGCGCCCCATCCCGGGAGACGCTGGCGTAGAAGTCTCCGTAGACGAAATCGGTCTCGAAGCCGAGAAGACCCTCGTAAAAGCCGATGGAGGCGACCAAATCCGTCACCAGAAATTGCGGGGTCGCCGCCTTGATGATCGCCATAGCTCCGATTCCTCCCTCGACGCGTCGGCGGAATGGCCGAGCGGGCCGCAGCCCTCCCGCCCGGGAAATTTACCCGAAAGGCCCTGTCGCCACCGCCACGCCCCGGCAAATCCAAAGCCAGTGGATCCGGGCTGCCGGGGTCGCCCGGGGCAGACAGCTTGCCGGCTTGCCAGTGCTAGACGATTGTCTAAACTGGTTTTGAACCCTGCCGGGGCGGCGCTTCGCTCCCAGACTCGGAGACGCCGCGGCCTCATGACTTCCACCCAATCCCCCAGGCCCGTGCCCCCTCAGAAAGTGAGCGGGAGCGAAGCCGTTCGGGCGGCGCTGATCGAAGCGGCCGGCCAATTGCTCGGCGAAATCGGTCCCCGAAACGTTTCCGTCCGCGAAATCGCCCAGCGAGCAGGGGTGAACCACGGCCAGATCCATCACTATTTTGGCGGCAAACGCGGCCTCCTGGAAGCCGCGATTCGCGAACTCGCCCGGCAGCATTACGCGAACTCCTTGGAACTCGCCGGGGGGGCGGCGATCCCGGCGCCCCTCTCCCTCGCCGAGGATCGCGGCTTTTTTCGCGCCCTCTGCCAATCCGTGATGGACGGCGACATGGATCTCGTGCGCTCGGTCGAGTCCGACAATCAACTCTCGGTACCGCGCCGGGTTCTTCGTCAAATCCGAGAGCAAAATCCCGATGCCGACCCACTCGAATTGAAAGCGCGCTTCTCAATCCTCTCCGCGATGGAACTCGGCTGGGTGGCCTTTGAGGAACTCATGTTCCTGAACGCCGAGGTTCAGGGCGCCGAGCGCGAGGAACTCCGAAACGCCGTCAAACGCCTGATGGCGAATTTCGTCAAGGAATTATCCGACGTACCGGACGAACCGAAAAGCGAGAGCCCTAACCCTAGGGAACGAAGCGAACTCACATCCCGATAACAGGAAGGTCCTATCATGGCAAATCCGGGTACACTTCAGAATGCGGAAGAAGCGCTGCCGATCAGCGAAGTCTACGCGACTATCGATTCTCTCTCCGCCGACTTTGAGGCGGATGCGCGGCAATCCGAAATCGAGCGCCAGCCCACCCAAAAGCTGGCAAGCCTGATGCGCCAGGCGCGTATTCCTCTCTCGAAATTTCCCCGGGTCCTCGGTGGCTGCGAAATTTCACCTCGGGAGCAGATCGACTTCTTCGCTCGCATCGCGTACCTCAACCCGACAGCGGCGTGGCTCGGGTTCAACCAGAGCGGCGTACTCGGGGTGATCGGAGCGATTCTTTCCGAGCAGGGACTCGCAACGATCTTCGCCGACAACCCCTGCCCCCTAGTCGCCGCAGTCTCAGCGCCCACCGGGCGTTCCCAAAAAGTCGACGGCGGCTACCGGGTTTCCGGGCGCTGGGCCTACGCGAGCGGAGCCACGTGCTCGGATTATGTTTTCCTCGCGACGGTCTGCGAAGAACCCCTGGCTCCGCTCGGGGTCGTCATCCCTACCCAAGCGACCGAACTCCATGACGACTGGAATGTTGCGGCCCTCCAAGGCACGGGGAGCGTCGACGTCATCGTGGACGATGTCTTCGTTCCCGAATACATGACGGCATCGCCCTTCGTGCAACAGCGAGGCGGCGCGCAATACCTTCGCATGGGGTATCGGGGCTATGTGGCAGGAGAGAATTACGGCTTCACCCTGGGTGTCGGACAGCGCCTAGTCGACGAGATCGCTCGCCTGGCCAAGACGAAGAAGCGGATTCTCGACCCCCACACCGTGGGCGAGCGCGGCGCCTTCCAACAGGAACTCGGCCGAACCGACACGGTCCTCCGCGCCGGGCGCGCCTACCTGATGGACGAGCTCGACCAAGCCTTGAGGGTCGCCGAGGAAACGGGCGAGCCACTCCCCCCCCACCAACAAGCCCGGCTCGAAGCGGCGGTCAGCTGGGTCACCGAATCGGCGATCCAGGCGGGAACGCGCCTCTTCGCCTACGCCGGGGCCGGGGCGCTGCATCTCTCCAGCCCGATCCAACGCGCGTTTCGCGATCTCGTGGGCTCGGGACAACACCTGGTGGCAACGAATGAAACCATCGATGTCTGGGGCCGCTCGCTCATGGAGCAGCAACCCTAGATCGCGTGAGCCCGGGCCGCCCCTAGGCGAAAAAAGCGCGGGTCAGCACTCGGTGGACCAGGAAGCCCAGCGGCAGGGCGAGGCAGCCCAGGCCATAGGCTTGCCAAAACGAGAGCGAGAAGCGACTCGAGAGCAGGAAGGGAATGAAGAAGGTCAGGCTGATGGGGACGGCGACAAAAACACTCTTCGCGAGCAGAATCGTGGTCTCGGCGCTGCCATGCTCGCGGTAGGAAAGCGGAAGGATCAGCAGAGTCGCGATGGGCAGGGCCACCAGGAAACCCGCAGCGGTGGGAAAGCGACCGGCTAGCCAGGACGCAAAACTGATCACGGTTGCCGAGATAAGAACGTTCAGTGCAAGCGTCAAGGTTGACCTCCGGGCGAGGGGAATGGGCGAGACCGAGGAAGCTTAACCAAAAACAAGCGCACCCGAATCGGCGAAGGGATCAAAAGCCGAGTTGCCGAGACGCTTCCTCTACTGCTTGCGAATGCCCAGAGCAAACTCGGCGATCAGGCGGTTGTGGAGTTCGCTCGTGCCCTCGCCGAACTCGAGGGATTTGGCTTCCATCAAGAGTCGGCCGATTTCATATTCCTGTGTGCATGAGTAGCCGCCGAATATCTGCATGCCGTCTAGGGCGTTCTGCACCGCCGCCTGGCTCGAGCAGAGCTTGGCCATGCTGCTCTCCATGCTGGCGCGCCCGATCCCCGCATCCTTCATTCGGCCGAGGCGGTAGACGAGCAGGCGGGCCTGCTCGGTGCGGCACACCATCTCGGCCACCTTTTGTTGGATCATCTGGAAGCCGCCGATCTTTTGGCCAAAGGCCTCGCGCTCCATCGCATAGGGGAGGGCGAGATCGAGACAGCGCTGGGCCTGGCCCACGCAGCGCGCCGCCACCGAGAAGCGGCCCGTATCCAGCGCGGCACCGAGAATCGGGAAGCCGCCGCCGGGCTTGCCGAGGAGGGCATCGTCGGGAATGAAGGCGTCCTCGAAATGCACCTCGGAAAGCTTGTCGCGCTTGAGCGTCCGCATGGGGAAATCGCTGATGGAAAGGCCGCTCTCCACCGAGCGCGGATCGAAGACGAAAGCCGTCACGCCCTTGTGCTTCTTTTCGCGGTCGACGCTCGCGACAAGAAAGAAGAGCCCGGCGTGGGCGGCGTGGGAGATAAAAACCTTAGTGCCGTTAATGAGCCAGCCGCCGTCTACCTTCTTCGCCGTGCTCTGCATATTTCCGAGATCGGTGCCGCCCCCGGGCTCGGTGAGGCAGGCCGAGCACAGGATCTCGCCCTTCGCGATGCCGGGCAGGAAGGTCTCCTTCTGGGCGTCGGTCCCGAAATTCAGCAACGAACCCGCGCACAGGGAATTCGCCACCGAGATCACCGAGGCCACCACCCAATCGACTCGGGCGATCTCTTCGCAGATGATCCCGTAGGTCAGCACATCGCTAAACGATCCCCCGTATTGCTCGGGGATCATCGGGCCGAGGAGACCCATCTCGGGGAGCTTGGCGATCAACTCGCTGGGGTAGCGCTCCTCCTGCTCGTGGCGCTCGACGTGAGGGAGAATTTCCTTTTCCGCGAACTCGCGCACCGTGCGGCGCACCTCGCGCTGCTCGTCGCTCAGGTCAAAATCCGCCATTCGTTCCAGGGATTCGCTCATGGGGGTCTCCGGGGCTCCGTCGGGGAAAAAGGCGTGTGAAAACCCGAGTATAGCCTCCTCTCGGAGCTCTCTCAGCCACCCCGTCTGGGCTCTCGACAGCCCGGCTCGCCTCCCGTAAGCTACCGCGTCCCCGCAGCCCTCGGGCTCCGGACCGCCCGAGAGAGGCAGGCCCCGACTCAGGGCCGACCCGTGCCGGGCATCCGGCCAGCGGAAAACTCCAGCGACGTTACGAAAAAACGTCGAGAAAAGACGTTGCGAGATAGAGAAGAGGGAAGTCAGGCCATGAAGAAAGCAGCCCCGAAGCGAAAACGCGGAAAGTCCTCCCGCCACCGCGCGAAACTCAAGCAGAAGCATCGGCGCGCCCGGCGGCGCGTGACCGGCGGCGCCCGCTCGACCTACCGCTGAGCCGCTGACCCTGCCCTAGGCCCCAGGGCCTAGGGACCGTCGCGCGCTCGTCGGTCGACTTCTCGGCACACGAGAGCTCAGCGCCCCACGGCCAAGCCCAACTCCTCGCTTGCCCGGTCGATGGCCGCGTCCACCGCGCCCTCCCAGGCCCCGGCACTCTCCGCGCTCGCGGCCGCCTCGGGAAAGAGCAGCCCGCGCGACGAATTCACCAGGCCGCCTTCGAGCCCTCGCGGCCCGGCCACGAAACTGCGCACCGCCTCAGCGGCGCTCGCCCCCTGGGCCCCATACCCCGGGATCAGGAAGAGCGCGTTGGGAAGCAGGGCGCGCAAGCGCTCAGCCTGCTCGGGATAGGTCGCCCCGGCCACGATGCCGAGGGAAGACCAGCCCGTCGCCGGTCCCGTCAACTCATCGGCCAACTCAGTCAGGCTGGAGGCCACGGCTTCGTACACCGGGCCTGCCTTTTCGAGCAGCCGATCCTGCAGGTCCCCCGAGCCCGGATTGCTCGTCTTGGCGAGCACGAAGAGGCCCCGGCCGTAGGCGGCCGCCCGCTCGGCAAAGGGTGCGAGCGTATCGAGCCCCATGTAGGGGTTCAGGGTAATCGCGTCGACCTCGCCGGCGGCGCCCGGCTCGAGATAGGCCCGGGCATAGCCCTCGGCGGTGGAGCCGATATCCCCGCGTTTGGCGTCGAGGAGGACCAGGAGTTCGCGCTCCCGGGCGGCGGCCATCACCCGCTCGAGGACGGCGAGCCCCGCCGAGCCCATTTGCTCGAAGAAGGCGACCTGGGGCTTGACCACGGCGACCCGGCCCACCAAGCGGTCGAGAAAAGCCAGGGCCAGGGCCTCGACCGCTGCCGGAGTGGCGGGGTCGGTGGGCGCCATGCTGCCCCGCTGAAAAAGAGGCGGGATGCGAGCGAGGTGGGGATCGATGCCGGCGCAAAGCGGGTGGCCGATCTCCCGGGTCCGCACCATCAGATCATCGGCGAAATGCAATCCGAACTCTCCTCTCGCTGTCCTCCCCCAGAATCGCAGATCTCGGCCTGAGCTTCTACTCCGCCGGATCCGGCGCGCTCAGTCAACTCCCCCAGAACGGCCAATCGTCGCTAGCCTGTGCGCGTGTCCTTCCCCTTCCAACTCGAAGCCACCTCGGGCGCCGCCCGGGCCGCCACCTTTACGACGCCCCACGGCGCGGTGCGCACCCCGTGCTTCATGCCCGTGGGCACCCACGGCGCGCTCAAAGCCATGACCCCGGCCCAAGTCGCCGACACCGGCGCCCAGGTCGTGCTCGCCAATACCTACCACCTGGCCCAACAGCCCGGCGAGAGCCTGGTGGAAAAACTCGGCGGCCTCCACGCCTTCATGCAGTGGCCGGGTCCGATTCTGACGGATAGCGGGGGCTTCCAGGTCTTCTCCCTGCCCGGGGTCGAGATCCGCGATCAGGGCGTCCGCTTCAAGAACGAAAAGACCGGCGAGGCCATGGACCTCTCTCCCGAGCGCTCCATCGAGATCCAGAACCGCCTGGGCGCCGACATCATCATGGCCTTCGACGAGTGCACCCCCTACCCGGCGCCGCGCAAGCTCGCCGCCACCGGGGTGCGGCGAACCCTGGCCTGGATGGAGCGCTGCATCCAGGCCCACGCGCGCCCCGACGACCAGGCGCTCTTTGCCATCGTCCAGGGCAGCGTCTACCCCGAACTCCGGGCCGAGTGCGCCGAGGGCCTCGCCGCCCTCGACTGCCCGGGCTACGCCATCGGCGGGGTCAGCGTGGGCGAGGGGCACGAACTGCTCTGCCAGGTCACCGAGACCACCGCTCCCCTGCTGCCCGCGAACAAACCCCGCTACTTGATGGGGGTCGGGCTGCCCGAAGATCTGATCGCCTGCGTGGGCTACGGCGTCGATCTCTTCGATTGCGTCATCCCCACCCGCTACGCGCGCAGCGCCACCGTCTTCACTTCAAGAGGCCGCATCCGCCTGACCCAGCGCCGCTACCGGCGAGACGCCTACCCCATCGATGTCTCCTGCGACTGCTACGCGTGCAAGGACGGCGCCTTCAGCCGGGCCTATCTCCACCATCTCTTCGCCGCCAACGAAGTGCTCTCGGCGATTCTCTGCGCGATCCACAACGTGCACTTCTACGAAACCCTGATGACGAAGGCCCGAGAGGCCATCCTCAAGGATCGCTACGCGGAGTTCGCGACCGAGTTCATGCGCGACTACTCCGACTCCTGATCGAAAAAGCCTCTCTTCCCGCTCTCTTCCCCGCTCTCGTCCCGCTCCCTTCCCCGCTCCCCTCCCGCTCTCTTCCCCTTCGAATCCCTCCCGAATCCCGCTTGAACCCCGCTTGAACCCCGCTCGAAAAATGCCCAGAAGCGGATTCCTCCCTGGGGGAGTGGCGGCCCCGAAAAAAATGGGGACCATTCCGTGCCTATGGCACTCACCTGCGGAATTGTTGGTCTCCCGAACGTCGGCAAAAGCACCATTTTCAATGCCCTGACGGCGGCGGGCATTCAGGCCGAAAACTACCCGTTCTGCACCATCGAGCCGAATACCGGCGTGGTCACGGTCCCCGACGCCCGGCTCGGCCAACTCGACGCCATCGTGAACTCCGAGCAGGTCATTCCCACGACGGTGGAATTCGTGGACATCGCGGGGCTCGTCAAGGGCGCCAGCCAAGGCGAGGGCCTGGGCAACCGTTTCCTCGGCAATATCCGGGAAACCAAGGCCATCATTCACGTTGTCCGCTGCTTCGACGACGACAACGTCGTCCACGTCGACGGCGCTCCCGATCCGCTCCGCGACGTCGAGACCATCGAGGTCGAGCTCGGCCTGGCCGACATCGAAACCATCGAGAAGCGCCTCGACCGCGCCCAGCGCGGCGCCAAGAGCGGGGACAAGGTCGCCAAGGCCGAAGCCGATTTCTTCGGGGGCCTGCTCGAGCACGTGTCCAGCGGCCAGGGCGCCCGGCACTTCGAGGTCCCCGACGCGCTGGCCGTCGCCTACCGGGATTGCCACCTGCTCACCGCCAAGCCCGTCCTCTATGTCGCCAACGTCGACGACGCCTCCCTCGCCGAGGGCAATGCCTATAGCGACGACCTGGCCGCCCACGCCGACAAGTTCGGGGCGGGCATGGTGCGGATCTGCGGTCAGGTCGAGTCCGAGCTCTCCGAACTCGAGGACGACGAGCGCAGCGAATTCCTGCAAGATCTCGGCGTCGAAGAGCCCGGGCTGCACCGGCTCATCCGGGCCGCCTACACGCTGCTCAACCTGATTACCTTCTTCACCGCGGGCGAAAAAGAAGTGCGCGCCTGGACCGTGCGCGGGGGCGCCCTGGCCCCGGAAGCCGCGGGGGAGATCCATACCGATTTCGAGCACAATTTCATCCGCGCCGAGGTCATCCCCTTCGCGACCTATGTCGAGGTCGGCGGGGAGAACAACGCCAAGAACAAGGGACTGATGCAGGTCGAGGGCAAGGAGTACGCCGTCATCGACGGCGACGTGATGCATTTCCGCGTGGGTGTCTAGCTGTCTGGGTGTCTAGGCGTCTAGGCCCTCAACCTTCGCCCAAACCCGAACCCCACCGTCTCCCGATTTCCCTGAGAAAGGAAAAACCGTGCCCGACCTGCTGACCCCAGACGAAGTACTCGCGCGCTACACCGCCGGCCCCGATACGGGGATCTTCACCGACGGCTCGTGCGACCCGAACCCCGGCCCGGGGGGCTGGGGGCTGGTCTGGGTGGAGGCCGGTGAAATCCGCGCCGAGCACAACGGCCAGGCCCCCGACACCACGAACAACCGCATGGAACTCCAGGCGCTCATCGAGGCGCTCGGCCTGCTCGGCGAGGACGACAAGGTCACGATCTACTCGGATAGCCAACTCTGCGTCAAGACCGTCAACGAGTGGGCCGCCGGCTGGGAAAGGCGCGGCTGGAAACGCAAGACCGGCCCGATCAAGAACCTCGACCTCGTCCAGGAATTGTGGGCACTGTCCCAGGCGCGCCCCGGGGCCAAGCTTCAGTGGATCAAGGCCCACGACGGCTCGCGCTGGAACGAATACGCCGACGCCCTGGCCTCGAGCTACATGTTCCGCTGAAGCGGGGGCTGCGCTTTCAGCGCCGGGCCTCAATGGCGCCCTCGGGCACGCTCTCGAAGAAGAGTTTTTCGTCCACCGAGGCCCGGGGCGGGCGCCCGTGTTTACCCTCGGGCCAACCAATGGGAAGCAGCGCGCAACTCGGCGTGGCCGGAGAAAGCCCGAGATAGGCGTCGATCTCCGCGCCGTCGGCTAGGTGCACCGTGGTGAGCGACGCCCCGAGCCCCACCGCCCGGCACGCGAGCAGCACGTTCTGGATCGCGGGGAAGAGCGCCTGGCTCTGGGTCTCGCCCCGGCGCGTCCAGCCCGCGACGAAGAGGTGAACCGGGGCCTCGTGAAAATGGTCGGCCAAGTGCAGGGCGGCGCGCATATTGCGGATCTTGGCCTCGGGCACGCTGGGGTCGGCCTCGGCCCGCTCCAGGGTGGGGACGATGTATTGGCGAAACCGGGCGCGGTAGCGCTCGGCGATCCAGGCGCGCCGGTCGGCTTCGGTCACGGCGACGAAGATCCAGGGTTGCCGATTTCCCCCACTCGGCGCGAAGGTGCCGGCCTCGCAGACCTTGCGAATCAGGGCCTCGGGGACCGGGTCCGCCCGCAGGCGCCGAATCGCCCGAGCGGTCCGGATGCCTTCCAGAAGCGGAAAATCTTCACCCAGGCCCTCGATGTCGAGGTCGCTCATTTTCCGCCGCCCCTCTTCTTGGCCATGGCCGCTCTCGGCAATTTCGTCTTGCCCATGGAAAGGATCTGCTGGAACTCCACGCGATCCACCGGCACCACCGAGAGCCGGCTGCGGCGAACCAGCGCCATCTCGGCCAGGGCCGGATCGGCTTTGATGGCGGCCAGGGTGACGGGCTCGGCCACGGCGACCACGGGCTCGACATCCACCACGGACCAGCGGTCGTCTTCGGTGGTCGGGTCGGGATACGATTCGGCGCAGACCCGGGCCACCCCCACCACCTCCTTACCCTTATTGGAGTGGTAGTAGAGGCAGAGATCGCCCAGCTTCATGGCGCGCAGGTTGTTGCGCGCCTCGTAGTTGCGCACCCCATCCCAAAAGGTCGAGCCGTCGGCGACGAGTTCGGACCAGGCATATTTATAGGGTTCGGATTTGATCAACCAGTAAGCACGCGCCATCTTTGTCTCCTGAGTCCCGCTCGGCGGGGATTTTTCTGAAGGAGAAGCATCGCATGGCTGGCAGCGCATCGGAAGACGCAGAACCTCATTTTGAGCAGGGTCCGGTCCGAATTCTTTTTGGTCAACGCAAGGGAGCCTACCCCGACGGAAACTCGATCCTCGTTCAGGGTGAAAACGAAAGCCTGCTCATCGACCCCGCCCTGGGCCTCCACACCCGGTCGGTCGGCCTGCCCGCCGTCGATCGCGTCCTGCTCTCGCATTGCCACGAGGATCACATCGCGGGCCTGGCCCTTTTCCCCGAGACGCCTGTGCACCTCCACGCTCTCGATCGTCCCGGCCTCGATTCCCTCGACGACATGCTCGCGATCTACGGCTACGGGGGCGCCATCGAAGAAACCTTTCGCACGGTTTTGGTGGACACCTTCCACTACGCCCCGCGCCGGGACGCCCAGACGTTTGTCGACGGCGATGTCTTCGACGCCGGGGGGGTCAAGGTTCGCATGCACCACGCCCCCGGGCACACTCGGGGGCACACCTGCATGATGGTGGAGTGGGACGAAGGCGGCACCCCGAGGCGGCTTCTCTACCTGGGCGATATCGAGCTCACGGGTTTCGGTCCCTATTACGGAGACCAGTGGTCGGACCTCGAAGATTTCGAGCGCAGCCTGCAATGGGTCCGGGGAGTCGAGGCGGACTGGTACGCCACCTTTCACCACATCGGCGTCCTTGGCGAGCGAGCCCGATTTCTCGAACGCTTGGATCTTTTCGAAGGCGCCATCGCCCGGCGCGAAAAAGCTCTGATCGAGTTTCTTGCCGAGCCGCACACCCTCGACGAAGTCGCGGATCACCGCTTCGTTTACCGCCCCGGAGACGATGTTTCCTTTGCCGACGCCGTGGAGCGGCGTTCCATGCAGCAGCATATCGACCGGCTTGCGGCCAACGGACGCGTGCGCTCCCTACCCGAGGGCCGATACCAGGTCGCTTGAGAGCACAGTCCGTCCAGCGGCGGACTAGCGCATCTCCTTGGGCGTCTGCATCGCCATGATGAAGCGAGCCGCGTAGGCCACCAGCGGCCGGGAGGCGAAACGCGAAGCCGCGTTGGCCCGCACCCAATTCCACCAGCCCGCCACCACCGAGGGCTGAAGGCCCAGGGCGTCCAGCGCGGCGTCGACGACACTGCTCGCCGAAGCGCCCGAGTGCTGAAGTTCCCCGGCCACCTCCTGGAATTCCGTCAGGGTTGGGCCGGGCTCGAGCACCAGAGCATCGACGCCTTCCGAGCGCATCTCGGCCCAGATGGCTTCGCCCAGGTGGAGGTCGAAGGCTTTGGTCGCGCTGTAAACGCCATGAAGAGGGAGCGGTTGCCTTCCCGCCACCGAGCCCGTCATGATCACCGCGCCGCGATGGCGATCGCGCATCCCGGGGAGTAGCCGGCTCGTCAGGAGCACCGGCGCCAGACAATTCAGGTTGACCATGTCTGTCAAGCGGGTCACATCCTGCTTGTCGAAACGCCCGGCGTAACCGATGCCGGCATTGTTCACCAGGATCCCCACCTCGATATCCGCCACCGCGTCCGCCACCCGGTCAGGGCCTCCCGGGCTGGCGAGATCCTCCGCCTCCACCCGCACCTCGACCTGAAACTTCTCGCGCAATTCCGCCGCCAGGGCCTCGAGCTTTTCTCCCCGACGCGCCACCAGTACGCAATGAATCCCGTCCCGGGCCAGGGCCCGAGCAAATTCCAAACCGATCCCCGCCGATGCCCCGGTGATCAGCGCCCAATCCCCGTAGCGCTCGCGCAGGGAACCCCGCCGATGGACGAAATGATCCCGCGCGTTCCAGAACGCCAGGGTGAGCAGCGCGAAGGGGATTCCGGCGACCAAGCCGAAAAAGAAACCCGTCCACGAGCCGTATTGAAAGTTCGGCCAGAGCAGCATTCCGATGGCGACCTGAGCCGCGTAGAGCGGCGCCAGAATTCGCATCCAAGAACGGCGACGACGGAACCCGTAGGCAAGGGCCGCGTAGAGATACCAGTGGGGAAGAGCCGCAAATTTCGCCGCCCAGCCCGTGAACATCACCCCGAGCCAGACCTCCTGATCGGCCTCCACGGGCTTCCAAAAAATATCCCAGGGCATGTAGATAAAGGCCATGAACGCGCAGAAGACCATGACGATATTCATCCACCAAGGGCGGCCGCTAAAAAGATCGTGAAGCCAATCGCTCATTATTTTCTCCTGGGGGTGGGCGACTTCGTGGAGGTGCTGGGGAAGCCGGGCTGTCAATCATAGTTCATCGGCCGCCGAGTCCAGAGGCCCCGGCGGCGCTTCGGCTCGGCGGGCCATCTTTCGCAGGGGCCGGCGGGGATTTCGATGCCTGAAAACGATTTGTTCGTCGATCATCTTATCGAAGGCCTCGAGCAAACCCTCGAGGCCCAGAGTGTCGGGTTCGATCACACCCAGGGCCTGAACGATGGCCTCGATGGTCGAGACGTAATGACGACGGGGCTCCTTGCGAATGCGGTAGCGGCTGGGCGCGGTGGGGGAGAGCCGAACCTTGGGGAGCGCTTGCAGGGCGGGGTTTTCCCGCAGCAGCGCCCGAGCCTGGGACCAGGTGCCGTCGAGAATCACGAGGCCGCTGGGCATCGCCTCGGCGGGGAGTTCGCCCAGATCCCGGGCGTCTTCGGCCGGGAAGAGCAGGGCGCTGCCCGAGGCGAGAGACGCAGAAATCCGTAGGCTGCGCGGCTCCACGGCCCGGGGCAGAAGGAGCTGCGCGTTGGCCAGCCCCAACCGAGCGATCCGGGCGGTCCCGATCGCGTGGAAGCGCTCGCGGGGGTGCTGAAAAATCGTGATCCGGGTGCGATTCGCCACCTCGGGGATCCGCCCGCACAAGCACAGGGCCGCCGGCTTGAAACAGCCGTAACAGGTCTCGCGGCCCGGAGCCGGAGCGACTTCTTCCGGAGCTTGGGGGTTCGAGGATTCTTCGAGCATCGCGCGATGCTAGCGACAAGCCCGGGTCGGGGGCGAGCTAGGGCTTTTCCCGGTACCCTCGGGTCATCCTCAAAAGGGGTTCGGCGTGAGCAGCAGTTTCGGAAAAGTCTTCAGGATCACCACCTTCGGCGAATCCCACGGAGGTGCGGTGGGCGTGGTGGTGGACGGCTGCCCCCCTCGCCTCGCCCTGGAAACGGCCGAGATCCAGGCCGACCTCGACCGCCGCAGGCCGGGCCAGAGCCGCCTGACCACGCCCCGCCAAGAGGACGACAAGGTCGAAATCGTCTCGGGCCTCTTCGAGGGGCGAACCCTCGGCTCCCCCATCGCCATGCTCGTCCGCAACCAGGACGCTCGCCCGGGCGCCTACGAGGAAATGCGGGACCTCTACCGTCCCTCTCACGCCGATTACACCACCGAAGCCAAATACGGCCTGCGGGCCTGGCACGGCGGCGGCCGCTCGAGCGCCCGGGAAACCATCGGCCGGGTGGCCGGCGGCGCCATTGCGCGCAAATTTCTGCGCGAAGTGGCCGGCATCGAAATCGTGGCCTGGGTCCAGCGGGTCCAGGACGTCGACGCCAAAGTCGACCTGGAAAACGTAAGCGTCGAACAGGTCGACGAGAGCCTCGCCCGCTGCCCCGATGGCGAGGCCTCGGAACGCATGATCGAGCGCATCGACGCCGTGCGGCGCAAGGGTGATTCCGTGGGCGGCGTGGTGGAGTGCGTCGCTCGGAGCGTTCCCCCCGGCCTCGGGGAGCCGATCTTCGAAAAGCTCGACGCCGATCTCGCCAGTGCGATGCTTTCACTGCCCGCCGCCAAGGGCTTCGAAGTGGGCAGCGGTTTCGGGGGCGTCGCCCTCACGGGGAGCGAACACAACGACCCCTTCGTGCCCGGGGACGCGGGGCGGCCACGGACCCCGAGCAATCGCTCGGGCGGCATCCAGGGTGGCATCTCCAACGGCGAGCCCATCATCCTGCGCGTGGCCTTCAAGCCCACGGCGACGATTCGCACCGAGCAGGACACGGTTTCCCGGGACAACCAGCCCGTCAAGCTCGCCGCCAGCGGTCGCCATGACCCGTGCGTTCTGCCGCGCGCAGTGCCCATCGTCGAATCGATGGTGGCCCTAGTGCTCGCCGACCACTGGCTTCGCCAACGAGCGGTCGACGTTCTACCGGATCTCTAGAGAAGACCCCAGCGATCACTTGAACGAACCAGGGAGCTGCATCCATGAAATTTGGTGTTCTCCAATTCTTTAGCTGGCCCGGACGCAGAAACTCCCTGGAAGTGGTCTACCAGCGCGCGCTCGATCGCATCGAGGTCATGGACCGCACGGGGTACGACGCGGTCTGGCTCGCCGAGCACCACTTCACCGACTACAGCGTCTGCCCCTCGGTCCACATGATGGGCATGCACATCGCGTCGCGAACCAAAAACCTGCGCATCGGCACCGCGGTCTCGCTCGCCGCCCTCTACCACCCCCTGCGCCTAGCCGAGGAGGTCGCCCTCCTCGACGTGCTCAGCGGAGGCCGGGTCAACTGGGGGGCGGGGCGCGGCTTCGACCCCTCGGAGTTCAAAGCTTTCGGAATCCCGCCCGAGGAAAGCGCGGATCGCTTTCGCGAGGCCGTCGACATCGTTGTCGAGTCCTGGCGCAGCGAGCGACTCAACTGGCAGGGCAAGTACTGGTCCTTCGAGGACGTCGAGGTCCTCCCCAAGCCCAAGCAATCCCCGCACCCGCCGGTCTGGGTCGCGGCCTCGTCCCTGCCCGCCATCGATTGGGCCGCCGAGCGCGGCTACACGATCATGATGGATCCGCACTCGACTCATAACGATATCGCCAATAAACACGATCACTACCGCCAGGCCCTGACGGGCCACGGCCACGACGGCGCGGGAAGAGAGATCCCCATGGCGCGCTTCATCGCCGTGGCCGAGAGCGAAGCCCAAGCCGAGGAAATCGCCCGCAGCGGCGCCTCCTGGACCGTCGGCGCCTATTTCAACCCCAGCAAATCCGCCGGCTTCCCCAAAAAAACGGACACGATGCTCATCGAGCCCGGAGCGGACCCCGTCCAGCGCTACCTCGACGGCGTGGTCATCTACGGAACCCCGGAAAGAGTCGTCGATCAACTCCAGGCCCTGAGCGAGGAGATGAGCCTCAACTACCTGCTCTGCGCCCCGCTCAGCCACGGCTCCTTCGAGCTCTTCACCGAGCGCGTGCTGCCCAAATTTCTCTGATACGAGGCCCGCGCCCAGGATCTCAGGGGAGCAGGACGAAGCCCGCGAAGACCGCGACCCCGGCGGCGAGGGCCGCCCACAACCCGAGCCACCCGTGAAGCGCGACCGCGCCGCTCTCTCCCCGAGAAATCCGCCACCCCAGGAACCCCGCGGCCAGCAGCAGCCCGCCGGCCAGCAGCGCCAGCCCCCCGTGCAGAGTCCGCAGCGGAGCCCAGTCTCGGAGGAAAAACGCGGAGAGCGGACCGCTCAGCAAGCCCAATGCCCCGAGCAAGACCGCGGGCCGAGCCAGGGCCAGGTGGCGGGCCAAGGCGCCCGGTGGCTTCGGAGCGCCCTGCTGGCGGCGGCGGCGCAGGCCCAGCCCCGCGCGTAGGGCCAAGAAGATCAGCGCCACGGCGACCGCCATGGCGGCGGGGTGGCCGTAGGCGAGGAGACGAACCAGAGGATCGTAGCCGGTGGGATCCACGGCCCTGTCCCTACTCGACCCGGAAGATGATTTCGCTCGCCAGTCGGCGGCGGAGCGAGTCGCTGGCGCGTTTCAAATAGTCGGAATCCCGGGATTCCAGGGTCAGCATCACGCGATAGTCGGGTTCGCCGATCTTCGGGTAGGAGCCCAACATCAACTCGGAGAATTCCCGCAAGAGATCGTTGAGATCCTCGGCGATATCGCTCTCGTGACGAGTCACAAAAAATCGGGTCAGGTGAATCGGCACGCCGGCGAAGCGATCGCGGATCGAGAGAAATTTTTTCTCAAAGAGCTGGGGGATACCCGGCAGGATATGAACGTTCTCGACCACGACCACGGGAAACCACAAATCGCTGACGTCGATGACGTTGGCGCCCTCGGGCATCAGCGCCATCTTCCGCATCGCATCGTTGAGCGGTTCCTTCTGGGCGCGCTCGATGCGTGCGCAGATCTGCGGATCGAGTCGCAAGGCCTGATCAAAGGCCTTCGCGATGGATTCCATAGTGACATCGTCGTGGGTTGGGCCGATCCCCCCCGAAGTAAAGACGTAGTCGTAGTCCGCGCTGAAGCGCCGGGTCTCTTCGGCGATGACCTCCACGATGTCGGGGATCACCAGGATACGCTCGAGATCGACGCCGAGTTCCCGGAGCTGGGTCGCCAGAAAAGGCGAATTGGTATCGACGATTTTCCCGGAGAGAATTTCGTTCCCAATAATCAGCAGGCCGGCTGTGGGCATGGCCCCATCCTATCGAACGCGGGGCAAAGCCCCAAACCCGCTCGACGCCGCCCGGAGGCGGAGGGCCGGGGGGTCGCTTATCCTCCGGCGATGCACGCGCTGATTCGGTTTCTCCCCTCCGAGCGAACGGTCCGGGTCTCTCGGGGCACGAGCCTGCTCGAGGCCGCCCGGGAGGCGGGGCTGCCCGTCGCCCAAACCTGCACCGGCGAGGGCATCTGCGCGCGTTGCGGAATGGAAATTCTCGCCGGCGGCGAAGATCTGGCGCCGGAGAGCGACGCCGAGGCGCGGGCCAAGGCGCGCAACCGGATCGAGGCCAAGCTTCGCCTGTCCTGCCTGCTCAAGGCGGACCGCGACCTCACCGTGACTGCCCCGTACTGGTAGGAGGCAAAGCTTGACTGTCCGCGACGGGATCATCGTGATCGACCACGGCAGCCGCCAACCGGCGGCCAATCAGCTCGTTGTTCAAGTGGCCGCCCGGGTTCAGGCCCGGCGACCCGGCGGAATCGTGACATACGCGCATATGGAGATGGCCCCGCCGAGCCTCGAGGAAGCCCTCCGGGCCTGCCTCGATCGCGGCGCCGAGCGAATTCTCGTCTTGCCCTATTTCCTGGGTCCGGGTCGGCACACCCGGGAAACGATCCCCGAACTCGTGGCGGCCCTCTGCGAAAAACACCCGGGGCTCGAGGTTCAGGTCGCCGGGCCCCTGGGTGAACACGAAAAGCTCATCGATGTGCTTTTGGAGCGCGCCGGACAGATTTAGCCGTGGGGACGAAGGCGAGGAACCGACCTCCCTCGGAAAGCAAGCACGGCCAAGCGGCTCGCGCCCTCAGCCCGCAAGCGCGTACCAGTAGAGAGCCGCCACCACGAGGGCGTGGTCGATGGCCCCGTCGGCGAGCAGCCGGGGCAGATCCTCGGCGGGAATCAACTCGACGACGGTCTCCTCGGTGGCCGAATTTCGGATCGCCGCCACCGGCTTCACCCCGCGCATGACGAAAGTGTGGCAGCGGTTGCCGAAGACCGCCGGGTTTGGATTCGCGGCGCCCAGGGGCTCGGGCGAAGCTCCGGCATAACCCGTCTCTTCGAGGAGTTCCCGGGCCGCGGCCGCGGCGGGGTTCTCGCCGGGGTCCACCATCCCACCGGGAATCTCCAGGGTGACCGCGCGCGCGCCGTGGCGATATTGGCGCACCATGACGATTTCACCCGCCTCGGTCACGGGGACGACATTCACCCAATCCTCGGCATCGATCCGGTAGAAGGTGTGGCTCTCCCCCGAGTGCGGAGAGCGGGCCGGGGCTCGGGCCAGGCGAAAAACGCGGCAATCGTGAAGGTTTTCCGGCTCTTCGTGGATCCAGGCCTTGGGGCGGGTCATTGCCCGGGAGCTTAACCCAGACCCGCCGCCGGACGGCGTCCCGGAAGCGGGCTAAGATGCGCCGCGCCCGATTCTGGGCCCCTTGGGTAGCCCTCAATGCATGACCCCGCCGCCGATCGCAGCCAGCTCTTTCAGCGTGGTGGCCACCTCTTCATGGTGGTGGCTGCGATTTTCACCGGTCTCGCCGGCGCCCTGGGTGCGGTCGCCTTTCGGCTCATGATCCGCAGCGTTCAGGCCGGCGCCTGGGGCGGGATCGAGGGGCTCCAGCAAATGGTTCAGACCGGCCTGCTCGCCGAGCCCGAGGACCCCATCGAAGCCGCCCAGCACCTGGCCTGGGGGTGGCGGGTCGCCGTACCCACCCTCGGCGGGCTCCTCGTCGGCCCGCTGATCTACTTCTTCGCTCGCGAAGCCCGGGGGCACGGGGTTCCCGAAGTCATGAAGGCCGTGGCTCTGCGCGGCGGCGTGATCCGCGGCCGGATCGTCGCCATCAAGGCGGTCGCCTCCTCTCTCTCGATCGGAACCGGGGGCTCGGTGGGTCGGGAGGGACCCATCGTCCAAATCGGCTCGGCCTTCGGCTCATTTCTCGGCCAGGTCCTCAACCTCAACACCATGGGCATTCGAACCCTGGTGGGCTGCGGCGCCGCAGCCGGGATCTCGGCGACCTTCAACGCCCCCATCGCCGGAGCCATCTTTGCCGCAGAAATCATTGTCGGCCACTTCGCGGTGACTCAGTTCACTCCCATCGTCATCTCGTCGGTGGTCGCCACTGTGGCCTCGCGTTTTTTCCTGGGCAATTACCCCGCCTTCAAGGTTCCGGACTACCAGATCGTCAGCCCCTTCGAACTGCTCCCCTACCTCGCCGCGGGCGTGCTCGCCGGGCTCGTCGCCGTCGCCTTCATCCGCACGCTCTCCTTCTCCGAAATGGCTTTTGAACGCCTGCGCATGCCCGAATACCTCAAGGCCGCCGTGGGGGGTGCCGCCGTGGGTCTGATCGGCCTGCAACTCCCCCAGGTACTCGGCGTCGGCTACAGCACGATTTCCCTGGCCCTGGCCGGGACGCTCTCTGCCGTGACCATGGCCGCCCTGGTGGCGACCAAGATCGTCGCCACCTCGGTCACCATCGGCTCGGGCGGCTCGGGCGGTGTCTTTGCCCCCTCGCTCTTCCTGGGGGCGATGCTCGGAGGCGTCGTGGGGACCCTGGTATCCGAATACTTCCCCGGCGCGACGGCCTCTTCGGGGGCCTATGCCCTGGTCACGATGGGGGCGGTGGTGGCCGCCACTACCCATGCGCCTATCAGCGCGATCATCATCATCTTCGAGCTCACCCAAGCCATCGATATCATTCCCGCGCTGATGAGCGCTTGCGTGGTCAGCAGCCTGGTCTCGCAGCTCCTCTCCCGGGATTCCATCTACACCTCAAAGCTCCGCCGCCAGGGCGTCAACCTCGAGGAAACCACCGACCCCAACGTTCTCAAGTCGCTCTACGTCCGGGACGTCATCGATGAAGCGCCGGAAGTCATCTCGGAGTCCGCGAATTTTCAGGCCATTCTTGATCTCGTGGTTCAGAGCGATCACGCCCAGTTCTTCGTCACCAACAAGGAGGGCCTGCTGCTCGGTGCCATCTCGCTCTCGGAGGTCCGGAGGCTGATCTATGAACAAGAGGCCCTCCGGCACCTCGTGGTCGCCGGCGATCTAGTGGATACGCGCCATCCGTCGGCCACCCCCGACGACGATCTTGCCGTGGTCATGAAGATTTTTAGCGGAACACGCCTGGAAGAGGTCGCCGTCGTCGACCCCGCCGATCCCGGGCGGCTGCTCGGCACGGTCAGTGAGAAGGCGATCACCGAGATCAGCCAAACCGAGCAACTCCGGCGCGATCTGGCCGGCGGCTTCTCGAGCAGCATGACCGCGGTGGGCCGGGGCAAGACCGTCGACCTAGGCGACGGTTACTGGCTGCGGGAAATCATGGTTCCCGCCTACATGATCGGAAAAAATCTCGCCGAGCTCGCCGTCCGCGAACGCACAGGGGTCCAGGTAGTGCTGGCCCGGAGCCGCCCAATGGAAGGGGGCGGCAAGATTCGCGTGGTCGGTGCGGTGGACCAGTTTGAGGAAGGGGAAACCCTAATCGTCGCTGGGAGCCTTGAGGGGCTCAACGAACTCGAGCGGCATCGCTAGCCGACTCACCTCAGTGGGCTGCATCTCAGTGGGCTGCATCACGGTGGGCTGCATCTCAGTGGGCTGCATCTCGGTGCCCTGTCGAAAACCCCGCCCGGGAGCCTACTCGAGCCTCAGCCCGATCCCCTCGGCTCCGGGGCTCACCGTTACGGGCGCCGTCGTCGCGGGATCGCGGGCGTCCCGGGTCATGGCATCGCCGTCGGCGTCGAGGCGAGCCGTCAGCCCGAGCGATCCCTCGAAGCGGACGCCGGGCATCATCACCTGATCGGGGCCGATCTCGAAGGCGAGGGGGAAACTCGGGCGGGAAATGCGCAGCACCGCCACCGGCGGGCCACCGCTTACCCCGAGCCGACGAGCGATCACGAACAGCGTTCCCTCGGACGACTTCCCGGGGGCGGCGAGTTCGATGATCCCGCGGACCGAAGCCCCACCCCGCCCTCCGCTCGGCGCAGAGGCGGCCGGCGACCGGGTGGCCGAGGCGGAGCCCAGTTGTAACTCGACCCCCGCCATTCCCGGGGCCACCGCCAGCGGGCCCCGGGTGGCCGGATCGTCCGGACCCCGGGTCATCGCGTCGCCATCGCTATCCAAGCGCGCGGAGAGCGACATCGGCCCCTCGAACGCCGTCCCCGGCATCATGACTTGGTCGGGGCCGATCTCGAAGGCGAGGGGGAAACTCGGGCTCGGAACGCGCAAAACCGCGAGCGGAGGGCCTCCGGCCACCCCCTGGCGACGCGCGATGATAAAAAGCGTACCCGAACGCTGAGAGAGCCCAGGCGCCAGACTCACGCGACCCCTCACCGCGGCACCGGACCGTCCCGAGGTGCTGGCAACGGGCGAGCGCGACGCCATCGCGCCCGGAGCCGGAGCCGTCTCCTCCTCGGGAGCCGGGAAAATCCGAGACAGATCCGGCTGGCGGGGTTGTTCCCCGGGCACGAAGGGGGCGATATTCCGGTCGCATGCCACGCTCCCCATCAGGAGACCGAGCAAAACCGCGAGCTTGATGAACTTTTCAACCATGGATTCCAACCTACCCCTGGACCCCCGCCCATTATCTGTGGGTCGCACAAGCCAAGCATAGTCGCGAATGGTCAACCCGCCCCAAAAAAAGCGTCTGACTGGCGTCCCCGGGCCTGTCTCCGGAGCGCGTCCAAATCGCGCGTGATAGGGTATTCGGGCAGGGCATCCCGCAAGGACCCCCACGAACCCGAGAGGAATCCCTCCATGACGAGTTACCCGCAACCCCGAGCCAATAGCAATCCCTCCAGCCGCCAAGAGGGCACCAACCCGGGAAGCTTCGCGAATCCGCCGGATATCGGCGGCCCCCTGTCCTTCTCGTCCCCGGATACCCCGGACATGCCCCCTGTCTCCGACAAGACGGCGTGGGATTTCATGCCCGAGGGCTGGGTTCAAACCGAGGGGACGTGGCGAGCACCCGACGGCTTCGTGCCCATCACCCAACTCGAACACGCCCGGCTCGGGATGAACACGCCCGAGATGGAGCGCGTGGCTCTACGCGAACCCCACCTGACCGTGGACCAGATCCGCGAGGAAGTGGCCGCAGGGCGCATGGTGATTCCCGCCAACAAGGTCCACCTGGGGATGGACCTCGACCCCATGGCGATTGGACGGGCCAGCCGAACGAAGATCAACGCCAATATGGGGGCCTCCCCTGTCTCGAGTGGAAGCAGCGAGGAAGTCGAAAAACTCGAGTGGGCGCTGCGATGGGGTGCCGACACGGTGATGGACCTGTCGACCGGGGGCGATCTCGACGCGACCCGCGAGGCGATCATCAAGCACTCCACAGCGCCGATTGGCACGGTTCCCATCTACTCCATGATCCTCGGGCGCAGCATCGAGGAACTCGATCGGGAAATGGTTCTCGAGGGCCTCGAGGTCCAGGCGCGCCAAGGCGTCGACTATTTCACCATTCACGCGGGGGTCCGGCGGGCGCACCTCGATCTGGTGGCCCAGCGACTGATCGGAATCGTAAGTCGCGGGGGCTCCCTGCTCGCGAAATGGATGCTTCACCATGGGCGTGAGAACCTGATGGCGGAGATTTGGGACGACATCTGCCTGCTCATGCGCCGGTATGACATTACTTTCTCCATCGGCGACGGACTCCGGCCCGGCGGGCTCGCCGATGCCACCGACGGTGCCCAACTCGGCGAACTGAGCGCTCTGGGCGAACTCACCGAACGCGCCTGGCGCCATGGCGTGCAGGTGATGATCGAGGGGCCGGGACACGTCCCCTTCGACCAGATCGAATACAATATGAAATTGCAACGCCAGGTCTGCCACGGCGCCCCCTTCTACGTTCTCGGCCCCCTGGTGACCGATGTCTTCCCCGGCTACGACCATATCACCAGTGCCATCGGCGCCACGGCCGCCGCCTACCACGGGGCAAGCATGCTTTGTTACGTGACCCCCAAGGAGCATCTGGGCTTGCCGAAGCGCGATGACGTAAAGCAGGGCTGCGTCGCATACCGAATCGCTGCCCACGCGGCCGACGTGGCGCTTGGCCTCCCGGCCAGCCGGGATTGGGATGACGAACTCACCAAGGCCCGGGCCGCGCTGAATTGGGAAAAGCATTTCGAGCTCGCTTTCGATACCGATACCGCCCGAGCCTTCCACGACGAGGACATGGACGTGGACACGGATTTCTGCGCCATGTGCGGCCACGATTGGTGCGCGGTCCGAATTAGCAAAGAAATTACGAGCTTTATCTCGGGCAAGGACGAGGCCTACGCGTGGGAAAAGCCCAAGATTTCCGATGCCCTGAGCGACGAGCAAAAAGAGATTCTCCAGAAGAGGGGGGTGCTGACGCCCGAGGAATTGCAGCGGCTGGCGAGCAAGACCCAAAGCCAGATGGACGTGGGCAGCGGCCCCGCCCAGTGCCACAGCGACGTGGCCCTGGACGAACGGACTGCCCAGGCGCTCCAGGAGGCACACGTCGAGGGTGCAGCCGACGCCTCGGGTTGAATCCAAAGCGGAGGATTCCGAAAGTCGCTCCGGGGTCTTTTGCCTTCACCGACGCTCCCCAAGCCGTCAATCCGGAAGATTTCTCGGCAAATCACCGCCCTGGGCGCGCTTTGCTGGGTAAATAGCTGAATTTGTGAGTGGTCTGCATAGCCCCAGCTTCGGGGCCGGTGTATCCTCAGCAGCCCAATGGCACGAAGCGTCACAAATATCACCAGCGGAGCACCCCAGGGTGCTCTAGGCACCTCTTAACCACCCCACGAACAGCACTGGCCCACTCGTCGGCGAGCCCATTCCGGGAACCGGCAAGCAGCCGGAGGAGTCCGACGGAGTCATTCCGGCCGCGGACGAGCAAGCTGGTCTGCAGGAGGGAGCGAGGGGCCTGAAACGAAACAGGCGCCCCGCGCCTCGAATGCCAGAACGCGAAAACCAAAAACCAAAAGTCATTGCCATGCGGCGCCGGCGCGCCGGGGCCGCATGGAATCGAGCCCAATCAGCCTAAGGAAACTCAGCCGGGACCAGGGAACTGCACCCACCAAGGCCATCGTCGGAATACGAGAGCCTGGTACAGAGAGCCCCGAGCGAGGAGAGAGTAAAAGATGGACGTTAAAATCAAGCTCCAGCTGGAATTCACCGTCACCGGGAGCGGGCTTGAGGATGCCTTCGAGGAATTCGATGAGCTGACCGTCGAAGGACTGATGAACGAAATCCTCGACAAGAACCTCGCCTGCGATTCAATCGTGACCAAGGTCGCCGAGGGTCCGAACAGCCTTGAGGAATACGACGAGCAGCAAAAGCTCGCCGCCGGATAGACGAGGCTTCCCGCACCCGCGGGTCTAGAAGAGCGCCAACTGCTCGGGCGGAGCGGGCCCGGTTCGGGCTCGATCAACATTGGGCGTCGAGATCCCCCCTCGGGAAGGCGCACCGGACGAAAGACCCGGGGGCGGAGGAAGCGCTCCGCGAGTCGTGGGCGGCCTGCCCGGCAGGTAAATCCCCTGGCGCCGACACCACATCAGGATGGTTTCGTTGAAGTCCTGGAAGCGCTTGGAGTGGTTGAAGTGCCGCAGGTGCGCCAGCTCGTGACAGAGGGTGCTGACCAGACTCGAGTATTTGAGGGGTTCCCGGGTCTTCGTGTGGTGGAGGCGGATCTTGATGGTCCCGTCCGAATAGCAGATTCCGTAGCGGAGTTTGACGTTGGCGCGCTCGGGCTCGATCACGCGATAGCGCAAGCCGAAACGGACACAGATTCGGTCGGCATCCTCCCTCAGCCGTGCGATCAGCTCCAGACGGGTCCCTTTGTCCATCTCGCTCGCAGTATTCCCGCCGCCAGCAGGACCGTCAAGCCAACGCGCTAGGCTCCGAGGGACTCGAAAGGAATTCGTAACGATGCCCGCCCCGTCATCTCCCCCCCCGCTGCCTCTCTTTCCCCTCCCGAACGTCGTTCTCTTCCCCGCCGGCAGCGTTCCTCTCTACATCTTTGAGCCCCGCTATCGAACCATGGTGCGAACAGCTCTGGACGGCGACCGGCGCATCGGCATGGTGGCGATCCGACCCGAAGCCCTGAACGACAGCGGCGACAACCCCGCCGTCTTCGATGTGGGCTGCGAGGGTGAAATCAGCGGAGCCCGGGAAAGGGAGGACGGCACCCTCGATATCCTGCTGATCGCGAAGCACCGCTTTAAAATTCGAAGCGAAAGTCTTCCCACCCCCTCGCACCCCTACCGGATGGCCGAGGTCGAATATCTCTCCGAGCAGAGCGGCCCCGAGAACACATCGGCGCTTGGCCCGCTCCGAGCTGAGCTGCTTTCGGCCCTCAAGGAACTCGTCTCCCGCCAGCACAGACGGGTGACCGCCGAGGCCAAGAATCAAATGGCCGTTTTCCAGACCAAGCTGAAGGACTTCACCGAAGCGGAGCTCGTTCACGTCGTCGCTCAGGCCGTCGAGCTCGGGGTTCTCGAAAAACAACGGCTGCTCGAGGCCCCGTGCGCCCGAGCGCGCCACGAACTTTTGATCGAATTACTTCGCTTTCAGATCGCCGAGTCCGGGATTTCCGTAGCGCCGGGGTCCGACGTTTTGCAGTGAATTTAGGGCCGCCGGAAAAATTCGTAAGAAAATGCATTGTGTCGATTTTTTGAGGAAAATTGAGATTTTGACAGGTGCGGGAATCCGCCACCAACACAGAAACGATGCATCACCTTTTCTTTCAGGATTGACCTAAGACCCGCAGAGGCAAGGATATTCGGACTTCGAAACACCGGTTCAAAGCTTTCTAGAACTGTTTTTGAGCGGGTCTTGAGGACGACTCGAAAAAGCTGGATGTCCCAATTCTCGCTTTGCGGAGCCTTGGACGGTTGTGGTTAACTGGCATCTGTTCAGCCAGCGATCCGAATCCAATCCCCTTGGATCGGCGCACAACCCCCCAAACCCCCTAGGAATCCAAGCGCTCCGCGTACGGATTGGTGTACCCCGAATTGACCTTTGCCCCCGAGGTCTGGGACGGTGTTCTACATCGTCTACAACAAGAAGTCCCCACGTTCACCTTCGAAACATGGCTCCAGCCCCTGGAGCCCCGAAGAGTGGACGAAGGACTCCTGCTCGTCTGCCCTTCGCCCTTTCACCAGGAGCGAATCCAGCGACATTTTCTCGCGCGCATCGACGCGTGCCTGCGCGCTGAGAACGGCGCGGGGATCGAGGTTGTTCTCGGCCTCACCCAAGACGGCTCAGCCCTCGGAGGGGCGGCGCCGAAGAAGCCGGCTGCCGCGAAACTCCGAGCTCTCGAAGCCGACGGCGCAGAATGTTCCCCTCGCTCCGAACCGTCAGCGGCCCCGGCCGAGCCCGCCCAATCGCCCCAGGTCACCCCGATTCCTCGACGAACCCGAAGAGCGCTCCGGAGCATGCCCCCCGGCCGGATCCCCAGCCCCAAGCCCGGCCGGATCCCCAGCGCCAAGCCCGGCCGGATCCCCAGCCCCAAGCCCGCCGCCGCCGGACCGGGCGCGACGCCGACCCAATACTCCTTCGACAGCTTCGTCGTCGGGCCGTGCAATGCCCTGGCCCGGGAGGCTGCGTTCGCCATGGCCCGAAACCAACAACAGGCCCTGAACCAGCTCTACCTGCGAGCGGATTCGGGCATGGGGAAGACGCATCTAGCGCGAGCCGTCTCCGCCGAGGCCACCAGCCTGGGAGCGGGCGAGGTCAAATACGTCTCCTCCGAGAGCTTCACCAATCAATTTCTCTCCGCCCTGCGCAGCAACCGAACCGGGGACTTCAAACGCCGCTACCGAGGCCGCCAGCAGCTTCTGGTCGTCGAAGACGTTCAGTTCCTCGAAAACAAGGTCGCCACTCAGCTCGAATTCTTTCATACCCTCCAGCACGTCCTCGACGCCGGAGGACGGGTCATGCTCACCGGTGACCGCATGCCCCAGGACATGCCCGAACTCAGCCCCCGGCTGCGGTCCCAGCTCTCGAGCGGATTCGTCGCTGAGCTTGAGCCCCCGGATCAACGCGTGCGGCGGGCCATCCTCCGCAGCAAGGCAGCCCACGGGGGCGTCGCGCTCCCCACCGAGTGCCTGGACATTCTGGTAGAAAACCTCCGGGGGAGTGTCCGGGAACTCGAGGGCGCCCTGATCCAGCTGGTGACCACTTCCTCGTTGTTGAAGCGGCCCATCGACCTAGAGCTGACCGAAAGTGCCATCGCCAAGAAGACCTCCGCGTCTCCCCGAAAACGGCGGCTGACGATTGGTGACGTAATCGGGGTGGTGGCGGGGTTCTTTCAGTCCAGTCCCGAGCAGCTCGCTTCCCGATCGCGCCGCAAACAGGTGCTCGTGCCCCGGCAACTCGCCATGTACCTGTGCCGGCGCTACACCGACGCCCCGGTGGGCAAAATCGGCGAGGCCCTGGGCCGCGACCACCCCGCCGTACGCAACGCCATCGAGAAAATCGAGCGCGGCATCCTCGAGAGGCCTCCGCTGCGTTACCAAGTCGAAGCTCTGGGCGAGCGGCTCGACGCCCTGGTCAGCCAGCTCGACCGCGGCGATGCGCAGCCGCCCTCGCAACCCCGACCCTAAACCCGGTCCCAAGCCCTGTCCCAAGCCCACTCGCAGCCCTGGTCACCAAGGCCCCGGGCAACCCAGCAAGCCCGCTAGCCAATGACCTGCAAGGAGGCCGACTCCTCGGCGCTCCGCTCGGGGCCTGACTCCCCCTCGGGCGCCACGGGCGTTACGGGCGCCACGGGCGTCACGGGATCGAGGGCGGGATCATCGAAGCGACGGAGACTCTGGTAGAGAGTTCCGCGCTCCACCGGAACGCGTCCGATCTCGCGGATCAGGCGCCGAAAATCTTCCGGGGAGGTGTTCTCTCCGAACTGCGAGCCCGACTCCCGACTGATGGACTCCTCCATCAGCGTACCGCCGAAATCATTCGCCCCCGCGTCGAGGGCGACCTGGCCCAACTTATGGCCCATCTTCACCCAGGAGACCTGGATATTCGTGATCCAGGGGCGCATGAAGAGCCGAGCCACAGCCACGATTCGAAGGTCCTCGGGGGCGGTTGCGCCCGGGCGCGACCCGAGCACGTTGTAGAGCTCGTTGCGCTCGTGGATATAGCCCAGGGGAACGAACTCGGTAAAGCCGCCGGTCTCTTTCTGGACGTCTCGGATCAACCCCATGTGGGCCGCGATATGCCGGGGACTCTCGATGTGCCCGTACATCACGGTGGAGGTCGTGGGGAGCCCGACCCGGTGGGCGGCCTTGATGATCTCGACCCATCGGTCGGTCTTGAGCTTACGGGGCGAGAGGATGTCGCGGATTTCGTCGTCCAGGATTTCCGCCGCGGTGCCTGGCAAGCTGCTGACCCCGGCCTCCTTGAGCCAGGCCAAGTAGTCGCCGATCTCCATATCACTCTTGCGGTGGCCGAAGTCGATTTCCTCGGGAGAGAAGGCGTGCAGATGCAGCTGGGGAAAGGCGGCTTTAACCGCCGACGCAATCTCGTGGTAGTAGGCATGGTCCTTCTGGGGATGGATACCCCCTTGCATGCAAATCTCTGTAGCGCCCCGCTCGATGGCGTCGGCGCATTTTTCCAAAAGCGTCTCCGTGTCGTGGACGAAGGCGTCGGATTCATGCTTGTGCCGGGCGAAGCCGCAAAAAGAACAGCCGACATAGCAGATATTCGTGAAGTTGATATTGCGGCAGACGACGTAGGTCACGTCATCCCCCACATCTTCCTGGCGCGCTTTGTCCGCCGCCCAATACAGCGCATGGCGGTCGGCGCCCTCGGCTTCGAGCAGGCATTCCGCCTCCTCCAGCGAGATTTCTCGGCCATCCAGGGCAGCCTCGAGAATGGCCGCCACTCGGGGATTAACATCTTCCAGCATACGTTCGAACATCAAGCAGCCTCCTCATCGGACTGGTGGGTTGGACGCCGCGCATAACCCTCGTCGGTAGCTAGGCGCGTCACTCGTTTTCGCATTTCGGGTTGAAAAAGCTCCGGTCGGCCCAAGAGCCAATCCGGGTAGACGGGACCGCGGTCCTTCAGGACCTGGCCGCTGGCCTCGGTCAACTCACGCAACCCCTCCATGGCGGGCCAAGGGGCTTCGGGGTTGATGAAATCGACGGTAACCGGGGATACGCCACCCCAATCGTTGAGTCCCGACCGGGCAAGCCTCTCGAGCATACGCGGCGCCAGGTTCGGGGGCGCTTGCACGTTCATCTCGGGCCCCAGGATCAACCGGGTCAGCGCCACCCAGGCCACCACTTCATCATCGCGAATCGGAGCCGTGGCTCGCATGGGGGTGCTCGGCTTGGGGTGAAAGGGCTGAACGATCACTTCCTGGATATGCTGGTGTCGCTCCTGCAACTCGCGCAAGGTCATCAGGGTCTCGATGCGCTCTTCGTCGTTTTCACCGATGCCCAGCAGCAGGCCGCTGGTGAAGGGGATGCGGAGTTGCCCGGCCTCGTCGTGCATCCGTATACGCACTGCGGGATCCTTGTCGGGCGCATGAAAATGAGCCATCCCCTTGCCTCGCAAGCGGGTGCTCGTGGTCTCCATCATCAGCCCCATGGAGGCGTTCCACGGCCGAAGTACTTCCATTTCTTCCACCGAAAGAATCCCCGCGTTGGTATGCGGAAGCATCCCCCCTTCGACGGCGACCTTGCAGGCCTCGAGAACCAAATCGATGGTGGTTCGATAGCCGCGGTCCTTCAACCATTCCCGATGACTCCGGTAGGCCACCTCGGGCTTATCCCCCAGGCACATCAGAGCCTCGGTACAACCCGTGGCCACTCCGCCGCGAACGCATTCGGCCACCTCTTCCAGGGAGTAGGTATGGGCCTCGGCGGAATCGGGCTGCTTGGCGAAGCTGCAATACGTGCACCGATTTCGACACAGGTTCGTCAGCGGCAGAAAAATATTCCGCGAGACGGTCACGACGTCGCCCTTGAACTTTCGCTTGCTCTCGAAGGCCCCTTCGGCAAGAACCTCGAGGACGCCCTCGCTCCGGATATTGGAAGCCAGGCGCAGGGCCACAACTGAGTCCAGGGTCCCTTCATCCACAGCGGTGCGGACGACTGACTCCGCTTCCGTGCGATTCAGAGGCGCTTCGGGCTGGGGCAAGTTCAAGGGGGAACTTTCTCTGGGAGGGGCGGGGATGATACCCCCCAGAACGGGACCCGCCTAGCCACCCGATGAGGGTTGAATGAGTAAAAAGGCCCCTGGGGGTCGCGATCAGGCCTTGGCGAAGCGAGTCATACGAACCCCCGCGGACTCGACGGACCCGGCCATGGGCCTGGCTTTGCGCACCGTAATCTGGACCCACTCGATTTCGAAACGCGTCAGCAGGGCCTCGGCGATGCGCTCGCCCAGAGCCTCGACGAGATTGTGCTCCGCGCCGCCGGCCACGCTCTCCACGACCTTGAAAATCTCGCCGTAGTCGATGGTTTCCTCGACGCGGTCACTGCGCCCGGGCTCCGCCAGGGAACGGCCGATTTCGAGATCCACCCGGACGGACCGGCGCAAGGCACGCTCCCCCGCCGTCACGCCCAAAGCGGCCGGCACCTGCACATTCTCCAACAAGATCGCGTCGGGCAACGCGCCTGGCCCCTCAGTTCCCCGCATGTTTTCCTCCCTCGGGCGGCGCGGACGCTGCCCGGGCAGCCCGGTCCTGGGCGCCCTCAAGCGCTTTACGAAGTGAGTCGATCAAGCGCCTCCGCAAGACATGAGGCTCGATAATATCCCGCAAGGATCCCACCTTCCGAGCCCGCTCGACACTGTGCACCCGATCGAATTCCGCCGCGACCTCGGCCTGTTTTTCCAGGGTGACATCACGAACGAGCAGTTCGAGTTTCTCTCGAAGCTCGGCACTGGGGCGAGCGCGCAGTTCGCGCTGCATTTCGATAACACGCGGGTCGGAGACAGCCTGGGAGCGAACTTCTCGTGCAAAGACAACCGACGCTGCCGGGCCACCGCCGATCACCGAAGCGTATGACCCTGTCAGGGCGGTCGACTCCAGACCCGGGTTCAAGGCCTGGCTGAACACAACGTAGGCCCCGCCGTGATAGCGCGAAACCACGCAAAAGAGAATCGGCCCCTCGAAGTTGACGACGGCCCTGGCGATTTCAGCTCCATACTCGAGTTGAAGTTTGCGCAGGGACTCGGGAGAACCGTCGAAGCCCGAAAGGTTGGCAAGGATCACGACGGGCCGAATCCCACTGGCCACGTTAATGGCCCGAGCCATTTTCTTGGAGGATTGCGGGAAGAGGGTCCCCCCATTCCAGGCCTCTGGCCCATCGTGGGGCCGATACCCGTTCCGAATAAGCGAATGGCTCTCGATCCCGATCAATTCGACCGGGACGCCTCCGAGATGAGCATCCCAGACGATGGTGGTCTCAGCGCCCACCATGGCTTGCCAACGCTCGAGTTGGCCCCCATCCGAATCGATCACCGCCTGCATGACCGTCCGCATTTCAAAGGGTCTTTTGCGACCGGGGTTTTTGGAGTCGTCAAAAATCTCGCCCACCGTGGCGAAACCGAAGCTATCGCTCGGACTTTCAAAATCGCAGATCGAGCGGTCATCGGAATCGGTGCTGGGAAACCGGCGCGGGCTGATTTCGCCCGGCGCAACGTAGGTGAACTCATAGTACCTGTAGAGAATATCGTAGGCCTCGAAGAGATTGGGGGCGTGGTACTGGGCCTCTCCGTTGGGCCCCATGATCCGCTCGTAGCCGCCGATGGCCACTTCGTCTTCGGCCGACACCGAGCCCGCCGCCTCCAGAGCCCTGCGGCCGGTGAGAACCATCGAAGCATCCGGGGTCATGATCAGGGCACCTCGGGTGTGCATCAACATCGTGGCGAGGGCATCAAAATACGCCTGGGCCCCAATATTGACGCCCGCCACCAGCAGATTCACGATGCCACCCGCCTGGGTGAAGGTCACGATTCGGCGGACCACCCGGGCGGTCGCATCGAGGTTCTCGGTTCCGCTGTCCATCGCGATCCGCGCCCCACTCGATACCGAGACCCATTCCAGGGGGAGGCTCTCCCTTTCGGCCAGATCGAAGGCCGCGACCAGACGGTCGCATTCGGGCGCCGAGAGAGCGCCCATTCCCATGCTGGCATCCGAGAGCACGAGCACCCGGCGCATCCCTTCCGGATGCTTGGCCGTGGGGGTCGAGATGAGGCCCAGCACGATCGCGGCCTGATTTTCCCCATAGGGCCGGTCGCCGATGGGAATCGCTCGGGGCGCGGCACTCTCGGGATCCAGATCGAACTCGGCGAAGGCGGCGGGGGGCGGCGGGGCGGCGGCGCGAGTTCCCCCCGCCTGGGAAGCACGGTCATCGGCGACCAGCATCTTGAGGATTTCATAGGGGTAGGGCTGGCCCTGGCGACGGGTCGCCACCAGTTTTCGCTCATAGGCGCTCGCGGGCACCAGGGGTTCGCGATGGGGTTCGCGCGCGGCGATTTCCATTCGTCCGTTGGCGTCGACGATCTCGAACTCCTGGGAGACAGGCGGCGCGTCTGGATTCTCCCGATCGAGCAGGTTCAAGCAGACCAGAACCTTCTCAAGGCCCAGATGTCGAGTCGCAGGCGCCAACTGGCTAGCGATTCGCTCGATCGATTTCGAATCCACGAAGATGGGGGGCGCCACGTAGAGCGCGATGCGATTCCAACGCAAACGACGACGCCCGTCGTGTACCTGTAAAATCGTCCGCAGGCTTCGAGTGGCGCGCTGGAAGGTCTGCTCGAAAGCGGGGAGGTGGACCGCCAACTCATGGCTTGCCGAAGAAGCACGGTCCCTGGCATCGGCGAGCACAAAGACCCGCTCGTCGCCGGGGACTTCCCGGGCATGGCCGACGAAGGCGTAGACACCCTCCTCTGCGGGCGTCCGCTCGAGCTCGAAATTCACGTAACGGGCCAGGCCGATTCGCTCTGCCGTTTCGGGGTGGAGATCGTAGAGCGCGCGCAGAACAGGCTTGCCGCCCGCCGACTCCCACGTCTTGAATACGTGATCGATACCCCCTTCTTCGCCCAACAAGCCCAGGGTCACCACTCTGCCGCCCGCGCCGGCCGCGATTTGTGCCTCGAACTCCTCGCGGATGGAGGAGAAATCCGGGGCCTCCTTCGGGGGCACAACCACCTCGAGCGCCCGAAAGACCGTTTCCTTTTCGGTCTCAGCGATTTTCTGGGCAGCCTTGCAGAGGTGACCAAGCACCTCCAGCAGGTTGTCCCGACCCGCCAACACGGCGAGGACCAGGCCCAACTCCTGGTAGCGAAGGCAATGAATCCGGCTCCCGCCCTCGAGCGTTGTGCTGTACTCCTCGACCACCCGCGGCGCGTATCGGCGCTGGATATGCGCTGCCAGGGCGATCTCCCGCCGGGCGGAGTCGTCTCCCATGATCCAGTGCCCGACCCGATCGAAAACCCGGCGTGGCGCCGCGGCGACCTCGCGCAAGACCTCGGCGGGCGGCACCAAAAACTCGACCTCCGAAGCCGACAGCCATTCGTCCACCACCTTCGACGTGCGCGCCGCGCGCGCCTCGATGCCGGGCTGCCGGTAGATGCGATAGCTAGCCTCGAGGGCCGCATCCGCGAGGGCATCGCCCACTTGGGGCCGCATATGCGCCACCCGTTCGAGGGCACCAGAGAGATCGATATCCGCGCTCAGTCCGGCGTTGGCATCCGCCAGAGCAATCAGTCGGCGCGTCACCCCCAGCATCAGTCGATAGCGCAGCGCGGGGTCGCGCTGGGCCGAGAGCATCCGGAGCACCGCGCGTTCGAGGGCGTCGCCGCTTTCGAGGCTCGTGACTCCATACTCGCTCAGCGCCACCTTGATCTTGTCCAGGAAATCATCCGCAATACCCGTGCCCGAGGCTCGGATACGCCGAACGTACATCCTGAAGCGCGCGTCATTCGAGGGTCCGAGTTCGCCGTTGCCGAGAGAAATTGGGGCTCGACTAAAGATCTCCTCGGTGATCGCGAAGGTCCTCATCTCGCGGCGAACGTCGGCCAGTTCCCGCTTGAAATCTTCGGAAAGGTTCGCCGGCAGAGGGGCTTCGAGGAAGCTCACCAGCCTTCCCGTTCGGTCGGGGTTGGCGTCAAAACCCAACACGACCCGGCGAATCTCTTCACGAACCGTTTGCATCGCGGTCTGTCGCTCGAAGGGATCGTTCGCGTTGGCCGCCTCAAGGGCAGGGATCCCGAGGACGTTCTCTTCGTCGGGCTTGAAGAGAGCGGAAAGCGGATCGCGTTGCCCGGGCAATTCGATCGCTTCGCTTCGACCGTTCGTCTCCTCGCCAGCGTCGCTCGAATCGATGACGAGCAGCACTTCCCCAGCCGCAACCTGCTGTCCGGGACGAACGCGAACCTCGCTCACAGTTCCGGAGACCGGGGATTGAAAACCGATCTCCATCTTCATCGCCTCGAGGATTCCGAGCCCCTGGCCCGCTTCGACGGTCTCCCCCTCTTCGACGGATACGGCCACCACCATCGAGGGAGAACCCGAACGAACCTGGCCGGCGGTCTGTAAGCCATAGCGGTAGGGTCGGCCGTCGACTTCGAGGCGTAGACCGAGATCGGAGAGGTCGTAGAGAACTCGCCGGACGCGTTCGTCGATGATCAACCTCGCCCGGTAGGCGCCCTCTTCCCGAAGGGTGGCCGCCACCGCCCGATCACCGAGGTGGACCCTATAGCGCCAAGCCCCGATCGCGTAGACCATCAGGCGGTGTGCCTCTCCCGCGTAGGTGAGGTCGACCTGCTGGCCCTGGCTGGGCGGAATTCTCTCGCGAGAAAGACCGGCGGTATCACTATAGAAAAAATCACGCGCTTGCTGGCGGCTTCGCTGGTAGGCCACGATCGCGCCAGCGACCAGAGCATCCTGGCTTTCGATCGCAGCGGCAGGCGCCCACGTCTGCCGACCCTCATTCCAGCGATCGAGCCACGTCGTATCGACAGGTCCCGATCGATACTCCTCGGCGCCGAGCACCTCGATCAAGTAGCCCTTGTTGTTCGCCCCGCCCTCGATAACAAGTTCGAAGTCCTGGAGGGCGCACCTCAGGCGGGCGAGGGCCTCGTCCCGGTTATCCCCAGTCGCAATGACCTTGGCGATCAACGAGTCGAATTCGGATGAGACCGTCGTGCCCAGAACCACGCCTGAATCGATGCGAATTCTCGGACCCAGAGCCGGATCAAAGCGAACGATCTGCCCCGGAGAAGGCAGGAAATTCGCATCGGGATCTTCGGCGCATACCCTGGCCTCGATGGCGACTCCGCGCTCCTTGACCTCAATGCCGGCAATGGATTCGCCGCGCGCGATGCGCACCTGAAGCTGAACGAGGTCAACCCCGACGATCTCTTCGGTGATCCCATGCTCGACCTGCAGCCTCGGGTTCACCTCGAGAAAGAAGAATCCGTCATCGCCGAGGAGAAACTCCACGGTCCCCACGCCCTGGTAGCCCACGTGGCTCGTCAACTGAACCGCCGCCTGCTCAAGGCCCTCTCGCACGCTGGCGTCGAGCCAGGGCGGCGGGGCTTCCTCGAGCACCTTCTGATGCCTGCGTTGGACCGAACAGTCTCGGCAGCCCAAGGCCATCACGTTGCCGTGCAGATCGGCGGCAATCTGCACCTCGATATGTCTTCCCCCTGTCACCAACTTCTCGCAGAAGAGGTCGCCGTTTCCGAAGGCCGACTTCGCCTCGGAACTCGCCGACCGGAAGGCTTCGGCGATCTGCGCTTCGTTTTCGACCACGCGGATGCCGCGACCGCCCCCGCCGGCCGTCGCTTTGATCATGACCGGGTAGCCGATGCGAGACGCATGCTGAGCCGCCTCATGCTCATCGGCCAACGCACTCCCGCTCCAATCCGTGACGGGAACTCCCGCCCGCTCGGCGATTCGCTTGGAAGTAATCTTGTCGCCGAGGGCGCGCATCGCTTCGGCAGATGGGCCCAGAAATCGAATACCCGCCTCCTCCAAGCGCCTGACAAATTCGGGATCCTCGGCGACGAAACCCCAACCCGGCCAGACGGCATCGGCGCCCCACTCGGCGAGCACCTTGAGCAGGTGGTCGTGATCCAGATAGGCGGCCACCCCGCCCGCCGCCGAGGGCAGCGCGATCGATGAGTCCGCGTACCGAACGAAGGGCGCGTCGGAGTCCGACTCCGTATAGAGCGCCAAGACTTCAAGTTCACTCGCTTCGACGGCCCTGAGCGCCCTGACTGCCCGAATGCAGCGCATCGCCGCCTCACCGCGGTTGACCACGGCGAGCTTGCGAATGGGCCGAATGCGGGGCTTCGTCTCGTTCAAAGCGTGTCCCCCCCAGCTGCCATCACCGTGGCGGCGCCACCACTCCCCACATGCGTCGAAAGCACCCGACTGCTCGCACTGAACGCGAAGGCGACCATCTTCCCGTGGTGGGAGAGGGAGAGGGCCGAGGCCAGCGGGGCCCCATCGAGCCACAGGCCGGGGATCCGACCCCGCTTGTGAATGGCGAGGCGGCGGGTGCCCACGCCAAGAAAGAGACCAATCTTTCGCAGAGCAAGGACGCGAACGCCTTCGCTCAAGCGCTCGGGGACACACGTCGCAACTTCCAAACGATCGAACCCTACACAGGGCCGGGGCAAAGTCTCGCCGAGACCCCCACCGAACCCCCCACCGAGACGGCAGAACGCGTGAACAAAACCCGGCGCCGAGGCCCACTCACAAACCAGGCGAAGACCCTCGGCCTCCACCCAGCCCATGCTCTGCTCCCGTCCTTCGGCCAGGGCCTGCTCGGGAGAATCGAAACCAACCGCGTACTGGCGGGGAACGAAGCGCACCGTGGGGGCACGCTGGCGAAGCAGTTTATACCCGGCCTCCTTGGCCGCCCAGGTCAGCCAACGCGCACGCACGCGGTCGTCGCTGGCCTGAATCCGGTCGTTTTCGGCCGGGCTGAAGACCCGGGCATCAAAGCCAGGCGTCCGCTCGGTCGGCTGGGCCTCTGGGTCGTTGAGGTCGACAATATCGTTACCGATCACGAGGCCTCTCCCACTCGCCCAGCCTGGGCCCGCGCGGCGAAATACTCGCTTTCCATCTCCGCCAGTTGTCCGATCACCTGCATCGAAAGATCCCGCGTGCGACGGACACCTCGGGCGGCGGATTTGGGCTCGATCAGCGAAAGCGAAACCCCCAAACGATCCCCCCGCGCCGGGAAGTCACCCCAAGTCTCCTGGGCTTGACCTCGCAAATAAACACAGAGCACGCGGCAGCCCTCTACGGAAGCCAGCACCCGACCCACGCCCCAACCCGTACCTTCCGCATCGATCCGGCCCGTCCGCGAGCGGCCGCCCTCGGGAAAGAGAATCGCCACCTCACCGCGCTTCAGCAGGTAACCGATACGATCGAGCACTCCCTTGATGTCCTCACGCCGCCCGCCCCGACGGATCGGGACACACTTGGCCAGGTAAACCAGAGCACGATTCCTCGCGGTATTCGCGAAGTTCACTTCCTCGGGCGTGTTCCAAGGGACGGAATCGAAGTCGAGGAAAAACCGCCAATTCGAGGAGAGTGCCTGGGCAATAAAGAAGGAATCCACAAGGGTCAGGTGATTGGCGCAAACCAGGAGCGGTGCCTTCGACTCCGAGCGGATGGCGCGATAGAAAGCCCGGCTGGCGTCGATTCCGTCGATGGAGCAACCGAACCGAATGCGAAGGTAGAGAGAGGTAAACGAAAACCAGAAGGGGGCCAGCAGCCAGCCGATCCACCGCTGGGTACGGTGCCGACTCGCCATCTGCCGATGCGCCGGGGAGGCGCCTGTAGATTCATTCTGACTCACTACGTCGCTGCCCCTGGAGAGCGTTCGGAGAAAGGGGCGGGACGGTCAGCCCAGCTTCGAGGAGATCAGCTGAACCGCATCACCCACGGTATTGACGGTGTCCACGTCCTCATCGTCGATCTCGATATCGAACTCGTCCTCGAAGGCGATGACCACATCCACGAGCCGTGCCGAATTCACTTTTAGATCGTCGAGAATATTTGTCTCCAGGGAAACCGCTTGAAGGGCTTCATCGTTCTTCACCCACGGTGTTAGGATCTTGACCACACCTTCCATCACTTGCGACTGTTCCATTTGTTGCACTCCTCTATTCGTCTGTTCGTCTGTTCGTCTGTTCGTCTGTTCGTCAACACCTGCTCGCTGGCGCCACGTCAGCACACCCGATGTCGATCATCTACTTCTCTTTGCGTTCTGTTCCCGCCCACGTCCAAGGGGCGAATTTTGAGCCGCTCTTTCAGCCTTCCCACTTTCGAAAAACCAGACAGGCATTGACGTCACCGAAGCCGAAGCCGGCTTTCACTATAACCTTCATGTCCTCGAACTCGCGCAGCTCGTGGGAAATCGAACTGGCATGGGGCTCAATCTCGGGGTGAACATCCTCACAATTGATCGAGGGATGCACATAGCCACCCTTCAGCATCAGGATCGAGGCCACACTCTCGATCGCCCCGGCGGCACCCAATGTGTGGCCGATCATCGACTTGGTCGCGGTGATCAGGGGCAACTCGCCCGGGCCTCGCCCCAACGCAGCCGCCCACGAGCCAATCTCCCGTGGATCCGCTCCCGTCGCCGTCAGGTGCCCATTGATGACATCTACATCGGCTGCCAAGAGACCCGCGTCTGCCAGGGCTGCATCGATACAGCGCCGGACGCTCTCGGGGTTGGGGGCGGTCATGCTTCCCCCCATCCGGTGTCCCCCGCAGTTGATCCCCTGGCCGGCGACCTCGGCGTAAATTTTGGCGCCCCGATCGAGAGCACTCTCCTCGCTTTCGAGCATGACGACACCCGCCCCCGCACCGGGGACGAAGCCACCCGCCGAGGCGCTCAGGGGCCGCGAAGCTTTCTCGGGCGCATCGTTTGAGCGACGATTGAGCACGCGCATCGCGTCGAACCCAGCCCAGATATAATGCGTCGCCGCTTCGGACCCCCCACAGAGCATGCGCTTTGCGGCACCCGAGCGAATCCGCTCGGTCCCCATCGCGATGGCCTCGGTGCCCGTACTGCAAGCGCTGGAATTCGTGGTCACCTGGTTTCCAAGGGCGAACTGTCCCGAGATCCGTGCGGAAACCCCGCTGGCCATGACCTGCTCGACCGAAGTGGAGCCGATCCGGCGAACCTTTCCCGCGTTGGTCAGCGGAACCACCTTCTCCGCGGTTGTATCCATACCGCCGATACCCGTCCCGATAATCGCCCCAGTATCCCAGTCCACCTCTTCGGAATCTCGGGCTGGGCGCTCGAGGCCCGCCGCCTTCCAGGCTTCGAGGCAAGCCAGGCTCGCGAAACGGTGGCTCCCGTTCATGACCAATCGCTCATCCTCGTCGAACTCTTGCTCCACCAACGCGTCAACGCCCTGGGGCACGCCGGCGACGGTGCATGCGAACTTCGCCTCGGCCATGGCTTCGACGTGTCGAATTCCTGATCGGCCCAATCGCAAGGAGGCCTCGAAATCCGGGACTCCGGTCCCGTTCGGGGCGACGACCCCCAACCCTGTGACGACGACTCTCCGGCTCACCGGGGAACTCCCATGCCCGAAAGCTCACCCTCGCAAACGAGCGTGCCGTCCTCCTTCCGCATTTCGACGTCCGCGCGGAGTTTCTTGCGCCGGAAAAAGCGAACTCGCCCGCTCGTCGTCACGCGATCCCCCGGGAGAACTTGCCCCGAGAATTCAACATTGGCATCGGTAAAAACCGTCACTACTTTTTCAACTTCCTCGGCGCTGTATTGAAGCGCGTAGAGATAGATTCCCTGAGCGACGACGCCCGCCTGGGCCATCGCCTCCACCAGGATGACGCCCGGCGTAATCGGATTCCCTGGAAAATGACCGCGATAGAAATCGGAATTCTCGGGAAAACGATAGCTCGCGACGATGTGCTCCGAATCCAGTTCGTGAATCTCATCGATGAACCGAAAAGGGGCCTGTTGGGGAACCCTCTCCAGCACCTCGGCCGGGCTAAGCGGGGCCGATTCGGCCTCCGGAGAGCTGCCTGGGCCGTTTCGAGCACTTCCCGACACTTCTACGCCGTCTCTAGCCACCGTACATTCCCCCGTTGACGTGGAGTACGCTGCCGTTCACATAATGCCCCCGGGTCGCGAGAAACGCGACCACATCGGCCACTTCATCGGCGTTGCCCATCCGGCCCTGGGGAATCCGCGCCAGGATTGCGTCCTTAACCTCCGAGGGAAGTTCCTCGGTCATTTCGGTGTCGATAAAGCCCGGTGCAACCGCGTTCACCAGGATTTCCCGGCCGCTCATCTCCTGAGCCAGGGATTTTGTGAAGGCATCGAGACCCGCCTTGACCATGGTATACGGAATCTGCCCCGGGTTTCCGGTATGGCCGACGACGCTCGAGATATTGACGATTCGGCCGCTCTTGGCGCGCAGCATAAATCGCCTCAAAATGCCCTTGGACAGGTACCAAGTCCCCCGCGCCATGGCGCTCACCGCATCGTATTGATCCAGGCTCATGGAGAGCATGGGGGCGTTGACGTTGTAGCCGGCGTTGTTGACGAGAACGTCGACCCGCCCCGCCTCCGCCTTGAGTTCCTTGATGAGTGCGTCCACTTCCGCTGCAACCGTAAGATCGGCCTGGACTCCGAAGGCTCCCGGAATTTCCTTCAGTAGAGCCTCCGCCTTGGCGGCGCTCGACCGATAGTGGACCGCCACCCGAAATCCCTCGGCGGCGAGCCGCCGAGCGCAAGCCGCACCGATGCCCGTTGCGCCGCCGGTCACCAGAGCGACGGGGGCATCGCTCAACTCTCCATCCTCCCGCCCCGTGCGTTTTCCGAGTCGAGGGGATAGTCGGGGTAGTCGATATCTCTAAAGAGGCCGACCCGGGCGCCCTTCACCGTGTAGATCTCGCTCTCGTCGACTAGGAGTCGCGCGTCGCCCACGACCAGCGCCGCTCCCGTGTTGCCCAGTTCCGCGTAGCGCTTGATGTCGACCTCATAGCGGACGACCCCATCGTGGGGGCGGATCTGCCCGAAAAATTCGACCTCTCCACAGCCGAGGGCACGACCACTTCCCAGGCCGCCTCGCCAATTGCAGTAGAAGCCCAGCAACTGCCAGATCCCGTCGAGGCCGAGGCAACCCGGCTGCACTGGGTCGCCCTGGAAATGACACTGGAAGAACCAGTCGTCCAGGTTCACGTCGCGTTCGGCCACGATGCGACCGCGGTTCCTGTTCTGGCTGATTTCGACGATGCGATCGAGCATCAGCATCGGAGGCGTCGGCAGACGCGCCTTCAGTTCGGCAGGCGCGTCCTCGACGAGCCGTCCGTAGGCGAAAGCAAGCAGTTCGGGCTTATCGAAGTGGGTCCGAGCTTTGAACGTTTCGTATTTCATTGGTCGGTTTCGGCTTTCCCAAAACGGGCAAGATACGAGGCCCAGGTCAGCCCCGAGCCCACGCCCACCACGGCGATATCGTCCCCCGGCACCCACTTGTCCCAGTTCTGGGAGAGTACCGTGCCCGAACTCGCTGCACCTGTATTTCCGTACAACTCGACGTTCGAGTGATGCCGGTCGGGGCCGATCTCGAAACGACGGCAGACGTTCTCGAGCATTCGCAAATTGGCCTGATGCCCGATGAAATGCAGCGCTCGGGACGGCGTCTCGAAGCGCTCCCGAAGCCGGTCGTAGCAGAGCCCGGTCTTCTTGATCGCAAAGGTCTGAACCGTGCGACCCTCCTGCTGAAAATAGCCCTGGCGGGGAATGATCACCTTGTCGGCCCCCATTGGGTTCGACTCCAGGAAACTGCCCAAAATTTGGGCGGGGCCCGGGTGGCGAGTCGAAAGGACCGCCGCGAGGCCCGCGTCCCCCCAGAGCACCGCGGCGCTCCGGTCGGTGTAGTCCACGGTGGGCGTCATCGATTCCATGCTGACGAGCAGGATATAATCGGGCAGGGCCTCCTCGCGCATCATGGAAAGCATGTGGATCCCGGCCAGGAAACTCGTGCAGGCGGAGTTTATGTCCAACGCCGGCGCCTGGATTTCGAGCAGCCGTGCCAAGTTACAGGCCTCCGCCGGCGAGGCGGTATCGGGCGCACAGCTGCCCCCGATGACCAGGCCCACGTCGTCGGCCGAAATTCCGGCCCGGGCCAGGGCGAGCCGGGCGGCCCGGGCTCCGAGTTCGGCGTTGCTGAACTCAGCCGCCTCCTGGGCCGCCCGGGACTCAGAGTTCCGGGTCTCCCGGATATAGTCGAGGGGCAGGACCGTCCGCCGGCACTCGATCCCCACGCGCTCGAGGATCCACTCGTCGTCGGTCCCGATATCGAGGGATTCGAGAAAAGCGTTGTCGATACAATTTTCGGGGTGAAAATGTCCCACCCCTAGAAGATTTAAACCCACAGGAAGCCCTCCAGGCCCGCCGAAGCGGGAACTTCTCAATTATGACTCAGAGTCATGCGCGGTCAAGGCTTCCCCAGATCGAGTTCAGCCACCAGCCCCGGCAACTCCTCACGCTCCACCACGCGCACTTCGACGCCCGCCGGGAAGGCCGACGCGAGTTCGCCGAAATAGTTGCGATCCGTCCGCGCCTCCACGATGACCACGATGCCCCGATCCTCCTCGCCCCGGATCAACCGACCGGTCATCTGTTTGAGATTCAGGAGCATCTTTCCCAGGCGATAGCGACGAAAGGCGTTCCCCCCCATCTCGGCCACTCGGGCTTCCCGGCGGCGACGCAACTCCGTGGGAACCTCAAAGGGTAATTTTTCGATGACCACGGCCTGCAGATCGTCACCGGGAATATCGACGCCCTGCCAGAAGGTCCGGGAGCCGAGCAGGACACCCCCTCCCGGGAGAGCCCGAAAGCGGGCGACCAGGCCGCCCGGATCGTCCACCGCTCGGCGGGGGGCGAGAACCTCCATGGGATCGTCGGCGAGCGCGTCGCCCAGCAGGTCGGCCACATCGTTCATTCGGCGCAGACTCGTGAAGAGGCCCAGGGTTCGGCCCCCGAGCAGCCTCGCCAAGGTGGCGATGACCTCCGCCGTTTCGGTCACCGGATCCGGCCCATCGGACCTCGAGCGCAGGGCGGCGACCCGCATATGATTGGGGTAGTCGAAGGGGCTCGCCGCGATGAGGCGATCGACGCCGAAGGAAGAGCGCTCCTCGAGCTCGAGCTCCCCCATCGCCGCGAAGGCGTCGCCCCCGACGAAGAGACTGGCCGAAACCGCTGAGAAGGATTCAAGGGGCTCCATGAATTGCTGGTGGAAGGCACCCGCCGGCGAAACCGATCGAATCGCCAGCACCCAGCGATCGTAGGGAATGGCTAGGCGATCGAAAGCCGCCACCGTGTCGACACCGCTCTCGGCAAAAGCAAGACGAAGCCCAGTGGCGGCTTCGCGGAGGGCCTCCGCGTTGCGCTCCACGGGAGTCTGCCCATCGGCGCTGGCCGCGGGTTCTTCGTCAAAACTCCACTCGGCACGGCGATCGAGTTCTTCGGCCAACCGAGCCAATCCATCCAAACGCTTGGCGGCCACCTCCGCCATGCGGGCCGCGCTGGGATAGGCACGCGCTGGGTCGACGGGCAACTGAACTTCGCCATAGTCGCTGGCGCGCTCGGCCACCGCTCGGCCCACCGCCGAAAAATCCAGCGCGAGAGAGCGACGCGCTTCGTTGACTTCCTTGGCGGCTTCGAGCCGCTGCTTTCGGGGCAGCAGTCCGCCCTGGGGTTCCCTTGCGCTGGTCAATTCACCCGGCGCGCCGAAAATTTCATCGACGCGCTCTCGAAGCTCCTCGGGCCGCACCACTCGGGCGTAGACTTCGTCGGCCACACCCGCGAGTTCATGGCCCTCATCGGCAATCACGTGTTCGAAGCGCGGGTAGTCGGGGGGCCAACGCAATAAGAGGTCGTGATTGGCCACGACCAGGTGCGCCTTGGCGAGAGCTCCCCGGCGCTGGCCGAACGGGCATGAGCGACGCTTCCCGCACTCCTCCCGGCTGCACTGCTCGGCCCGGCGGGCGACCGCGCGCTGAGCGAGATCGAGCAGGAGCGGATAGCGACGCAACAGGGCTCCGGAAAGCGACCCAACCTCGCCCCCGGGCCGAATCCGCGCACAGGCGAGCAACACCGCGTAGGCCCCACGATCCTCTTCCAGGAGGCCCGGGTCCGCCCCCATGGCGAGGGTATCCTGGAGGCGCTGTTCGCAGACATAATTCGCACGCCCCTTGATGGAAAGCGCGCGCAGCCCCGGGTAGCCGAGCATGCGCGCCGCCGAGGCGATGTCCTTCTCGAGCAACTGGTCCTGGAGCAGTTTGGTTCGCGTTGAAATCACCAGGGGCGGGCGGGTGCCCGAATCCGGCCGATCCATGGCGAAGGGAATCGCCGCCGCCAGATAGGCCAGGGATTTGCCGACTCCCGTTCCCCCCTCGAGCAACAGGCTGCCGCCGTGGCGCAGCCCGTTGTGAAAGCCGCGCATCAGGTCGATCTGCTCCCGGCGAACGCGATACCCCGGAAAGTGTCGCGCCCCCCGCTCGGCATCCGCGAGGACCCGGGCGATGGCCTCGGTCTCGTTGGGGACGGGCACCTCCTGGGATTCGCCCACGCGCACGTATTGCCCCACCCCGGGAGCGGACTCCTCGAAGCCTTCAGACCCACCCAGAAGTCCGAGCCAGAGCGAGTCGGGCAGCTGCCGCTTCAACACGCTGCGAGCGTGTCGGTAGCGGTCTTCACCCGCGCAGCTCTCGCGAGCGACGCTGCACAGCCAGTCGAGCCCCTCCATCGCCTCATCGAGGGGGCGCGCGGAACCGCTGCGCCCGAGCCGCGCCCGCACCGCTGCGCGCACGTCGGGCTCCCGGGCGTCCGGGTGGGTCAGCGCCAGCAATTCCTCGAGTTCGCCGAATCGGGCCCGGGCCAGGTTCGGCGCGATATCCCGGCCCAGGAAGGGTCGAACCGCTTCGGCGGAGTAGACGAGAAGGAGTCGGCCCTCGAGGATTTTTCCGATGCCCTCCGCGCAATCCGCGAGAGCTGGAGCCGAGGCGAGTTCCGGCGGCGCGAGCCCGGCGGCGGCGAGAACCCCTTCGCCAGGCGGGCGGCGGGGGCGGACGAGGGTTTCGAATCCCCTGGCCGGCTGTCCGTCGGCGTCTACGCAGACTGCGGCCACCGCGAGGATTTCAGCCGTGCGCGAGTCCCGCCCGCCGCTGGTCTCCAGGGCGACGAAGGCCACCGGGCCCACCGCCGCCAAAAAATCGCGGAGGCAACCCAGATCGCGATCCGCCGCCAGAGCGCTCAGGCCCGGGAGGCGGCTCACTTCGCCGGCCTCGTCCCTTGACTCAGACGTAGATCCCGCCCTTGAATTCGCGATCCTGCTTGATCATCACGTTGATCAGGGCAGGCTTGCCCGAAGCCGCCGCCCGCTCGAGAGCGGGGCGGAGTTCCTCGGGGCTCTCGACGTGTTCCCCGTGGCCACCGAGGGCCTCGACGACCTTGTCGTAGCGCGTCGGGTTGAGCAGAGTTCCGTCGAGCCTGTCCCAACCCAGCATGGCTCCCTGGGGACGCATCATCTGCCCCCACGCCGCATCGTTGCCGATGATCCCAATGACGGGCAGGTTGAAGCGAACAGCGGTATCGAACTCGAATCCGTTCAGCCCGAAGGAGCCATCCCCGTAGACAATCACCACCCGCTTCTCGGGGTGGGAGAGTTGCGCGGCCAGGCCGAAAGGCATGCCGACGCCCAAGGTGCCCAGGGGGCCGGGATCCATCCAAGCGCCCTCTCCGCGAACGGGCAGGATCTTCGCCGCCGTCGCGACGATATCGCCCCCATCCCCGATCACGATGGGCGCGTCCAGGGTCTCGAGCCAATCGCGAACCTCGCGGCACATCCGCTGAGGGTCCAGCGGACTCTCGTCGCTGTTGAGCTTGGCTTGGACCTTGGCCTCCGCCGCATCTTCGATTCCACGCAGTTCATCGCGCCAGGCGGTGAAGTCGAACTTCACCCCCTGCTCCTGCATTTCCTCGACGAGCAGGTCGAAGCTACAGGCGAGGTTGCCCACCAGGGGGACGTCGGTGCTCCGATTCTGTCCGATCAGGGTCGCGTCCATCTCCAACTGGATGATCTTGGCGTCGGCGGGAATCGTCTGGCCAAAGCGCATCCGGAAATCGAGCAGCGTACCCGCGAGCACGATGCAATCGATCTGCTGCATCGCATCCCGCCGGGAGCGGTTCAAGAACTCGGGGGATTCGAAGGGAACCGTCCCGCGCGCCATGCCGTTGGTGTAGGTCGGAATATGCGTCTCGCTGATGAAACGGTTCATGGCGGGACTCGCATTCGACCACTTCACGCTGGTCCCGGCCATCAGCATCGGGCGCTCCGCCGCCTGCAGCACCTCGATGGCGTTCTTGACCTCGGCCCGATCCGGAGAGACGCGCGGCGACTGGGTCCGAATGCGGGGCATCACCGCGTCCTCCCACTCGACCTGACCGTTCCAGGTATCCATGGGAATTTCGAGGAAGGCGGGACCCGGGATTCCCGAAACGGCGTGGCGGATCGCCAACTCGATGAATTCCGGGATGCGATCGGTCTGGTAGACAGCGTCACAGAATTTCGTAATGGGTCGAACGACTCCCAGGTGATCCATCTCCTGGAGTGAGCCCTTGCGAAGCTGGCTGAACGGACCCTGGCCGCCGAAAACCAAAATCGGCGAATTCGCCCGCCAGGCGTTGGCGATGCCCGTCACGCCATCGGTGACCCCGGGGCCGGCGGTGATCGCCGCCACCCCGATGCTGCCCGGGTTGCATCGCGCCCAAGAGTCCGCCGCGTGAACCGCGGCCTGCTCGTGGCGAACGTCGATGATGCGAATTCCCTCGTCAATACAGCCGTCATAGAGAGGCATGATATGACCGCCCGGAAGGGTAAAAAGCACTTCTACCCCGGCGTTCTTCAGGGCTCGTGCTGCCAGCTTGCCACCGTGTACGGGCATCGGAAAACCTCGTTGTGTTTGTTGGGGGTAGGGGGAGAGAAGCGAGCCGGAGGCTACCCGAATAGGCGGGGCTCAGGGGCTCAAGGGACCGAAGATATCCCAATCCGGCGATTCGGCGCCAATGGCCTCGCCCGCGCTCGAAGAGGCCCTGCGGGTGCCTTGGGCCGGGCGGGTAGGCCCTCCTCGATGAATTTCCACCCGAGCAAGATAGAAAAAGGGGCGGGTCTCAAAGGAGGCCCGCCCCTGGTCGAAGCTTTCGCTTCGTCGAATCTCTACTAGCCGGCGGGCTCGAACTCCACCCGCCGATTGGCTGACCAAGCTGCCTCGGTATTGCCACGGCGCAAGGGGCGCAGCTCCCCATAACTGACCACCATCATCTGGGATTGAGGGACTCCCAGGTTGGCGAGATAACGGCGCACCGCGGAAGCCCGGCGATCGCCCAGGGCCAGGTTGTACTCCTCGGTCCCCCGGTCATCACAGTAGCCAGCGATGACGACGGTCATCCCGGTGGCCGTGAGCTGCTCGGCCGCCGCCTCCAGGACCGGGACCGCGTCGGGGCGAATCTCGGAGCTATCGAACTCGAAGTGAACCATCCCCGGGTCCTGCCACGCGACGACAACCACCACGGCCTCTTCAGCGACGGCTGTTGCGCTCGCATCGCTGAACTCACTGCCCGTCTCCGAAGCCGCCGACTCCTTGTCATCGCTGGTCGTTGCACAACCTCCAAGGGCCAGGATAGAAGCCACCAGCAGGGCGAGAGCGCTGCGCGCCATAAACGTGTGATCCACGAAAAATAGTCGTTTCATATCCGATGAGGTCCTTTGCGGCCGATGACCAATTAAAGGTAGGGTGAGTTACCCGGCACCCCGCGAGGCACCGAAACACACGGGGCGGCAAGATTGCCTCCGCGGGCTGTTGGCGAGATAATGCGGATTCTCGGCACTCCCCGCAAGGAAATCGACCCAGCTCCCGCCACGCCCCTCGGTTCGCCCTGTGCGAGACGCCTTTCGGGTCCCTTGCCTCCACCCCAAAACTGCCACGCGTGGACTATCATTCGCCTCCGCGCGCGCTCTGGAGAAGTTCCGGGTGAATACCGAGCGGGGGGCGGCAGTCCCAGGCCCGCCTGCATGGATCGGAGCGCTCTTCAGATGGCGAAATTCAGCGAAACGGGCGCGGAAACACCCATGGAAAACGCGACCGCCGATTTCCCGACGCAATCCATGGTACTCCTGCGCTTCAGCGGGGATGTCACGACCAAAGCGCCCCCCACCCGGCGCCGCTTTTTGCAGCGCCTGGTCGGCAATATCAAGGATGCACTTTCGAGCCAGGGCATCGAACACCGGATCAACCGAACCCACGACCGGATCTTCGTCGAGTTCCCCAGGGACCAACAGGAGCACGCCGTCGATGCTCTGAGCAGGATATTCGGGGTTCAGTCCCTGGCTGTGGTGGAAAAACACGGGTGGGAGACCCTCGACGATCTCGTCGAAACGGGTCATGCGTTTTTTGCGGAGTCCGTCCGAGACAAGACCTTTGCCGTCCGAGCTCGCCGGGTCGGCGATCGCCGGGCCATCCCCTTTCAATCCGAGGAGGTTCAAAGGCGCCTGGGGTCGGCACTGCTTCCCCATGCTCGGGGGGTCTCGCTCAAGCAACCCGAATCCGAAGCCTCTCTCGAGATCATGCCCGGGGAAGCCTATTTCTTTCGCGAGAACATCCCGAGCCGGGGCGGATTGCCCCTGGGTTGCGAGGGCAGGGCCGTGGCCCTGGTTTCCGGGGGCTTCGACTCTCCCGTCGCCGCCTGGTTGATGATGAAACGCGGGGTCGCCCTCGACTACGTGTTCTGCAACCTCGGCGGACGCGACCATCAACTCGAAACCCTTCGCGTCATGAAGGTGGTCTCCGACCGCTGGTCCTACGGCACGCGACCCCACTTTCACGCCGTCGACTTCGACGAGATCACCCGGGATCTTCAGGAAAAGGTCACCACCCGCTACTGGCAGGTCGTCCTCAAACGCCTGATGTTGCGAACGGCGGAAATGGTTGCCGCCGAGCGCGACGCCTCGGCGATCATCACCGGAGACGCCGTGGGTCAGGTTTCCTCCCAGACCCTCCAAAATATCGCTGCAATTTCGCCCGCCACGTCGCTGCCTATTCTCCGCCCCCTAGTCGGCCACAACAAGGAAGAGATCATCCGCCAGGCCCGGGAAGTCGGAACCCACGATCTGTCGGCCAAGGTCAAGGAATACTGCGCCATCGTTCCCAGCAAACCCGCGACCCGGGCGACTCGGGACCAGCTCGATTACGAGGAACGCAACCTCGACCTCAACCTGCTCGAGAAGGCCGTCAGCGAGCGGTCGGTCTTCGACTTGCGCACCCTGGATCTCAATAGCCTCGAACGCCCCGAGATCCAGACATCTGAAATTCCCCCAGAGGCGATCGTTCTCGATCTGCGCTCGAAAGCGGCCTACCAGGGCTGGCATTATCCCGAAGCCCTCTTTCTCGATTTTCACAATGCGCTCCGGGTGTACACCCAATTCGAAGCGGGGCGACCCTACGTGCTCTACTGCGAATTCGGCCTCAAGAGCGGACACCTCGCCGAATTAATGCAGCGCGAGGGGCTCGACGCCCGGCACTTCGCCGGAGGCTTGAAAGCCCTGATCGCCCACGCGGGTCGCCAGGGGCTGGACATCGCCTCTTTCTAGCTCAGAGGGCTCAAGGCTTTCTAGCTCAGAGGGCTCAAGGCCCTCTAGGCCAGGGGGCTCAAGGCCCTCTAGGCCAGGGGGCTCAAGGCTTTCTAGAGCGGAGCCTCAGGGCTCCCGGGATTCGAGCGAAGGC
>JAPKBZ010000188.1 GCA_028823175.1 Myxococcota bacterium
ACGCGAGTTCGTTTGCTGCCGCGTATCGCGCGGAACGTGAACGGCCGTTTCGCATTGCCGCGACTGCCAGTCTACGTGGCCGTAGTTTGACTTGCCTCTTAGGGAATACATCGACCCGCCGTGCGGCACCGATCTTGCTGAGGCTCAGCCTGCACTCGATCCCGCGCAGGCCCACCACCATCGACTACCAACGGCACCGGCCCGAGCAAACGCTGCTACACGAAGTTGTTCGAGAATATCTCGAGGGCTTCATCGCGGGTTCACGCGAGCGCGCCGCACCGGTGGCGCGCTTCGTCGAGCGCGAACTACGCGCGTACCTCGCATGCGGCGTGCTCGCACACGGCTTTCTTCGCTTGCACTGCGACGCCTGCGGTCGTGATCGCCTGCTCGCTTTTTCGTGCAAAGGGAGGGCCGTCTGTCCTTCCTGCGGCGGAAGACGCATGGCGGGCACCGCCGCTCATCTCGTGGACCGCGTGATCCCCGAGGTCCCGGTGCGCCAGTGGGTCCTCACCCTGCCATATCCCCTGCGCTACCGCTGTGCGTGGGATGCGCGGCTCACGAGTGAAGTGCTGCGTGCTTTTCTTCGCGCACTGTTTGCCGACCAGCGCCGTCGTGCGCGAGTGCACCACGGCGTGAAGGCCGGACAGTGCGGCGCAGTAACCGCCATCCAGAGATTTGGTTCAGCGCTGAATCTCGCGCCTCATTTTCACACCCTGCTGCTCGACGGCATCTACCCCGGCCCCGCGCATACCCCCGGCGCATTTCTCCCGTTGCCGCCCCCAGAGACGGAAGACGTGGCTCGAGTGATGACGGGCACGGCGCGGCGCATCATGCGGCTACTCGAAAAACGGGGACTCGAACGCGAGGACGACCCACTCGTTGGCGATGACCCACTTCTCGCCACCTTGATCGCCGCCTCGATCCGCTCGCGCATCGCCACGGGACCCCACGCCGGCGAACCGTGGCGGCGACTCGGCGATCGAGTCGAGCCCCTTGAAGCAGAGGAAGAAAGCGAAGCCGCAGGCAGTAAGCCGCCCAACCGCTGCGTACGCGAAGGGGGCATGAGTTTGCATGCGGATGTCGCGGTTCCGGCCCGAGACCGCAAACGACTCGAACGACTAAGCCGCTACGTGCTGCGCCAACCGATCGCGCTCGAGCGACTCGAAGCCTTGCCGGATGGCCGTCTCACCTATCGGCTCAAGAGGCAGTGGCGCGATGGCACGACGCACATCGTGATGGAGCGCCACGAATTGCTCGAACGCTTGGCTCCACTCATTCCACCGCCGCGGGCACATCAAGTGAGGTACCACGGCATTTTGGCGCCGTGCGCAAGTGGGCGGGACCGGGTGGTGCCCGGGGCAGGGCGCTCAGTGAGCGCAACACGACTCTGTGAAAAAGGGAATGGGAATGTCGTGCATGCAACGCGTGGCACCGAGGCATGCGGCCCGCCGGAAGGTGAAACCGGGGGCCGCGCCGGCCCTCTTCCACAGCAAAAGAACTCGACGCCGCAGGCACGATCCACCGCCCCCAGCGATCGCGACTCTCGGGCTCCGCAATATGCCCCGCAAAATCGAGCCCGCGTATCGGGTGAAGCGATACGTTCGGGTTCATCACTCTTCGCGCGGTCACGGCGCCTGCCGTGGGCGGAGTTGCTGAAGCGTGTGTTCGGTATCGATGCACTGCGCTGCGAATGTGGAAAGCCGATGCGCGTACTTGCCGCGATTACCGAGCCCGCCGTAGCGAAACGCATTCTCGCGTGCATGGACCTGCCATCGCGAGCGCCACCGCTTCCCCCGGCACACGGCCCCGGTTCTGGGGCCACGTCTTGGCCGGAAGAGACCGGAGCGGCAGACTTCGATCAAACGGCCCCCGATGACGACTGGGGCCCCATCGTCTGACGCGGCCACGCGGCCGTCGACCTGGAAGCTCCAGCCATCGCACTCGTCTCCCGCACGCACAGCTACGCGTGCAATCCGCTCCGCGGGTGTTTCCGCCGCCGGTCGCATGCAGAGGCAGGGCAGGGGCCTTGAAATCGCCCCGGATCGGGACAAATTCCCATGACCCTCGAGCCGTTTTACATAGTGTAGGTTATCGGCGTTTCTGAAAACCCAGCTTGTTTTTCCTATGCTCTGTTGCCGTCGTCGCAGGTCTCAATACCCGGCTCAATCACGCCATCTCCGCAGAAGGAATCCAGGTATGTCTGAAAAACCGTGACCTGCGCCTGCAAGTCCGCGAACTGCATCTCCAGCGCGGCGACCTCTGCCGAGAGATCCGTACCCGCTGGCCCCTGCTCGCCCGGTGGCCCGGTCAGTCCTTCGAGACCCTCAAGACCCTGTACGCCTTGTACACCGGCCCCGCCTTGTGCTCCCTGTGGCCCCGGCACTCCTTCGCGACCTTCAACACCCTGCGCCCCTTGTTGGCCCTGTGGACCGGGTGTGCCTAGATCGTCTTCTAGAATCACGATGCGCGCATCATTGTCATCGACTGCCGTCTTAACGGCTTCGAAATTGTCATTCACCTCCGATGCTCGTGCGGTCTCGCCAGGGTTGAACGTATTCAGGAGGCCAACTTCGTCGGACCAAGCGATTGACGGCAGAAGCACCAAGACTGACGCCGCGAACAAGGCTGCTCTGTAAATGGTCATCTTGGTTCCCCTATGCGATCGCCGGGTGGTTCGATTGGGGCTCCACTGCTCCCCACTTGGCTTCGTCCCACTCCATCGTGTCCCACTTGTTGCTGGGCATCTTTTCGTCGTCGTCATCCCCGCCCGTGGCGTCGCAGGCCACGGCTAGCAACAACACGGAAACCAAGATTACGACTTTCCGGTGAACGTTTTTCATGCCACCTCCCGTCTGTTCCGGTTACCCAGATTGTATCACCGCAAACCACCCGAATGAGCGCCGAAATAGGGGTAATCATGCTTCTTAAGGCGAAGAAGGGCGTTGGTGCATGAACCGGAGAGGTGTCAGGAAAGATTGCCGAGCGATTTATCTACACGAGTAAATAAAGCGAGAAGCCCTGAGCGGCTCGTCAGGCTAGA
>JAPKBZ010000189.1 GCA_028823175.1 Myxococcota bacterium
CTCTTCCAACAGCAGAAGCTAGCCAATAGTATAACTGAGGTCGCTACGGTGATGGATCTCTTCAGTTGATCAAGTCTTCCTCGGCCGATCTGCTCCTTGGAATCACTCCGTCACGTGGATCGTGTTCCAGATTTTGCTCACGATCTCGTCACCGCTCTCGGTCTCGAGATCGATTTTGATCTCCATCATGTGGACCGGGCGCAGGTCATCCACCTTGAGAAAGACCGATTTGCCATCCGGCAGGAGCCTCGCTGAATCGACCGTGAACCTGGTGCGGCCTTTCGGCGGGGCATCCGAATCGCGATGTCCGGTTTGGTACTCCGATGTTCCGTAGGCGTGTGTCCAGCGCAGGTCGCTTCCTGATAGCGCATAGCTGCCCGGGTCTTCTGCCAGCGCCTTGTCGAGTTTCTCCGTGAAGCCGATCACGATTCCGCCGTCACGAACTTCAAGAGCGCTGGGCATCTTCACTTTCCGTCCGGTGTAGCGAACGCGATCGAGTCCTCCTTCGCGCGCGGCATTAGTCTGCCAACCTCTGAGTCCGGCCACATAGAGTTGACCGTCCCTCTTGTTGAATCGGCCGCGCATCGCGCTGGAGGTTGGGCGCACTGGGATTCTGACGACTCCGCCCTGCATGAGATCTCCACACTTTTGCTTGAGAACGAGGTAGAGCGCGCTCTGTCCGTAGCTGAGGTGCAGCATCTCTCCCTGGAACGGCCCCCATCTTTTGCTGGTGACCCACACCTGGCCGCCGTTCGAGTTATCGACGCTCTTGGGGAGCCAGGCCAGCGGCACGGGAGCCTCGCCCGGGTCGAGGTGCTTGTCCCGGTTCCCGCGACGCTGGGCAACGGTCGTGGTGGTATTCATGCTGGCGTAGTTGGCTGCCGCATCGACCACTCCAAGGAATTCGCCCTTGTCGATCCAGTGGATCGGGCAGCGCGGCACGAAGGTGCCCTCATTGTCCCCGCAGGTGATCTGTCCAGTGGGGCTCACCCCGATTCCGTTAGGTGCTCGCAGACCGGTGGCGTAGCGCTCGATCTCCGATCCATCTTTCGAGACGCGAATGATCGAGCCGTGGTGGCGACCCATGCGACTGAAGCTCAGCCCGCCCCCGAGCACGGGGCTGCCATAGGCGAAGTAGAAGTCCCCGTTCGGAGCCCTCTGCAGATCGAAGCAGAACTCATGAAAGCTGGTGGTGAGTTCCCAATCGTTGTTGAAGTTCTCGTGGTAGTCCGCCTCATCGTCACCATTGAGGTCATGGTAGCGCGTGATTTGGTCGTCGCCCACCGTGTAGATGACATCGTCGACGATGGTGAGGCCGAGAGTTTCGTGGCCTCCAGCCGCAAAGCGTTTCCACTGCAGGTTCTCGAGTTTCTCGTCGATTCCACTCACGATCCAGACGTCGCCGTCCCAGGTGCAGACAGCCGCGCGGCTCGGGTCGCTGGTGAAGAAGTCGAAGCCCCCAATCCGCATCTTCATCCCGTAGGGATTCTCGTAGGGGAGAGTGAGGCGATCGAGCAGGTAGGCGGAGATGCCATCATCTTGAGCGATTCTTCCTTTGGTCGTGACGGTCGCCGGAAAGCGGCTGGGGCCGCCCTCCGTGTAGGGGGTGAGATCCTCGAGGTTTGCGGATACCACCCCGGTGCCGTAGGCGATCTTGAGGTGAGTTCTCCCGGCGGGTATCTGCAACACGATGCCGTGCCTCCCGGTTGTTGCCATGAGGTTCGCCCCGACTACCCGAATTTTCGGCGCGCCGTCGACCTTGGCCAAAACCATCGTGGCGGGCCTGGAAAACGTGCCCTGGATCGTGCGTGTGATCACGCCATTCTCGAGGGCCGGCATTTCGAGGATGGAGTCTTTTCCGACTGTGTAGCGCAACACCACCTTGTCGCCATGCGCGTAGAGCCCACGGTAGTGTGCCTGTGTTTTCGGCAAGGGACCCAGTGGCGGATAGGCGCCGTCTTCCGCGCTCCGCGGTTCGCGGAAATTTCCCTCGCTGTCGGCCCAGCCCGGCGCGGCGGCATTCGTGAAGAGCGCCTCGCCGACGAACAACGGGAAGACATCGTTACCGCCGCTAATCGGGCCGCCTTTCAGTTGCAGGCCGCCCTTCGTCCACCCCGCCGCCATACGCATGGTGTCTGCGTCGAAGACGATGCAGGCGCTGCCTTCTTCGTTGAGGCGGATGATCTGTCCCCGGAAGACGAGGTTGTCGCCCTTCTTGTCCTGGCCCACCCGCAGGGCATTGCCTGCGAAGCTTCCGAATCGAGCCGGAAACATCCCGGTATCGCGAACCGGAAGGGGCGGAGTTTGCGTCGGCGTTTTCGCAAAGGGCGCCGGATCCCACTTGATCGCCTTCAGTCTCTTCGGATCGTGGGACAAAATCGAAGCGGGGATTGGTTCCTCTTTTCCTCCGGGACGGATCCAAGTCGCAATGCACCCAGCTCCGACTCCGCCTTCCTGGTAGAGGATTGTGACTCGATGGGATCCGGGGCGCAGGCTGATCGAGCCGCTCTTCTTTGTCATGCTGTGCGGTCCCCAGTTTTCAACCACGAGCTGGCCGTCAATCGAAAGCCGCGACCCGTCGTCGGAATTCATGAGGAACTTGTAATCGCCTTCTGTAGCGATGTTGAGAGTGCCGCTCCAACGCACCATGAACTGATCGGAAAGCTTTGAGCCGTAAAACTCACCCGGCGTTTCGGGAAAGTTCACCTGCTTGTCGATGCGCACCAGCCAGGGCTGCAGGCCGGTGGGCACTTCGTATTCATCGCCCAGTTTTTCGGGGAGGTCGAAATACTCGGCGATCAAACCAGGCGCACCGAAGGCACCGACGGGGAAGGAGACTGCCAACAAGGCAACGAAGAGGCGATTCATGGTTTTGGCACTATGAACAAGGACCTATTCCTTTTCAGCAGCTTTTTTCTTCATCTCCGCGACACGTGTGCGAATCGGTTGATAGGGGTCCGCTTTTTGGGGGCGGTGATTAGGATTAACATACTTGGCGAGATCGCGCATGGCAATCACGGTGCAGCCTTCGTCCT
>JAPKBZ010000027.1 GCA_028823175.1 Myxococcota bacterium
CACTCGCTATCACACACAGTCCGATCAGGAGCCCGCATGACCGAGGCTAAACCCGAAGACATAGCCACCCCCGACAATCCGCCCGAAGCGCGATTTCGCCACGCCGACGAAGAGGAATGGCATGAGGTGCGAGCACTCGAAGCCGATGGTAGACGCTTGTCCGTCTTTGAAAAATGGCTGGAGTTTACGCCCAAGATGCTCTCGCTCTATGCGAAATGGGACCCCGGCATGATGATTCACAGACACGGCCATAATGGCGACCACATCCTCTTCGTGCTGGCGGGCGAAATGATGTGTGGTGAAGTCAAATGTACGCAGGGTATGCACATCACACTCGAACACGGCGCGGCCTTTGGCCCATTCATAGCGGGTCCAGAAGGCGTTGAACTCTTTGAAGTCATGCTCGGCGACCCGCGCTCCTGGCCCGCCGACCCTGAGGGATTCGAGACGCTCCTAAAAGAACGCAATACGAAGAAGCTTCCTAACCCGCCGATCAATTTGCCGGCGTGGCTCGAAGACACACGCAGCCAATAGTCACGTCCTTCGTCGAGCGCGCTTGACCGGCGCGAGTTCGCCACCAATCAGCCTATTTGAGGAGTGTTTTCCCATGCGAGACGGATTCAAGGTCTTCGATGCCGACGCCCATGTCGTCGAGCCCAAAAACCTCTGGGAGCGTTTTCTTGACAAACGCTATCAATCCCGAGTCTCATGGCAGCAACCTTTCGAGGGAATGGATCGCTTCCGCCCCGCCACCGTCGACGGCCGCTATACGCAGAGTCACAAGACGCTCTACGGTCGCCAGCAAGAAGCCGTCCGCTGGACGACCGAGGCGATGATCGAAAAGTACGGTGACGTCGTGAGTAGGGGGTTCGATGGAGCGAGTGTCGCTGAGTCTCTCAACGTCGAAGGGGTCGATCTCGCTGTCCTCTATGGCCCCGGGTACGACATGTGGCTCGACGGCATAGATCCTGACCTTCAAGCTGGAATGGCCCGCGCCTATAATCGATGGGCAGAAGAGATGCGCGAGACCTCTGGCGGTCGCATTCTCGCCGCAGGGCCGGTACCGCTCAACGACATCACGCGCGCAGTCGAAGAGGTCCGCTACGCGTACGAGCATCTCGGGACGCGCTGCTTTTGGGCCCGGCCGAACCCCTTCAACCAGCGCACATTGGGCGACCGCTACTACGACCCTCTCTGGGAAATCTTGCAGGATCTAGACGTATCCTTTGCGACCCACGAGTTCATGGGCTTGGCCGGTACTTCGGCCGGTGGCGAGCGCTTCTCTTCCTTCGTGGAATGGCATAGTTGCGTGCACCAGATGGAAGCCCAGATGGCAATGCTCGCGATGATCGTGAACGGGGTCTATGAGCGCTTCCCGCGCCTGCGCGTCGCGTACATGGAAGCGGGTTCTGCGTGGCTGCCCTCCTGGCTGCATCGCATCGAGGAGCACGTTGAATTGGCGGGCTGGCTTGAGACCCCAGAGTGTACAAAGGACCCTATTGAATACTTCAAGCAGAACTGCTGGGTGACAACTGAATGCGATGAGGAGCTCGTCTACCACGTCATTGACGAGATGGGTGACGATCACATCCTCTTCGAAACCGACTATCCACACCCGGACTCGAAGTTCCCGAATGCCGTGACTACCTTCCTCGGTCAAAAGCGTCTCAGTGACGAGAGTAAACGCAAAATCTTGTGGGATAATGCAATCGATTTCTATCGGTTCCCAGAGACACACTTGCCGACGGAGTTCCAAGAGGCCAAGGCCGCGCCCTGAATCAAGAGGAGGATCAAGTATGACCGGTACCACCTATAAAGTTCCCCCGATTCCGCTCGACGAGGCACACACGACCTATGTCGAGGCGGGCGTGCTGCGCATCGGCGTTGAATACCGTTTGCTCGACGAGGCAGAATTGGCGGCGAATTACGAAGGCGACGAGATGACAGAGATCCAGGACGCCCTCGACGGCGCGGCGGTCCAGGACAACGGTGCATCGATTCATGTACTTGGTCGCGAGGATGGTCACGAATATCTACGCTTTGACCTCTTCGAAAAGGGCCCCCACTATCACTACATTAATCTCGGCGGCCAAGAGCAGACGATCATCGATTTTGATCGCGTCGCACTGGGCGAGATGTTGCCGTGGGCGCTCGAGCAACTGCGCAGTCGCGTCGTCCCCATGCTCGAGCGCGCCGGCGGAGAGAATCTTGCACGCGAGGTCGAGGCGAATTGCGATCCGGTTCACGCCTCGCTCGTCGAAGTCGAGCGCCTAGTCAAAGTCGCGCAGGCTGAATTGGCTAATACCAAGCGCTAGTTACCGCTACCCGGTTCGCCCGTCCGCTCAAAGGAGCCAATCCTATGGCCAAGCCCAAGCTACCGCCCTCCAGGCCTCCTACTGTGTTGCTCTACGATCGGATCGACTGGGACGGTCGCACACGCGCGGAGTCTGCTGCCGCGCCTCCCAAGGAACTCATCGAAGGAGCCCGAAAGAGCGGGGCAAGGCGCAAGAAGATTGTGAAAGGCGAGGGCGGCTTCTTCATGAACCGATCGGTGTTGCCAGCCGGTTTTCGCGTGCCACCCCATCATCATACGCATGGCGAGGTATTGGTTGTCCTGAAAGGCGGATGCCAATTCGACGATGAGTTGGCGACACTGGGTGCGGATGATTCAATCGTCATTCACGCGAATTATCGATACGGCTTTACATGTGGGCCGGAGGGCATGGAATTCTTGACGATTCGTCTAGGTGAAGCGGGTGTGACCCTCTAGTGAGTTCGCGCAGGTTCGATAGCCATGAGTTCAGTAGAGGCCGCCAAGCCGTCGACACCACCCGCGCGTCAATTGGTGGCCCCTGGCGACGCTTTCGTGGCAGAGCCTGCGGGAACGCCTCTGGGCTCCTGGCTGTCTCTACACAAGTCTCTGCCATGCCCCGAGGCGAGCAAAAAACGGATTTGTGGGCTTCGTCAGCTAACGCGTTCGCTCCCGAATTAAAATTTCTTGGGCGACCGTAGCGAGGTGGACCCCGCTGCGACTGTAGATTTGGCCAATCGTGAGCCCGCGCGCACCGACCACGCCGTGACTTTGAAAGTCGTGGAGCACCCAATCGTCGAACCGGCCGGGGCGGTGAAACCAGATCGAATGATCGAGGCTCGCTCCTACAAAGGTATTTCCGTAGTCCCCGGGTCCGTCTCCAAGCGTAGCGGTGAGCGGGTGAGATCGGCTTGCGGCGTCGGTTGGAAGCTCATCCGAAGTGTACGCAAGCGCGCAGGCCTGGGCGATTGGATCTTCGCCGACTTCGCCCTCGACGCGTACCCAAGCCAACGCCCGGGCGCCCTCTTTCTTGAGTCTTCGGGTAAGCAGGATAGGGCCCCACTCGGAAGGACGAAGATCTTCAGGTTGCGGTAAGTCCGGAGGCATCGTGCATTCCTGTACGTCTACCTCGCCTTCTCGAATTTGAAACGAAACGGACAAATTCAGAATCGGGCCCATGGATTGACGCGCTACGACTCGTCGAGTTAGGAACGATCGGCCATTGCGAATTCGGTCGACTTCGTAACGAATGGGTTCCTCGTAGTCGCCCCCACGGATGAAGTAGGAATGCAGTGAATGCACCTGAAATGATTCATCAACGGTCGCGCATGCAGCTCGCAGCGCCTGGGCGACGACCTGTCCGCCGTAAACGCGGCCCCACGGGTAAGAAGGGCCGACCCCGACAAAGACGTCGGGGCCGTGTGGCTCGAGCTCCATAAGAGTCTTGAAATCAGTGACTTTAAAGGACATGGGCGCGCACGATAGCGGTTTGAGTCTGTTTGCCGGTCGAGAGCGATTCAGGAAAAAAGTTCATTGGTCTTCGTGCGTGTTCTCTGGCGTGAACTTCACATGCATGTGCTGCACGCTTCGAACCAGCGCTGAGGAACCCATCTCCGGCCCATTGGCTGAGTATTCCATGTCGGGAACGCGGCGAAGTAACTCGTCCAAGGCGACACGCATTTCCATTCGTGCCAAGTTGGCGCCGAGACAGAAATGGTTGCCGATTCCGAAGGCGAGGTGATGCGCGTTGCGATCGATATCAAAGGCATCAGGGTTCTTGAACTCTTCTGGATCGCGGTTCGCCGAGCCGTACATCATGAGAACCTTTTCGCCTTTCTTGATGGGAACCCCTCGAATTTCTGTGTCCTGGGTCGCGGTGCGGATAAATGAAAGGACAGGCGAGACGAGGCGAAGCATTTCTTCAACGGCGGTGGGGATCAGCGAGGGGTCGTCGATGAGTCGCTGTCTCGCTTCGGGATTTTCGATTAAGAGCTGCATCCCGCCCGAGAGACCGTTCCGGGTCGTCTCGTTGCCCGCGACCATCAAGAGAATGCTCATTTTGATGAGTTCATCGTTATTCATCGAACTGTGCTCTTCGGATCTACCGAGCGTGGCGTCAACGTTTTCACCCAGCTCGCGAGTATGTTCGACAAGCACACCGTCGTCTTTGGCTTGCACCAAGATGCTGATCAGGTCGTCCTTGGGCTTCTTGCGGCGATCTTCGATCACCGCAGTCACGTAGGTCATGTACTCCATTGCCGCTACTCCCGACTTGGCGATAATTTCGGGATTGTCCATATTGCCCTGTGCGCTGATCATGGCGTCGGACCACCGGTGGAAGCGCTCTCGATCTTCTTTGCGTATCCCAATCATTTCCGCGATCAGAATAAGTGGCAATGGGACGGCGATGTCTTCGACGAAATCGCATTCGCCTCTGGTTGCAACTTCATTGATCGCCTCGTCGGTGATCTTTTGGAAAGCCTCTTCCCATTTCCGAACCATGCGAGGAGTGAAGCCTCTATTGATCAGGCCCCGCATCTCTCCGTGGCGTGGTTCGTCCTCGTCGATCAGGCCGATTTTTGGACTCAACTTGCCGGGCAGTACACCCTCGCCGGAGCAAAAGACATCGTTGTTCTTAGACGCATAAACAACGTCTTCGAAGCGAGTGAGGATGAAAGCTTCGGTCTTCTCACTCCAGAAGACCGGCCTATTCTCACGCAACCAACGCGTTCGTTCGGGCATTTCGGCGGTCCATGCGGCGGCATGACCGTAGTCGATGTCAATGTTCTCGGCGTTGAAACTTTGAGCCACTGGGGATGTCCTTTTGGTTGAATCTTGAGAGTCCAGAGTCTGGCAGATGCGCAAGGTGAAGTCTTGGTTGTCGCCGAGTGATGCGACGATCAGCGCGTAAATGTGTTCGACGGCTTCTCCGGCCATCAGGATAGGGGGGTGGACGTATTGGCCGAAAGAACGAATACCCGTTCTCTGTGCGAGAAAGTTTCGCTGAATGCGAGAGCTTACTCTAAGATGGATTGGAGAGAACGCCCCGTAGGGAATTAATGTCAAGTCGATACCCGTACATTGGGCCAGAAGGCAGTTCGAATTGCGGACTCCCCACGCGGCTGCACATGGGTGGGTTGACGTCCTGAGAGGCTAGTTTTCGAGACGATCCACTCGAGGAGGTACTCAGTCGATGAAAATTGAAGAGCGTGTGTCGAAACACTACGAGGGCGACGAATTGCTTGAGGCGATCCTAGTGGGCGTCGCGGCACTCGGGAAAAACACGGCCACCGTAACCGTCGACGACCTCTCCCCCGTCGACGAGTTTCACATAGGCGGCCGGCTGGCAACGACCGAACTCTGCGATGGCCTCGGGATCGACGACTCGAGTCTCGTCCTCGACGTGGGCTGCGGGATTGGGGGTTCATCGCGATTCGTCGCTTCTGCCTACGGGTGTCGGACGGTCGGAATCGACCTCACCCCGAGTTATATCGAGGTCGCCCGAACCCTCAGCGAGTGGACTGGGCTCGGCAAACGATGCAGTTTTGACGTAGGCAGCGCGCTGAAGCTTCCCTACGACGACGACACTTTTGATCGGGCAATCCAGCTCCATGTCGGCATGAATATCGAGGACAAATCATCGCTCTTGGCGGAGATCTATAGGGTGCTCCAGCCGGGGGGTCGAGTCGCGATCTACGACATCATGCAAAAAAGAGATGACACGCACGAGTTCCCCGTCCCTTGGGCGTCCGACCCCGCGACCAGTTTCGTCGCTGCGCCATCGGTCTATCGCATGGCCATGGAAGCTGCCGGCTTTTCGGTCACCGGCGAGCGTGACCGCAGCCAATTTGCGTCCGAGTTCTTCGCCGCTCTCCAGGCAAGGTCTGCTGCCGCCGAGGGCCCGCCTCCTCTCGGTCTTCATGTGATCATGGGCCCGGACGCACCGGTCAAACTCGGCCACATGGCGGCGGCGGTTAAAGCGGGCACTCTCGCCCCCTACGAGATGATTGGCGCGAAACCGACCCGTTAGGGGCAGCCCGATAAAACATCGACATAACGGCCGTTGCGCGAGGGCATCCAACGACTCACTCAGTAGCCTGAGAAACACTCCCCGGGACGACTCGACTTCGTTGATCTGCCCGATGATCTGCCGGTAAACATTCATGGCTACGTCCTGAGGTTCGAATGGGTCCGGCCCGTCGGCAATGTTTCTTGCTTCTCGGTTCCCTTTTTGTTGCGCCCCTCTCGCGATGAAAAATGCGTCGAGACTCCTCGCTCAGCACTCCTCCAACAACGCCCGCCCAACGGCATAGAACTCGTGAGTAAAGTAGGACTGCGCACGGGTGGACAACTCCGGAAAACTCGGAGAGCTTCGGTCCATCCGCATGATGGCCTTTGCGGCCCCTACGAAGCCCGGAAGATTCTGGTAACCGCACAATTCGCGATCAGCGGCCTGTCGAATCTTGTCGATGTTGTTGACGATAAACTGGTCCACGACCGGTTCGCTGTTGATGTGATCGCCCGAGGCACTTAGACCGAAAGAGACAATCAATATCAGGCAGATAAGAAACTCACGCATTCGCTTTCTCCATTCATGCGGGCTTGCTGGTTCTCCGTGTAAATCGTCTGGCGAGGCTTGCCAGGGCGGGGCTTCGCAGTCTCGATGGAGGTCTGCTCCTGGGCATCTACCCCTCGTCGTACGGCTTTGTCGAAGTATTGGTCTCTTCGAGCGCCTGTTCCTGGGCAGAAAATTGCAGCCCGTCGGTGAAGTACTCCTCCGCCTCGTAGGTCTCAGGCAGACCCTTCTCGTTGAATTCCTCTGCCGTGCAAACGAGGATCTCGAGGCCATTCTTTCTTATCTGCAAGGCGGTTTCCTGAGCGGCCGGCAACGCCAGCAACTCCGCGGTGACTTGCCATTCATACCGACTGTCATCCTCAATCCGATAGAGAATTCGCGAGGCTTTCCGGGGTCTTTTCATGGCCGCTGGCACCCTTTCTTCGTTCGAGGACATTGGCCGGGTTTTACCCGTCTAATTGGGCTCTATCATCGATCGAATTGGAGTTTTTCGTCAATCATTTGCCGCCAAAGAGTTATCGTTCAGCTGGGAGATCCTGAATGGTCAGAGCCGCTGAACGACACACCGTGCTTTCAAACGTCGCAGTGGTGCTGTGCCAGGCGCTGGAAGACCGTGGCGTCAACGGCCGTGCTGTCCTGAGTGAGGCGGGTATTGACTACGCCGATGCAGCCAACCCGGATACCCGAATCACCCTAAAACAGCACCAGGCTCTCTGGCATCTGGCAGTCGAGCGGACGGGCGACCCGTGCATTGGCCTGATCGTGGGAGAGACTTTCCCGCCGGCCGCTCTTCATGGCCTGGGGCTTGGCTGGATGGCCAGCACCACATTGAAGACTGCCTTCGATCGCCTGATTCGCTACCAGCGGCTGCTTTCCACCAATGCTGAGCTCGAATGGGAAGAGCTGGGGGACACGTATCGTTTTATTGGCCGACCCAAGACCGCGGGTCTGAATTTCGAGAGTGCAGCGGCTGATGCAACTCTGGCCGTGGTGGTGCGGCTGTGCCGGATCACCCTGAGCGAATCTGTCAACCCGGTGAAGGTCTGCGTCCAGCATGACCGGCGGGCCTGTCACGCGCACTACAGAGATTTCTACGGCTGTGAAGTGACGTTCAGCGCGCCCGATTACACTCTTGAGTTCGACAAGGCACTCCTGGCCCAGGTACTACCCGGCGCAAACCCCCTGCTGACCCGAATTAACGATCGGGCGGTTGCGGATTATCTCGCAAGCTTCGATCACGAGGACACGACGACTCGGGTCCGCCAGCAGTTGATTGACGCCCTGGTCGACGGCCGGCCCAATCAGGCAAATATCGCTCGGGCGCTAAATTTGAGCCTCCGCCAACTACAGCGGGAACTGGATAGCCAGGGCACTTCGTTTAGGCAACTGACCGAGGAAGTGCGGAGAGATCTGGCGGTGAGCTACCTGCGGGAGGGGGACAAGTCGATCGGCGAGATAAGCTGGCTTTTGGGCTATACTGAGCCCGCGAACTTCAGCCGTTCATTCAAGAAGTGGACCGGCCAGACCCCGAAGGTATTTAGAGAAGCGTCTTGAGGGGGCTCGAAACAGAGTGACGCCCCCGTGAGAAAAGGGCTCGGATCGCGGTTTTTAATCCGAGGAGAAACCTTCCGCAACTTCTAGAAGCGCCCCAGCTACAAGAGCATCATTCCGTGCTTTGGTGAGGCTCAGGCTCAGCGGGTAGTAGAAGAGATCGAAACTGAGAGGTCGAGCATGTATCCCGGAAAATGGGCGCGCGAGTTCCCCGATAAGCCTGCGGTCATTCACGCTTTCAGCCGCGAAGAGGTGACCTACGGCGAACTCGATGCGCGCTCCAACCGCCTAGCCCAGCTCTTCTGGGCTCAGGGTCTCCGCTCGGGCGATCACGTCTCGATCTTCATGGAGAATAATCTCCGCTATTTCGAGGTGGTCTGGGCCGCGTTTCGTTCGGGTCTCTACCTCACCACCGTCAACCGATACCTGACAGGGGAGGAAGCGGGCTATATCGTCGACAACAGCGAGTCCCGCGCCGTGGTGACTTCGAAGTACCTGGGCGCCGTGGCCAAGGAGTTACTGGGCCTCGCGCCCAATTGCGAGCGCTGGCTGATGACCGATGGCGTCGAGGAAGGCTTTGATGCCTACGAAGAGGCCATTGCCGAATACCCCGCCGAGCCCCTGGCTCAGCAACCGGCGGGCACTTTCATGCTCTACAGCTCCGGGACCACCGGGAGACCCAAGGGCATCAACCGGCCGCTTTCGGGCAAATCCATCGACCAAGATTCGGGAGCTATCGCCGGGCTCCAGGCGGCGCTCTGGGGTTTCAATGAAGATTCCATTTATCTCTCACCCGCGCCTCTCTACCACTCAGCGCCCGTCGGATTTTGTACGGGGACCCAGGCCCTCGGCGGAACGGTGGTTCTGATGCCGCGCTTCGACGAGATCCAGGCTCTTCAGGCGATCCAGGATTTTCGCGTGACCCACAGCCAATGGGTTCCCACCATGTTCAGCCGGATGCTCAAGTTGCCCGAGGTCGAGCGAGTTGGCTTTGACCTCTCCTCCCATCGAGTGGCCATCCATGCGGCCGCGCCCTGTCCGGCGGGGGTAAAGCAGCTGATGTTCGAATGGTGGGGGCCGATCCTCTACGAATATTATGGAGGCACCGAGCTCAACGGGCTCACCCATGTGGGCCCCGACGAGTGGCTCGCTCATCCGGGCACCGTGGGGCGCCCGATTCTGGGTACTCTTCATATCTGCGGTGAAGAGGGCGAAGAAATGCCCGCGGGTGAGCCGGGCCTGGTCTATTTCGAATTGTCAAAAATGAATTTCACCTATCACAACGACGCAGAAAAAACGAAGGATGCCCAGCATCCCCAGCACCCAAATTGGACGGCCCTGGGCGATGTCGGCTATCTCGACGAAGAGGGTTTTCTTTTTCTGACGGATCGGGCGACCTTTATGATCATCAGCGGTGGGGTCAATATCTATCCCCAGGAGATCGAGGACGCCATGATCATGCATCCCGACGTGGCCGATGTCGCGGTGGTGGGTGTGCCCAACGAGGAAATGGGCGAAGAGGTCAAGGCGGTTGTCCAATTGGTCCAGGGAGTCGAAGCGAGCGAGGCCATCGCCGAGGTACTGCTCGCCTATGCGCGCGAGCACATCGCCCACTACAAGTGTCCGCGGAGCCTGGATTTCATGGATGAGCTTCCGCGGCTCCCGACGGGCAAGCTCTACAAGCGCTTTATCAAGGACGCCTACTGGGGCCGGACGGGCTCGAAGATCGTCTGAGGGGATCTCCCGACTGAGGTCCTTGAACCCAAACGGTCTCGTTATCCCATGGTGCCGCCACGGGCCTCCCCTAGGAACTTGACACAACGTCCGGGGACGGCCTAGAGCAAGAGAACAGCGGCCGAGAAGGGCAAAACCCAACGAAGATGGCTGGTGTCTCGCCAGAGGGAACGACAGGGGCTTCGGCAATCACAGGGGCTTCGGCAATCACAGGGCCTCCGGCAATAGGCGGGTGGGTGGAGCAGGTCAGAAATGCGAACGAGAGAGTTCTACATCGGAGTAGCCCCAGGCTTTTCGATATTCGTTCATTACCTGCTGAGATTCGATCAACTTATTCTGAGCCTGGAGAGCCTGCTGTAAGCCAAATAGAGACCAGCCGTTGTTGTCATTCCACTTCAGGTCGCGTCGATAGACCGCTTCTGCTTCTTCGTAGCGGCCCGCGCCGATGAGTGCAGCGCCGAGGTAATGACGGGCCGGCTGTGCCCAATCCGGTGGTTCGGTGTAGTTGTTCAGGTCTTCGAGTGCGACCGCGCTTTGAAACGCAGCGATTGCGCCGTCGAAGTCGCCCTTGGCCTGCTTGATTTCGCCAGTGAGGTTGAATGCGGCCAGTCGCAGGATGGAAGACACCGGGGTCGGACCCGCGCGAACTTGATCTGCGTTCGGTGCCTCGATGATCTCACGGAGTCGTGCCAACTGGTTCTCTGCGCCCTCCATGTCGCCAGTATTCAAAAGCGCGCTGCCCAGTGCGTAGGCCCAGATGCCGTCGAGGTAGGGCATGCCTGAATGGGAAGGTTCATTTTCGATCAGTTCATTCCATTGGCCGAAAATCTTGTGAACGAGCCACGGCGCAACGATGCGTTTCTGGGCGCGGTTGATGTCACCAGCCTCGAGTGCGATGTCCTTTGCCTTCGCGGCGGCCTCTCTGGCAGCCGCATAGTTCCCCTGAACCGTTGCGGCATATCGGATGAAATCGAGGGCGTGTCCTGCATGCATCCGGTGGGATAACGGATAGGTGCCAAGGTCGGGCAGGGGATGGTCTCCCCAGATCGCCGCAAGTTGCTGGTCGACGGCTTGTGAACGGACGTTCTGGTCGATCGCGCGTTGAAATTGGCCGATGCGAACATAGATGTGGGCCGGCATGTGAACGACGTGCCCCGCAATCGGCACTGAGCTTTCGAGGTTATCTGCCGAAATCAGCGCCCGATTGGGCTCCATCGATGCTTCCAGTAAATGGATATGCAGATGCATGACGCCCGGATGCGTCAGGCGATGAGCGAGGATCTTCTCGAGGGCCTCGGCCACCGGGATGGTTTCGCCCTTGGGATTGCCTTCGGCATCCCAATAATTCCAGCGGGCCATGTTCATATAGGAAGCTGCGTATAGGGCTGCGATATCCGGGTCTTGGGGATATTTTGCGTTCAGGGCGCGCATAGCGGCCAGGTAGGCACGGTCGCGATCGGCGTCTTTGGGGATGGCTTCTTTGTCGTAAAAGATCCAAAGGGCGTTGATGAGCTCGGCCTCCACGGCTGAGGCGTTTCCGATTCGTGCGCGTGCCTTGTTGATCGCCTTCAAACCTTCGCCTTTCGGGTCGTCTGGCATCTGCGCGTAGCGGCTGTTCGGGTTGGGCCCCATGGCGTGAGCCATCCCCCAATAGGGCATGGGGTGGTTGGGATCATAAGCGCTCGCCTGTTGATAGGACGCAATCGATTCCGGGAAGTAGAACCCCCAGGCAAAACGCAGCCCCTGATCGAAAAAGAGCTGAGCATCGGGCGAAGCCGTGGATATGGGTCGCGAGTAGGAACCGCTGCCCGGAACCGCCACCGCGAACGCATTCTCGGCTTCCGCTTCACCCATGGCGGCACGGGGCGCCTGCAAAGCAACCCAGCAGAGTGCGAGAAGAAAAAGCGGGTTCTTCATTGGGATGTCCTTTGCTTGAGTGGGGCATCATCGGTTCTGGGCGAAGCGCTTCAAAACCGTCTGGGATGGCGGTAGCTTGTGGCTCCAGATGGCCAGCAGGCCCGGATCGAGGGTGGTAGTGTGAGCCTTTGGGCCTATGTACGGGCGCCCGATCCCGAAAACGGCAGACTCAGCTGGAGAGTAGCCTTGAGCGGTGCGGATACGATCTTTGAAATTCGAGATTACACCATTGAGCCGGGCCACTTTGGGGCCTACAAGGCATGGGCGCTCGATAAGGCGGTGCCCTGGCTCAGGGCTCACTTGGATGTTGTCGACTTCTGGCTGGATGACGGGTTTAAGGCTGAAGTCTCGGGGAGCGACCCTCTGGTTTCTGTCCACGGTCAACCCAATGTCTGCTGGGTGATTCGGTGGCCGAGCAAGGCGGAACGTGATTCAGGCTTTGAGGCCTTCTCCAACCACCCTGAATGGCAAGCGATCTGGGCTGAGCACCCGTGCCCGGATGGCTATCTCCATATGAACGCTCGCTTTATGCGCGCTGTTCGTTGAGGTGACAGGCGAGTGTGGGAGTCTCTCCTGCATTAAGGGCAGGAGGAGTCCGGCGATGCGTTGGGTCGCCGACGCCGCCAGGGGCTACACCCGGGGCGCGTATGGCACGACGAAGCCTTGCCCGGAAGGGCAGTCGGGCTTACGCGGCGCGTTCTAGTCGATTGATACCGGGAGTTTGCGCCCAACTGCCATCCAGGCGGTCGAGGAGATGGCCAGCAGCATCAGGATCAACGCCGGCCCAGAGGAGAGCGGAACGCTGGGCGGTCCGGGTGCCGTTACAGAACCTGTCACCCCGGCGTAGTTGGTCGGCGAGTTGGCAACGACCGTGCCGGCCCGAGTGAGTGCATCGGTACCGTTGGTGGGAACGCTGCCGAAAGTGTGGCTGTCGAGGCCGACGCTCAGCGTGTCCCCCGAGATATCAAAGAATGGAATAGCTGTTGGCGGAAGTATCTCGTCGGGGATTGGTGCTCCGGGCAGAGCCGCAAAATCGGGTGTCGCGATGAGGTAAAATTTACCGTTGGTGGGCGCTGCGACAGTTCCGTTGCCGATGGCGTGGGATTGAGCGCTACTCGAGATTGTCGCGTTGCCGATGTTGATCTCGCCTCCACCTGTGCCTAGATCCAACAGTTCGATGTACTGGATCGTGCCGTCGGCGTTGCTGAAGACTTCGACGATATCCCAAGTGTGGATGCCGCCGCTGGCACTTCCGCTCCAGAATATCGCGAGCAGGGTGAGCCCTAGGGAGAACCCTCGTGACGGGGAGATGGATCGTATTTTACGCATGTAGGCTCACTCCGTAGGTATGCCGAATTTTCGGGGGTGGAGAGAGCGGTGCTGCTCTCTCGGGTCACATTTTCGTGACCAATTCCATACTACTACGCGCTCATTGCTTTCCGATTCTCGGTGTTCATGTTGCCTTAATGATTGCGGCAATTCTGCGGTCTAGATGCGATAGAGGTCGCCGCCGCTATCTTTCAGTCTTATGAAGAACTTCAGCGCGCTGGTCTGGAATGGGAAGGCGTCGGGACCCTCCTCACTGTGCCTCCTTGTTTTAGTGGCGGTAGTCGTGGGAGCGGGGTGCCGAAGCGAGGAGGAAGGTCCGGTGACTCCGCGAGGCCCGACCCCCAGCATGCGGGTCGCTTCGCTCTCTCCTGCCGCGAGCGAATTTCTCTTGCTGGTGGAGGCAGGCGATCGCGTCGTGGCAGTCGATACGGAATCGGCCCGCCTTCCCGCTTTCGCAGGTCTTCCGGTGACCGATGAGAAAGGCGTGGCGTCTTTTCAGCCCGACCTCGTCCTGGTTCCAGCGGGCCTGTCTACTCAGGCGCTGGCACGGATCGGTAGAGGGGGCGCAGAGATATTCGAGTTTGCCCCCAGGAACCTCGAAGACGTCAATCAGATCTTCCGGAACCTCGGAGCTCGGCTCGTCGGAGTCGAAGCAGCGCGAGGCCACGAGGTCAGGCTCAGCCGCGCGCTCGCTCGGGTCGGTGGCGAGTCATCCGGGGCCGGGCGGCTGCGTACCCTTGCGGTTACTGGCCTCTCTCCTCTGGAATTTGCCGGCGCGCACAGTTTTGAGACCGACCTCCTCGAGATCGCGGGGGCGGAGAGCCTGACTCATACCCACGGCGGCGACGACGAGCGGGTGTCCGTGAGCTCAAGTCGAATTCGGGCCTACGCGCCGGAGTTGATCCTAGTCATGACGCGCCTGCCGCTGCCGCCGGCCGAGAGGGCGAGGGTGTCAGCCACCCTCGGCGGGTTGGCCCCGGTGGATTTTATGGCGCTCGATGCCCGGGCGTTTTGGGTCGAGGCTCCGGTGAAGACCGCCCGCAGGGTTCAGCAGCTGATTAAAGGGCATGCCAGTCGGCGCTGATTCTTCTGAATTTCCTTGGGCAAAAACCATTCTTGCCCCCAGTCTGACGATGGTCTCCAATACGATCCCCGCCGCGCTTGAGCCCGGGGTGGAGATTGCTCTGCTCTGGTTCAACTCGCACGAGAGCGCAGAGTTTGAGGTCACCGGCATTGTGGGTCCTCCTGAAAGCGCTGACGAGGGCGGAGATCTTCAGCTCATTCTTTGCGGCGCAGGTCTCTGTCGTCAGGAGACCTTTCGGGTGGTCTCCTTGCCCGAGGGGCCACGGGTCGACTGGATTTCTGGCGAACGATCCGCCGGGGGAGAAAGCGTGGCCGAACTCGATCCGCCGCCGGGGGCTCTGCGGAATTGGATCGACGAGGTCTCGAGCCGACATAGCTTTACTGTTTTTCTTTTCTACCGCGCCAGGGTGGCTCATGCGCTCTATCTGCCGGTCGCGATCCGCGGCCTTCGCGAGGTCTACACGACCTTCGAAAACGAGCAGATCCAGGGCGCCTAGGAAAAGATTTAGGGGCGCGGTGACGTACCGGTCCCGGTCCCCTAGCCCTGGGAAGGGTCGGCCTGTGTGTGCGGCAGGTTCAGCAGATTTTCCGCGTCCTTGCGACTGGCGAGGGGCCTTCCAACCGCTTGCACGAGCTCGGCTGCACGCTTGACCAGTTCAGGGTGCGAAGGTTTGTCTTCGGAGTGGAAATGCTCCTCGAGTCCGACGCCCGGCGCGGCGGAAAGCGAGGACCGTGCGCAGCCAACCCGGCTCGTAGATTGCGAGCGAAGGGCCCAGGCCGCGGCGCTCGCATTGTTCGAAGCAGGTGCGGACATCCTCGTAGGAGTTGGCGTAGACCATGCCTACGGGCAGTCCCTCGGCGTCGGGGGCGCCGATATTCGTGAAGACGGGGTCGCAGAGGCCAAGGCGCAGGTCGCACTCGTCGGCGAGGAGCTCTTTATCGCCCCCGGCGACCTCCAGATTCGACGAACTCCAACGGATCTTCAGGGTGGGGCTACGACCGGCAAAGCCGGGGGGCGCACGAATTGCCTTGAGTCGGAGTGACGGGTTGCCGCAGCTCTGCGGACAACTCGCGTTCCTCGCGCCGGGCTCGGTTCCGAGCGGTCCGATTTCTGCGGTTCGATCTCACTATTCCGGCCCTATTGCCTTAACCACTGCGCCCGGATGCCGCTAAAGGATGAACTTAAAATATCCCGGAGAATCCGGAGAATGGAGGAGGCACGATGAAGACCGAGTTTTTTGGATCACGTTTGCGGAGGGCCGCGAGCCTGAGCCTAGCTCTTCTGCCTTTTCTGTGGGGGTCGGCACACGCCGGAAATTCCGAGGTCGACTCGGGTGACGCTGTGTTCTCGTCGAGTCCGGAAGAGTGGGCGGCCGAAGTCCGCCGAGACTTCGTTGTCGACCTGCCCGAGCAGCTCGGGGCCGCCGGAAAAGTCGAGTTGGAGCATGTGGTGGCGCTGTTTGCGAGCGGCCCGGAGGGCACTCTGGAGATCGCCGTTCACTGAGCGGAAGAGTCAGGCTTCTGGCGCCGCTGGCTCCCGAACCGAATTGACCTGTGTATACTTTTCTCGGAAGATCGACCTTTAAGTTCCTTGGTTTGGGAGGAGGATGCTCATGGCAGCAACGTCGTTGAGAGTTAGTTTTACCCTCGATCAAGAAGATGTGGCGCATTTTAAGGGGCTCTTCGAAACAGCCAGCAAGACGGCGAAAAACACCGATCCAAGCGAAATTATCCAAGGCGCTCGCCGTCTCGTGAGTGAGGTCCAAAAAGCGAAAAAGACGCCGCGTTTTGTGGCGAAAGCAATCGGCTCACTCGATGACCTCATCGCGATTATTGAAGACGAGGATTACGGTGCGCCCGATGCGGTGACCCACCAGGTACTGGGAGCCCTGGCCTATTTTTCCGATCCCGATGACCTGATTCCCGACCGCATTCCTGTGCTCGGCTTCCTGGATGACGCGATCATGATTAAGATTGTCGAAGCGGAGTTCAAGCACGAGTTGTCGGCGTTTCGCAAGTTCAAGCGTTTTCGGGCCGGCGCTGAGCAAAGGCCATGGACGGGGATTGCCAGGGAACGCCTGCCGAAGCGCCTCGCAGACAAGCGAGAAAGTCTCCGGGTCGAAGTTGATCGGCGTCGACAGCAGGATGCGGCCAATGGGCGAGTGGCTTTCGGCTAACACGAAGGCTCGAGGGTTTGGGACCGCTTTGGCGAAGTGCCTGAGATCTACTCGAAGGAAGGGAAGGGCCCCCGAGGTTCGCGGGGCATAATTCCCTCCATCAGGGGGATCGGTTCGCGGAGCGAGACGATATAGACGACCCGGTCCTCGACTTCGCCCTCGGCGTGCCAGGCACCCTTCGGAATGACGAGTCGATCTCCGGCTTGGACGGCGATCCGCTGGCCGTCTTCGTTGAGGAGATAGGTTTCGCCCTCCATCACATACCCAATGATGTCGTGATCGTGGTAGTGAATGGGTAACTCGGGCGATTTGTTCGAGATGTAGGTCGTGGGCCAGTACCCCGAGTGCCGAAGATCTTCCATGACTTCAGAATGGCTCGTGAAATAACCCTTCTCGACGACCATCTTCGACATCGCTCGTTCTCCTTGCGGGCCCCGCCGATTTCGGCGGCCGGCTCGTGTCTGCGTCGCTTCGGGCTCCTCAGCGAAGCTTCAAGTCGCCTTTCTCAATCGCTGAATAGGTGGCCTGATCGATGGGATGGTAGGCGTCGTCGGAGAGGAAATAAAGCGGGTCGCTGACCAGCGCGGGGTCGTAGCCCTCCTTCTGGTAGTCGACTTTTTGATGTTTGAAGGTTCCGGTAATTCGCATGTCCTGCTGGATACGCAGGAAATAGGGGCGCTGGAAGATTGGTAGGTTTTCCTGGACGAAATCAGCGAACTCCGAGAGGGCAAAAGCGCTGTTGCAGTTGAGGCTGGCCATGCCGGCCCGCCCATCCGCGCCAGGGACCGAGACACCGTAGACATTCGATTCGAGTACGCCCGGGGCATCGTTCAGGGTCTCGGCGACCTCGTTGGTCGAAACGTTTTCACCCTTCCACCGGAAGGTGTCACCGACTCGGTCGACGAAGGCAAGCCAACCGTGGTCGTGGACGCTCAAGAGATCGCCCGAGTTGAAGCAGCGATCTCCCTGCTTGAAGACGTCGAGGAGGATTTTCTTCTCGGTTGCTTTCTTGTCGGCGTATCCGTCAAAGGGGGTGGCCACGGAGATGACGGTGACCAATAAGCCGGTTCCGCCCGGGCTGACCTCTTCACAGAAGCCCGATTCGTTGCGTTGCACCTCGCCGGTCGACAGGTCACATTTGACGATCTTCTGCCCGGGCTGCAGTCGGCCGACCATGCCCACCCGGCTCTCCAGATTCACATTGGCTGCGTTGCCTTCGGTGGCGCCGTAGAACTCTCGGATTTCGCGGATGCCAAAGCGGTCGCCAAATTTTTCCCAGATATCGGGTCGAAGCCCGTTGCCCGTGATGACCCGGACGGCATGGTCCCGATCGCTCGCTTGCGCAGGTTGATTCATGAGGTAGCGGAGCAATTCACCGATATAAATGAAGGAAGTCGCCTGGTGACGTCGCACATCGGACCAGAACTGGCTGGCCGAGAACTTGCGCCGCAGGGCGATCCCGGCACCGGTGGTGAGAACCGCGCCCCAGCCTGCGAAGATCGCATTGGAGTGATAGAGCGGGAGGGCGACGTAGTTGATGTCGCCGGGCGAGAGTTCCAGCAAGCCGCGGCCGAACATGCTGGAAGCCGCAAACCAGCGCGAATTTTTGATGATGGCGGCTTTTGGAAGGCCTGTGGTTCCCGAGGTGTAGATATAACACATGGGGTCGCTGCCCTTGGGCTTCTCGACTCCCTCTGGCGGGCTTTCTGGGAAATCCTGGATGGCATCGTCCGCGGCCGAAAAGACGCTGGGTGCCCTATGCCCATCCGCCTGTTCGAAGATCATTTCTCGGGGCAGGGTCCCCAGGTCGTCGGCAACCTCGTCAAGCTTTTTCGCATGCTCTGACCCCACGATGCAGGCCACAGAGTTCGAGATTTCCATCGCATGGACCAGGCCCTTGCCACTGATATTGGTGTTGATGAGGGCGGCGACCGCCTTGAGTCGATTGAGCCCAGAGAGGGCGAAGAGGAACTCCGGGCGATTGTCGAGGAGAAGCGCAACGCTATCCCCCTTGCCGATCCCAAGGGAGACGAAGAAGTTGGCCCAGCGATTGGCTTCGGCATTGGCTTCGCTCCAACTGTAGAGGCGGTCCTCGAAGATGATCGCGGGGCTCTGGCCGTTTTTGGCAGCTCGGTCCTCGAGCAGGCGGGCTGCGCTCCAACTTCCGCTGGGGAGGAAACCCGGGGCGTTGGGCGCGATTCGCGCGAAGAAGCGAAATTGAACCCAGGAGGTCTTGAGATTTTCGAGCCGCGACATGTTGCTGAGCTCCCTGTGATCAGGCCGAGTCGGGGGTGTGCAATGTAGCCTCGGGGCCAGGACGGGCGTGTCCCGGGCCGGGGTCTCTTCCGGACGGGGCAGGGGGCCTCCTGGGGACCGAAGGCGTGAATTAAATGGTGGCATAGGTAATGCCATAAATCGAGGGCGGGCACCCTAGAGCGGGCGTCGACTGGGCCCCCTGGCCTTCGGCCCGACGTCGGCCTGCTGCCCGGGGGCGATAGCTTTCAGCCCGCGAGCTAGAAGTCGAAGAGACCCACGAAGCGCTTGAACTGGGCGGGGTCGCCCTCGATCTTTACCCGGCCTGACGCCACAGCGTCGTCCCAGCTGGCCCGGCCGCTCATCACATCGTCGAGGACTGTTCGGTTGAGCTGGACCCGAACGTCGGCTTCCCCCGGGCGGTCGGGCAGGTACTGGATGACGCCCCTCCGGACGATGAGCCCGTGTTCTTCTTCGCGATCGGGAAAGCTGAGGCCGAGGGTCATGAGGGTGTCACTGCTTCGCGCGGCATCTAGCCTGGGTCCGAGATCGCGCAGAAGCCCCTCGGTGGGGACGAGTTGGTACATGCCGGGCGTAACGAGGCCTTCGAGCAGTCGGGGGACGGTGGCGTCCACGTCCATAATGCCCTCGAGGCTCAGCACGTCGGTCAGGAGGTAGTTGTGTTCGTTCGCGCTCGGAGTGTCCTGGGCGAGTGCACGAAAAGCGCGCGAGCGAAGGGCGGCGGCTTTTTCCGTATCGAGCCCTTCCAACGATCCCGCGGCGAGGACGTAGCCCGCCAATTGCGCGGCCCAAACCGGATCACCTTCGGCAAGAGCCCGGGACGAGCGGTCGAGAATCGGCTTGATTCCGCCCGCCATGGCGATCATGCGGCTCGCTTCGGCCATGGGCGAGAGGCGCACCATTTCAACCGGGTCTCCTCCGTACCAGCCCCCGCCCAGTTTGGTGTAGAGCCCGCGAACCACCCAGGAGACCCGATGGTAATGCTCTTGGAGGTTGGGGTCGTTGGCCATATGCGGCGGCAATCGAACCGCTTCAGCGGCTTCTTCACGAGTCCGGTTCTGGGCAAGTTGGCGGAGGGTCTGATCTCGGAGGAATTGATTGGCATCGCGGTTGGCTACGAGGAAAGCCTGAATTTCTTCTGCACCCGAGATCGGCAGGCTGTGACCGGGAAGGAAGTGTTCGGCGGGCAGGGTCATCATTGTTTCGATGGCGGCGATCAGTCCATCGACCGAGCGTCCCTCCTCGAAACGTGGGGTTGCGGCGAAGGGGGAGAGATCGGCGAGAACGTCGGCTCCGTAGAGGACCTTCTCCTCGGGCAGCCAGACGATCATCTCATCATCCAGTTCAGACGGAGCGTAGAAGAGCTCGATCTTTACGCCGGCGATTTCGAGTTGGGCGTAGTCCCCGACCGTCTGAGTCGGTGGGAGATAGGAAACAGTTTTCCCTTGGCGCCGAACGGGTCCGGCGGCCATCCCGATCGCTTCGGATCCCGAAAGCAGTAGGCCGGCCTGGGCTGCCAGGCGGTGGGCGATATGGGGGAGACGGGAAGAGACGCGCTCGACTTGATAGCGCCGCCAGTTTTCGTTGGCATAGATCTCAACTTCCCCCTCGCGCTCGGGGGGAACGAAGCCGCGAACGCCTCCCGTGTGGTCGAGATGTCCGTGGGAGTAGATGATGGCCACGATGGGTTTTTGCGTCTTCTCGCGGATGACGGCACGGATTTCCTCGGCGAGTTCAACCTTCCAGCCGGTATCGATCAAGATGATCCCGTCGTCGCCTTCGATGACCACCACGTTGGCGAGGTCGAAGGCGAACGCGAGGGAGACCCGATCGGTGATGGGAATCAGCCTGGGCTCGGCGTAGCGGCTCAGGTATTGAGCCAAGCTCTTCTCGAGGTTCTCATCGCTTGGATTGGCCCAGCCCGGGGAGGCGAGGAGGGCCAGGGCGATAAGCCCCGTCGTGCAGGCGGCCAGGCCGCGTCGAAGAAGCGTCTTCGGGTTCCAGCGGAGGTGGGCTGCGAGGGGTAGGGTCGAGGCCACGGGTTCTCCCAATCGGCGGCCGATGCACCGGCACGCGGTTGCGCGTCTCTTGTTTTCCGGGGCCCGACGGGCCCGGGGCGAGCGCGAGGTGTTTGAAGCGCTCAGAATCTAGAGTATATATCGATACTATGCACTTCTTGAAGTCGTCCTCCGACACCCCAGCGGACACTCCAGCCGAAGCGCCCCTGCGCATGCGGGACCTAGTTCGGGGTTCGGGTCTCAGCCGGGAGACGATCCACTTCTACCAACGCGAGGGCTTGCTCCCCGAGCCCCTGGCCAAGGTGAGAAATTCGGCGATTTATGGCCCCGAGCACCTGGAGCGGTTGGCGCGGATTCGGGTGCTTCGGGACGAGCAGTTCCTGCCTCTCCGGGCGATCAAGGCGATCTTCCTCGGGATTTCCGAGCGGGATTTTACGCCCAGCCAAAGTCGGCTGCTCCGCGCCATGCGAGAGGCATCGCGGCCCACCGGGAGAAACCCCTCCGGCGATTTCCCCACGTCTGAGAGGCCGTCCGAGTCGGTCGATCCGGTCGAGAGGCATGCCCTGGTCCAGGCAGGTCTGATCGAGCCCCCTGGGCCGGAGGGCGAACTGGCCGAAGAGGATGCAGAGATCCTTATCGCCTGGGCGGAACTGAAGCGAGTCGGGATTGGACCCGAGCGCGGGATCGAGGTGACCGATATTGCCCACGTCGACCGGGCGATGAGCGAACTGGTCGCGGCCGAGTTCGACCTTTTTCTCGCAGGCTTCTCGGATCTCTCCGGGGCCGAGGCGGTGGAGGTCGTTCACCGGGCGATTCCGATCTTGGAGCGACTAATTGCCGCGGTCCACCGAAAGAAAATCAATCGATTTATCGGGCCGGCTTCTTGATATGCTCCGATGCTCGTTTGGCGTCGGCCGCGTGCTTTGGAGGAAAAAATTCGATGTTTTGTTTGGAAGAGAATTCCCGATCAACCCGAGTGAAAAACCCCGGGAGTGGATGGGCGTTTTTCTCGTTTTTCCCGCTCTCTTCCGTGGTGATGCTTTGTCTCGCCTCTGTCGCTGGGGTTCTTCTGGGCTGCTCTGCGGAGCCCCGGCCGGAGCCGGCAAGCTTGGTTTTCCTGGGTAAAAACATCCATACCGTCGACCCGGCCACCGAGGGGGCGACAGCCGTGGCGGTGCGCGGGGAGGAGATCGTCGCCGTGGGGCGGGCCGAGGACATACAGCCCTTCGTGGGCGAGTCGACCCGGGTCGTTGAGTTGGAAGATCGCGCGCTGGTGCCGGGCTTTATCGATGCTCACGGACATTTCAGCATGACCATGCAATTGCTCGACCTTCTGAATGCTTCTTCGCCTCCCGTGGGGCCCATGGAATCCATCGACCAGATTGTCGAGGCGATCCAAACTCGAATCGCTGATCGCGAGATCGCGCCGGGTGAATTTGTGATGGGCTATGGCTACGACGATTCATTGCTCGCCGAAAACCGGCACCCGGACCGCGATGATCTCGACCGGGCGTCGACCGAACATTCGATCGTTTTGCTTCACGTTTCGGGGCATCTGGCGACGGCGAATTCCAGAGCGCTCGAGATGCTCGGTTTCGATGAAACGAGCGAGGACCCCTACGGTGGCGTGATTCGGAGGCGGCCCGGCACGACCGAGCCTAATGGTGTTCTCGAGGAGGTGGCGGCCCACATGGGGCTCCGACCCATGGTCGAGCAAGCCAGCCAGAGTTCCCCCGAGGCCTTCGCCGAGGGTGTGAGCCGGACGGCGGATTATTTCGCCGGCTATGGGGTGACGACGGTTCAGGACGGGGCTTCGAGCGTGCAAACCGCGAACGCCCTGCGCGGCGTGGCGGCGGCTCGCCCGCTGGCGATCGATGTCGCGGTTTTCTCTGCGTTCCGAGGCGATGCGGATGGCGACCTGATCGAGAAGATGGGCTTCTCGCGGGATTACGTTAATGGTGTTCGCGTGGCGGGCGTGAAATTTATTTTGGATGGGTCTCCCCAGGGCCGCACCGCATGGCTGTCGCGTCCCTATGACGAGGGGCCGCCTGGAGCATCGGCGGACTACGTCGCCTACCCGATGGTGGAGCCCGATTTCTACAAGGAGCACGTCAATCATTTGATCGACGCGGGAATTCCCGTGTTGGCGCATGCCAACGGCGACGCGGCCATCGACCTTATGATCGAGGGAGTCGACGAGGCGCTGGGGGGTGAGACGAAGGACCACCGCTCGGTGACGATTCATGCCCAGTTGGCCCGGGAAGATCAACTCGATGAGATGAAGAGGTTGGGAATAGTCCCGTCATTCTTTGCGGCGCACCCCTTCTTCTGGGGCGATTGGCACCGCAAGAGCTTTGGGGATGCACGGGCCATGCGGATCAGTCCGCTTCGATCAGCGCAGGATCGAGGGATTCCGTTCACGATTCACAACGATACGCCCATTGTGCCGCCGGACATGATGCTCCTCCTGGAGATCGCAGTCGGCCGCAAGACCCGTGCGGATGTGACTCTCGGTGAGGATCAGCGCATCGATTTCGCCACTGCTCTGCACGCAATAACCCAGGGCGCGGCCTATCAGTATTTCGAGGAAGATCGAAAGGGTTCGATTAGCGTCGGAAAGCGCGCGGATTTTGTCGTGCTCGAGCGGGACCCCGCCACGGTTCCGGTAGACGCGATCAGCGAGGTGGGCATCGTCGAAACCATCGCCCGGGGCGTGACCGTATATCCCAGCGCTGAAGCCCAGCCCTGATGCAAACGTTTTTTTGAGAGTGGGTATCGGGGGCGTGGCCCCGCCGGCTCCGGGGGAAGCAATCCGGGTTTACCCATGGGGCTGAGGGCCCTGAGCAGAGACACCCAAGCCTGGGAGAGGCTTACTCGAAGGCCATTCCTGACAGGAATCGGAAACGTATGACAGGTATGCTGTCAGATCGAAGAAGCCCGGATAACCCGACCGCTCGCCATCGGCGGGGGTGGGGGCTTCTTCCCGGGTTGGCCAACGGTTGATTTGGTCCTGGCATTTTGCGGCTTCGATCCTTTTCGTATAGTCGAGACTTTCTGGGCATGGAGGCAGTGGCATGGCGATTCAGGTGACACGGATGTTCCACACCGCGGTGAACGTCGAGGGTCGGCGAGAGGAAAGCCGCGAGTTCTACACGGGCTTTCTCGGTCTGCCAGAGGTGCCCGTGGATCTGCCCGGGCTTGACCCCGAAGCCAAGGATCTGCCCTTTTTCTGGCTCCAGAAGGAGGCTGTCCAGATGCACATCATCGCGCTGCCCCAGAAGGGGGCGGCACTGGACCCGGCTGGGGGGCACGTTTCCTGGTACGTCGAGGATATTGGCGAAGCCGTCGATGCCATCGAGGCCCGGGGGCTCGAGATGCTGTCCATCGGCGAGGGCCGAGGTCGGATCGTCTGGATTGCCGACCCCGCCGGAAATACCTTGGAATTCCAACAAGATCCGGACTGCTAGGCCGCCCTGGCCCGAGCCCTGAGGGCGCGCCGACACGCGGCCAATAAAGCTGATCCGGTTTGGGTCCATTCTCCGACTCTTCTTTTGAATCGTGACTGAGAAGGGGAGCAGATGGCGAATGGGGTCGGTTTGGAAGTCGAATTCAGGAATACCCGCTCGAGGAGTTTGGGCCTGCGGGCCCCTCATTCGGTTGGGAGCGCTTCGCATGCGAAGGTTCCGAAACCTCGACACCGGCCGCCCTCGGAGCCCCTCAAGAGCTTGCTCTTCCTGCGCAGTGGCTTGCCGGCCAGCGATATTTCTGCCCTCGATGCGTCCTGGTGCATCGCAGATCTCGAGGATGCGGTTCCCCTCGATCAAAAACCCGCCATGCGCGGGTGGTTGGTGTCTCTGCTAGAGGCGGGTTGCTTTCACGAGCGGAGGCTGGCGGTGCGAGTCAACGGCTTCGACCATCCGGCGGAGGCGGCGAAAGATCTCCAGAACTGCCTTCACTCCGACGTCGACGCCCTGATTTTGCCAATGCTGACCCAGGCCGAGGATGTGATTCGTTTCGACCGCTTCGTGACCCTCGAGGAAAAACGTCTTGGCATAGAGCCCGGAAAGATTGGGTTTATCTGCTTGCTCGAGCGCCCGGCAGCGATCCTGAATGCCGAAGCCATCGTGTCCGCATCGCCTCGGGTGAGGGCCGCGGCTTTTGGTCACGCTGATTTTCTCGCGGAACTCGGGGGCAGGGCGAGCGATGAATGCTTGTCGGCTGCGCACTCTGCGGTGGTTCTGGCCGCTCGGGCGCATGGCTTGCCCGCGGTCGCCTCGCCTTTCCTCGATTTTCATGATGATCGCGGTTTCCGTCGCGAATGCGAAAAAATGAAGAGATTGGGCTTCCAGGGAATCTTCGCCATTCACCCGAGCCAGGACGAGCCGGCCAGGAAGATTTTTTCGCCCAGCGCCCAGGAAGAGAACGAAGCCCGAGAGCTGATCCATTGTTTCGAGAAGAGCAGTGGCATCGCGGTTTATAAGGGCAAGATGGTCGGGCCGCCCATGCTCGCCAAGGCCAAGGAAACCCTGCGACGCTGCGAACCCCGCACCGGTCGGTCCGCACCGGTTTCCGTCCTGCAGGGGCGCGTGCCCCGATACGGGCTCGATCTCGAGAACGTGCGCCCTGGGGCGATTATGGAATGCCCGGTGGAGGTGACCGTCGATGCCGGTTGGCGAACCCTCTGGCAGGCGTCGTTTCCCTCGTCGTCCCGGATTCATTCGAGTGCCGAGTACGCTCGGCGGTGGGGGCTGGAGGATACGGCTCTACCTTTTGGACTGCTCTTGAACTTGACGCTCTGCTTGGCGGTGGAGCCGTTCAGTGAGTCCTGCCGGCTTCATCTCGGCCTCGAAGACGCGCGCCAGGAGGCGGCGGCGACGATCGGGGATACCCTGCGAGGCTACGTCCGCATTGACTCCCTCTCGAATACTTCGCGGGGGGATGCCAGTGTGATCCGAACGACGCATATCCTGGTGAATCAGCGGGGGGAGCGTGTCTTTCGCCTGACCAAGGACTCCTATTACGATGCGATTGGAGTCGCATGCGGACGGGAAGAGAAGCCGGATCCCGCCCAGGTGGCTCTCTTTGCCGAGTCCGGGGCGTCGGGCCATCGGGAGCAACTCCTCGCCTGCGGTTCCCCGCCGGAGGGGCCCCAGGGACCTCTCCAATCGGGCGAAGTGATTCTGCATCCGCCGGTTCGGCCGATCGGGATCAGCGAGAACCTGCTTCTCACGACTCTCTTCAGGAATACACACCCGCTTCATTTCGATACGCAGCATTTCGGCGAGGATGGCCTGATCGTTTGCGGAGGATTCGTGCAGGCCCTCGCGTATGCGTGCTCGGAACGCGAGCTTCGCCCGGTGCTGGACGAGCGCCTCGAGCGGTCGCATCACGTGAACCCCGTGGCTCCCGGAGAGCGCGTGGGCGCGATCAGCCGGGTCCTGTCGATTCGGCCGATCTCTGAGCATCTCGAGGAGGTCCGGGTGCATACCCTGGGCTTGCGCGAGGTCGATGTTCTGGGCGAATTGGCCGGAGTGCCGCTTCCGGTGGAGCTCTTCGACCCCGCTCCGCTGAAACCGTCCGCCATTCAGGCCATCTGCCGCGATCACTGCCCCCAGCTCGAGGGCAAGATTGCACTCCGTGCCCTGCGAGTGATCCTCAGGCCGCGTCTTTCCTGAGGCTGTGGAGCTCGTCGGTAGTCACCTTGCCCGCGCTGGCCGCGCGGGGGAGAGGCCCCCGTGTTCTGCGCTGAGGAAGGGCTACCCTGAGAGCCAGGAGGGCGATATGCCTGAGCAGGAGCGTGAGTTCGAAATTGTTGTTTGGGGCGCCAGTGGTTTTACGGGCAGGCTCACCGCCGAGTACCTGCTCGCGGAGCACGGGGCCTCCGGTGGCCTGCGCTGGGCGATCGCCGGGCGAAACCGGGAAAAATTGGAGGCGCTCAAGGACGAACTCGCCCAAGAGACCGGCTCCTCGACCGATGCCCTGCCCATCTTGATCGGAGACAGCGATGACGAGGCCTCTCTTGTCGCCATGGCGGGTCGCAGTCGGGTGATCTGCTCGACGGTGGGCCCCTATGCGAAATACGGATCCGGGCTGATCAAAGCGTGCGCCGAGTCGGGAACGGCGTATTGCGACCTAACGGGTGAGGTGCATTGGATGCAGCGGATGATCGAGGCGCACCAGGATGCGGCGGTCGCCAGCGGCGCTCGTATCGTTTTCAATTGTGGGTTCGATTGCATCCCCTCGGATATCGGCGCTTATTTTATGCAGCGCGAGATGAAGAGATTGCACGGAGAGGCCTGTTCTCAGATCCAACTCCGGGTGAAGGGCTTTAGCGGAGGGGCCAGCGGAGGCACCATCGCGAGCATGTTGGCGATGATGGACGAGGCCGCCGTCGACCCTGGGGTGCGAAGGGCGATGAGCGAGCCCTATTCCCTGAACCCAAAGGATCAGCAAACGGGGCCGGATTCGGCGGAGGGCATGGCTCCGAGCTACGACGCCGACTTTGGGGAGTGGACCGCGCCCTTCGTCATGGCGGGGATCAATACCAAGGTCGTGCGGCGCTCGAACGCGCTCCTTGAGTACGCCTACGGGAAAACCTTTCGCTATGACGAGGCTGTTTTGATGGGCTCGGGGGTGGGGGGCTTTGCCAAGGCGGCGGCGACCAGCGTCGGGTCGGCGGCGACCCTGGGCGCCATGGCGCTGGGTCCGCTTCGCCGGGTCGCAGCCGGGCGCCTCCCTCAACCCGGGCAGGGACCGAGTAAGGAAAAACGCGAGGCGGGCTATTTTGATCTGGCCCTGCGCGGCGTCAGCGATAGCGGCCGGGTTCTTCACGGCCGGGTTCGAGGCGACCGGGATCCGGGCTATGGAGCGACCTCCAAGATGCTGGGGGAGAGCGCTCTATGCCTCGCTCGGGACCCCCTCGCCGTAGAGGGCGGTCTTTGGACCCCCGCCAGCGCCCTTGGCGAGGCGCTTCTGGCGCGCTTGCCCCAGGCCGGGGTGAGCTTCGAACTCGAGGATTGAGGCTTCAACTGGGATTCCGGCTTTGATGCCAGGGTCGCCTACTCGGGCGGATTAGTCCTCTTCGGGTCGGGCCTCGGCGACGACGTGAATCGTGGCCCCCGAGCGAAAGGCCGCGGCGAGGATCGAAAGCGCTAGGGCGGGAAGGGTGCCGAGCAGAAGCCAGGGGGCGGCCACCAGACGCCGGCCGAGGGTGGTTCTGGGCCCCGATTCCTCGGAAGAGGCGCCAGGTCCACCCTGGAGGGTCGTGTAGAGGCGATTTGGCAGTTGGGGGCTCCAGCGATTCTGCAGGCTTTGGATCCATCCGAAGGGGTTCTGCCGGAGCGAGAAATGATAATCGCCTAGGCAATCGAAGCCGCAACGGTCGAGGAGCTGGCGCAAGCCGGCCAGTGGGAATTGGAAGAGGTGGCGGGGGGCGTCGAGGTGGAACCAGTGGGGTCCGGCGAGTCGGGCCTGCCAACTCGAAAAATTGGGTACGGCGACCACGATGCGCCCGCCCGGTTTGAGAATACGTCGGCACTCTTTCAGGGTCTCACGCGGATCGCGGAGGTGCTCGAGAACGTGCCAGATGACGATCTGGTCGAAGTAGCCGGACTCGTACCCGGCCTCGCTGAGGCGAGCTGCGATTCGAATCTCCGCTCGCGGGTCGGCGCCGCGGGTTGCGCTTTCGCTGACTTCCACGCCGTGGGTCTCGAAACCTCGGTCGGCCAGTGGGCCGAGCACCACTCCACGGCCGCACCCCACGTCGAGGACTCGTGCCCGGTCGGGTAAGCCGGCTGAGAGGAAGCGAACATGCCGGGCTGCGACGGCCCGAATCCACCACTCCACGAGGGGGAGAAATTTCGCTCCCGGAGCTCCGTAATATTCTGGTGGATAGAAAGAGGCGACCTCGTTCTCACTGGGTAGGGGGTCGAAGCGCGCCACCCCGCATTTCTGGCAAACCACGATTGGTGCGTGGCAGCCAGCCACCTCGAATTGGGGAGTCGCCCGAGTGCAATCGCAGACGGTGCAGGCCTCTCCTTCGCGTGGGTCGGCGACGAGGCGGCGCACGGCTCTCGAATACAGATCCATGGAGCCTCCGGGCAGCCTGGGCCGCTCCCTGGCGACTGGCGTCTGGCGATTGGCGACTGGCGACTGGCGACTGGCGATTGGCGTCTGGCGTCTGGCGATTATTCGGGAAGTCGAGCTGTGACTCGAATTTCGACGAGCCCGCCGGGAAGCGCGAGCTCGGTGGTCCCCACGGCGGTCCAGGCCGGGTAGGGCTCTTGAACGAATCGATCCTTGACCTGGCTGAAGGTGCCGAGGTGCTGGGCGAGGCCAATATGGAAGGTGGTCATCTCGGTGATATCCGCAAAGCCCGCACCGGCTTCTTTGAGGACGGCGCCAATGGATTCGAAAGCCAGAGTGAACTGGGTTTCCGCATCTTCGGGAACCGAGCCGTCGGGGTTTGATCCGATTACGCCCGAGCAGCGGATGTTCTGTCCATCGATGACGGCAGGCGCGAAATGAAAGGTGTCATAGAACACTCGGTGAGATTCGGGAATGACTCGTTGGTTCATGATGTCCCTTTTTTAGTGGGTTCGTATTTTAAATGGCTGCGGTGATCCGTGCGCCGAGCCCTTCGGCGAGTATCTGGGTGGCTTCGCTCACAATTTCTTCGACAATTTCTGCGGCGGGGCGTCGCTTCTGAATCATCCCCGAGGTTTGCCCGGCGGCGTTCATCAAGAGATCGCTCCTCCCGGCTTCGCGTGCGGAATGCTCGAGGTCTCGGATCAGTGCGGCTTGGAGACCCATGGGGAGAGCCATCAGGCCTTCGCGCTCCCAGGCCTCGATCATGGGGTTCGTGATATTGCGCATGGTCTTCCCGCTATAGAGGCGGGTGACTACGGTGTCCTCGGCCCGGGCATCGAGGATACGCTGCTTCTGGAGATCGGGTTGGTCGGCTTCTTCGGCGACGAGGAAGGCCGTTCCGCACCATGCGGCCACGGCCCCTGTGGCCAGGACTCCCGCGAGTGCCCGGCCGCTCGCGATCCCACCCGCAGCGATCACCGGGGTGGGGGCGACGGCATCCATGACTTGGGGGAGAAGGGCGAGGGTGCCGATGCGGCCGGTATGGCCGCCAGCCTCGGTTCCCTGGGCTACGACGTAATCGGCGCCGCCGGCGGCTACGTGGAGTGCGCCTTGGACATTGCCCACCAGAGAGAGGATGGTGGTACCGTTGGCCTTCAGGGCCTCTGCGAAGGGTGCGGGCGAGCCGAGGCCGGAGGCGAATACGGGAACTTCTTCGTCCAGAACGACTTCGATCTGTGATCCTGCCCAACTCTTTCCCTCTTCAAGCCAGCTTCCCATGGCCCCGGCCTCGGGCGGGGCCTTCTTGAGCTCAATTCCCACTTCAGCAGCGATTCGCTCGATGGCGGAGCGGTGCTCACTGGGGATTTTAAAAGACATGCCCTTCATACTTGAATCCACTGCCTTGCCTCGGGGCATCAGGAAATTGGACGCGAGGAGCAGGTCGACGCCGAAGGGCTTGTCGGTGAGCGAGCGGATCTTACGAATTTCTTCGGACAGGGCAGCGGGCGAGAACCCCACGCCTCCGAGGACGCCGAGGCCACCCGCATTGGAAACCGCGGCCACGAGCTCGGAGCACGCGGTGGGCGCCCCGGTGCCAGCCACTGGGCCCATACCCGCCAGCACGATGGGGTATTCGATGCCAACGCGCTCGCTGAACTCTGTGCGTAGGGTCGGTCGGCTCATAGGGCAGGGCTCCAAAATTGATTGGCCTGGAAGAATCGATTCTACGCCAGTCTACTCGTTGTGGCTTGCCGAGAAGGGCACGCGCTACAGCTTTCCATCGTGGCGGGAGCGCTTCGCGTGCATTAGGAGCTCTTCCGAGCTGGCATCGCTTGTTTCCGTCGGCGCCAGCGACTAAGTTTCCTCTTGCTTGGAATGATTTGAGTGCAGCCTCAAATGGCGTGCGTGTGATTGCACCCTAGGCACTCTGGCCCAGGCACGACTCCGAGTCCGGGACTCGGTTGTGAAAACTGGTCGGGTAAAGCCCGCGTGAGCATTTCAAATTCCAGATCCTGGGCAGGGCCTGTTGCCCTCATACCGGCGAGGCAGCATCAATGGCCATCAGCGGCACCCGCGAGGGACTCATCTCGCTCTATCGACGACTGGCCCCGGTCATGCGCACGGAGCGGAAACTCTACCTGCTGGGGATATTCTTCACCTTCCTTAGTATCGGCACCACGCTGGCCTTCCCGCAGGTCATCCGGATCATCGTCGATGACGCGATTCTCGGAGATCGCCTGAGCATCATCACGCCGCTTGCGTTCCTGATGGCGTGCCTCCTGATCATTGAATCGTATTCGATCTCGAAATTTTTTCAGCTCTTTGGCCGTGCCGCGCGGCGGAACGTCGAGGCCCTGCGGTTGCAACTTGTCGAGCATCTTGTCGAGCAGGAAACCGCTTTCTTTGATCGGGAGAGTTCGAGCAAGCTGATGGCTCGGTTGATGGGAGATGTGGGCCAAGTTAACTCGTTGCTCGCAGGGCTTATTCCTTCTGCCATTCAGCAATTCTTCTTCTTCGTGGTGGGCACCGGGCTGGTTATCTATACCTCGCCGCCGCTCGCGTTGGTGATCGTCGTCTTTTTGCCACCGATCGGCTATGGGGCGTCTAAGCTTGGAGAGAGGGGTCGGAAGGCGGCTCATGATCTGCAAAATTCCGAGTCTCTAGTTGCCCAGGCGGCCCTGGAAACGTTGGCAAGCATACGGACCGTACGGGCCTACGCGCGCGAACGGTTTGAGGTGAAGCGCTTCGGGGGGTTCATCGACGCTTCTATTCAGAATGCGCAACGAGGAATCAAGGCCAGCGCTCGGGTTCAAGGTTTCGCGAGGCTTTCTGGCGAAGCCGCCGTAGTGGTTGGAATTTGGGCTGGGGGGCAGTTGATCATTGCCGGTTATTTGACTGCAGGTGCTTTGGTCTCCTTTATTCTCTACGCCGGACTTGTGGCGCGTGCCACGCGAAATCTCTCGGAGTTTTCTGCCGAGGCACTTCGTATTCATGGCACAACCGAAATGATCTTTTCGTACCTCGATCGTGAGACGAAAATGCCTCTCCGCGGGGGGCTCAGACCCGAGAGCGTCGAGGGACGGATTGAGTTCGAGAATGTGAGCTTTCACTACGGCGAAGATGACGGAAGTGTGGACCACCCCCACGGCCTGCAATCCATCAACCTACGCATAGAGAGAGGCGAGGAGATTGCCATCGTTGGCCCATCGGGGTCAGGGAAGAGCACGTTGGTACAGTTGGTCATTCGGTTCTACGACCCTGATTCGGGCGTGGTTCGCTTGGACGGTGTGGACCTGCAAGAGCTCGATCCAAGTTGGGTGCGTGAGCAGATGACGTACGTTTCCCAGGATTCGTCTCTTTTCTCCCGGACGCTCGAGGAAAATCTGCAGTACAGCGGGGATGACGCTACGGATGAGGACGTGGCTAAAGCGGTCGATCTCGTTGGGGCGACCAGCCTGATCGCTTCCCAGCCCGAGGGCTACCAAACCGAGGTGGGCGACCAGGGTGCTCGGCTTTCAGGAGGGCAGCGTCAGCGGATCGCCCTGGCCCGGGCTCTGATTGCCCAGCCCGCTGTTTTGATCTTGGACGAAGCGACGAGTGCACTGGATTCAGAATCGGAATCCGGCATCAAGGAATCCCTGCGCAATCTGGAATTCTCACCGACGGTGATTTGGATTGCGCACCGTTTGTCGACCGTGATCGATGTGGATCGAATTCTGGTTGTTGATCGGGGCCGTATCGTGGCTGACGGGTGCCACGCCGAATTGCTGCGGACTTCGGCGAATTACCGCGAACTGGTCGAAACCCAGTTGGTCGGCGAGTAGTGGGAACGGAGCAAGCTCAGCCTACGATCTTGCCCTTCACGAACATGGCCGACTGGTCGCCGACGTAGACGAGTTCGCCCTCCTGGCGGAATTCGAAGCTGAACCGGATGACCACACGGGATGAGCCGACCCGAGTTCGGGTCTCGGACGACAGAAGTTCGATGGGCGGGCCGACGAGTGAGAGTCGCTTGAAGTCTGCACGGTGAACCCGGTTTCCGAAGCCAGCCCAACCCTGGTCCCAGCGACATCCGTGGAAGAAGTAGGCGTGCAGGCACCCCAAGCTACCCGTGGTCATCAGGAGTTCCCCGGCTGAAACATGCGCCGGATGGAGTGCGCTCACCCGTTGGCTGGCTGCGAAGGGCAGGGCGCGAGTCGTGTCGAGAATCGCCTCGATTTTGCGCTCGTCGGCATCGAGCCGCAAGATTTCGTCGACCAACACACTTTCCTCGGAGTAGAGGAAGGTGTCGAGAAAATTCTGCAACTCGCTTGGCGGAACCGCTTCGCGGCTGCGCTCGGCCAAGCTTGAGAGAAGTGGGTTCGCCAAGGGGGGCAGTTTTCCACGCGGAATGCGTTTGCGCCAACCCGGCGAGTGGATAAAACGTCACTTTCTGACAGGGCTTACCGATAGCCTGACCCGGACCGGCCGGGGGAACATATGGCGAGATCGCCCCATGTAGGTGCTCGGGTGCGACCCAGGTCGAGGGTAGACTGGGATCGGCCGGGCCGTATCCGCTGGACAATCGCGGGATTCCGGTGGTATATAGGAGATAGAAGATCCACCCTGACGGCTGTATCGCGAATTCGCATGGGAGCAGGGGTCGATGACGGTAGCCCCTCCGACGATTTTGGTAGTCGATGATGAGCGCGCCTCTCGGATGGTGGTGAGTGGCAAGCTCCAGGACGCTGGCATGCGCGTGATCGAGGCGTCTGGCGGGTATGAAGGTTGGGAAAAGTTCATCAGCTACCAGCCGGATCTGGTAGTGAGCGACCTTCGAATGGACGGCTGTGATGGCCTGCGACTCCTCGGTCTGGTGCGTGCCGCATCACAAGCGCCCTTCGTGATGTTGTCGTCCTTCGGCGATGTTGACTGCGCGGTCGCTGCCATGAAGAATGGTGCTCAAGACTTCATCGAGTTTCCCAAGGGCGTCCAGTCGCTACCCCGCAAGGTGCGCTCGCTGATTCCAGATAGGCCTTCCAGGGATTGGCTAGCCGAGCGGCTCCAGGAGGCGATTCCAGGCAGCAGCTCTGCGACCTTGGATCTGCGGCGAACGATCGAGACGTTTTGTAGGAAACGGCCCGCTGCCATCGTTGTCGAAGGGGAGCCTGGGAGCGGTCGTTCCCACGTGATTCGCACGATTCACCAACTGCTCTCTGGGACGGAGCCTCTCGAGAGGGTCGACTGTCGATCAGGCCAGACAAGGGCTCTTCCGACAAGCGGCGTGATCTATCTTGATGATATCTCGGCACTGCCTCGCCACGATCAACTTTTCGTGGCCTCGCTCATCGAGCGGGCCGCCGACACGAGTGGGGGCGGACGAATCGATAACATCCGGATCTGTGCCTCGGTCGTTGGGGATGTGCGGTCATCCGGGCTCGAAACCTCCTTGTTGCGGCATTTTGAGGGAGGGCGCATTCAGGTTCCAAATTTGGAGGCTCGTCGAGCGGATATTCCTGCTCTCGCCGCTGCTTTATGCGAGCAGATTTCGCTTGCGCTTGGCGGCGAAGAGAGGATTCGGCTCACAGACGAAGCCATGAAGGCGCTAACGAGTCGAGTATGGGAAAAGAATCTGCACGAGATGAATGCAGTTCTCGAAAAAGCGGTTCAGCGAGAGTCGGGTGCTCTTCTCTCCGAGGGAAGCATCCTTCTAGCGCTCGAGGAAACTGCTCTTCCGTCGATCTCGCCACGGGAGCAACGCGACCGGAATCAAAAAGAAGAGCTTCAATGGCTGATCGAGGAGACCGGCTGCAATGTCTCTGAAATCTCCCGGCGGCTGAACTTGTCGCGGGGAGCAATCTACTACAGAGCCAACAAATTTGGCCTCGAGATCGGTTGATTGGGTGTGAAGAGAGGTTTTGTTTTGGTCTAGATCGAGGGGAGCAAAAGCTCGGGCAGGTTCTCATGCTCCCGGGACCCGAACCGGCTAGAAGGATTTTCTCTGCCTTGAAGGTGAGGCATAGGGGGGATTGGTGAAAATTGTAGCCCTCGCTTCTGCGCCGATCCTGCTTGTCCTCGCACTTTGTCTCACGGATATCCTTGCGAACGATCGCACGCGGGAGCTTCCGTGTTGGGTTCTCCCCAATGGGACTGTCTATTCGTCGTTCTATTGGGGAAGATCTTGTCCCTTTGCTTTCGGTGATCAGCTTCGATCTTTCTCTTGGGAGGAGTTGTCTGGGAAGCGGGACGTGGACGATCTGGCTGGGATTCAGGCGGCACTGGAAGGCGCGCCCCGTCGGATCTCTGTGACTGTGCGGCGCGGATCAGAGTTCGTTCAGCGCGATGTCGATATTCGCTGGCACGGGAAGTCGGAGAGGTTGCGGCGCTACTCGACGGCAGCTTTCGGAGCCCTTTCACTCTTCGCGGCACTCGCTTTTCTATTGCTGCGCTCGCGCTCGCGGGCTCCTGTCGCTCTGCTGGTTCTTCAGTCATGCGTCCTCTCGGTTTTCATGGTCGGAGCGTCGGGGCCTTTTGGTAGCGCCCCTCAAGTGGCCGCTATCACGGTACTTTGCCTAGTTCCAGCAGCTCTGGTCCACCTCGGCCTCGTCTTTCCGAATTTGCGCCCCGTGGTGGAGAGTTACCCCAAGATTCTCTGCCTGCCCTACGCGGTTTCGGTGCCCCTGGCTCTATTTGGTGGATGGTCGGTGTCCGAGGCTCCGTTCTTCTGGCGTTTATTTCCTCCGCTTCTGGGGGGGCTGCTCCTTGTCAGTTGGAGCTGGTTGCTTTCGTCCTGCTGGTTTTCCGTTCGGGAATCTCCAATTGGGGTTGCTCGTGCTCGTGCTCGAGTGCTTCTTGTGGGATCGCTGGGCAGTTGCTTTCTCTTTTTCATAGGGGCTTATCAGCTGGATGCTCCTCAGCCCGTCTTATTCGCTCTCGCAGGCGCTCCTCTTCTCCTTCCGCTTTCCGTGGGTCTTGCGATTAGCCAGTATGATCTCTTCAGTCTGCCCTACAGGACTCGCAGGTCTGTAGCCTCAGGGCTAGTGGCCGCAGCTTACGCTGCGGCGGCGGTTGGAACTGCATGGATCGTATTCAATCCTTTGGAGACGGATAGTCTGGCCGAAGCGCTGGCGCTCCTGTTTGGGATTTTTGTGTTCCTCGAGAAGGGCCGCCGAGGGATTTTTTCCTCCCTGGAGGCCGTCCTCATGCGCAGGGCGGCGCAACTCAGCGCTGAAGCTAGCCGTCTCGAGGGAGAGGTTGCTGACATCCAGGAGCAGAGGGCGGTTTGTCAGAGTTTTGTAGAAGCGGTATCCACCGCATTGGGCGGCGCGGCGTGTGCTGTTCATCTTCGTACGGACGGTGGGCTTTTTTGTAGCGCTGCTATTGGAGAAGGGCGGGTCGCCGAGGCCGAAGTTATCCGCGCGGCGTCCGAAATGCTCCGGGCAGATGTCTCTGTTCTACATCTTGGAAACCTGGGTGAGTCCATTGTTCTTGCAGAGAGTCGTCTGCTCGAAATGGGGGTCGAAATCGTCGTTCCTGTGAGGCACGGACCCCTGGAACTCGGGGTCGCGCTGGTGGGTTGCTCGGGAGATGGGACCTCGTATGGCTACGAGGAGGGTCAATTCTTGACAGAGGCGTGCAGAACTCTGGGGCACGCGATCCACCGTTCGGGGCTTGTCGAGGGACTCGTTCAGGCTGAGCGCCGGGCGACGACAGGTCGAGTGGGTTTGGCCATTGCGCACGAAGTGGGCAAGCAACTCGGGTGTATCGAGCTGCTCGCGGGAAATATCTCGGATTCCACCGGGGATGGGGGATCGGCGGTCGGTGAAATCAGTCGGGTCGCTCGGGAGGGGCAGCAGGCTCTGGCGGACTTCATCCGGGAGGCAAAGCGGCCAGAGGGTGGGAAGGCTGACCAGGCTACGGTGGTCGAGGTCGTCGATGATACCCGGAGAATTGCGTGTTCAGGGGGATGCTCGGTGCCGGTGGTAGTTAGGATTGATCCCTCTCTAGGGCAGGCCCGGGTTCCGAGGATCCTGGTGCACGCACTGGTTGGAATTCTGGATAACGCCCTCGCGGCGAGCGATGCGAATGATGCCGTGTCGATTTCCGTCCTCCGAAGCGAACTGGGTGCGACTGTCGCGGTCGAAGATCGAGGAAAGGGGATCGAGGCGAGCCTGCTTTCGCGGGTCGAAACCCTCGGGTTTTCGACGCGGATGGAGGCGGGCGGCCAGGGAGTCGGTTTGGCCGTGGCTTCCGAGATTCTCAAGAGTGTTGGTGCGAGCTTGAGCATCCGCTCCGCTCTCGGGGTGGGGACGACGGTGACCGTGGGGGTGCCAGGCGGAATACTCCGACTGCCCGGTTCGAAGGCCGGGGTCGGGGGAAACCGTGTCCTCGGGCGAGATCGACCCTAGGCTCGGTAGACCTGCTCTCCGTTGACCCATGTCTCGAGGACCTGAATTTCACCGAGGGCATTGACCTCGACCTGACGGGGGTCGGCGTCGAGCACGAGAAAGTCAGCGTACTTGCCTGGTTCTAGACTCCCGACTTCATGGTCTGAGTGACATTGCCAGGCGGCGTCGATGGTCGAAGCACGCAGCGCAGCAGCCACCGAGATTCTCTCTTCGGGGGCCAGTAATCCGTCGCCCTTCCAGAGTTTTCGCGTGACGGCGTTCTCGATGCAGCGCAGGGGGTTCATCTCGGTGACAGGGTCGTCGGAGTGGAGGGTCCAGCGAATGCCCGCCTTTTCGCAGCTCGCGGTTCGGTCGAGCTTTGCGGCCTTCTCAGGGCCGAAGAGGTCATGGATAAAGGCATGTCCCCAGTAGTAGACGTGGCCGATCAGGAAACTGGGTGAGATTCCGAGCGCAGCCATGCGGTCGATATGCTCATCGTGGAGGATGCTGCAATGCTCTATGCGAGAGCGTCGGCCCCCCGGATCGAGACCGAGTTCGGCGGCGCGCTCGAAGGCAGCGAGGGCCCGGTCGATTGCGGCGTCTCCATTGGCATGGACGCAGAGCGCCCAGCCTTCGCGAAGTCTCTGTTCGATGGCCGCTTCGAGCTCCTCGGGTTCGATATACGCGATTCCTTTTTCCTGGGAGCCTAGGTAGGGCTCGCGTTGGAGGCCGGTGCGGCCCTGGTTCGAGCCGTCGCTGACGATCTTCCAACCCGTGGTGCGGACCCATTCATCGCCCTGGCCCCACGCGACCTCCAGCTGGTCCCATTGCTTGGCGAGGGTGTTTCCGAGGCAGTACCGGAAGCGAGCCGTCATTCGGTGGCTGCTCCTGAGCGCCTCGTATAGATCGAGCTCTCGGGCTCCCTGAAAAAGGCCGGTTCCCTGATCGCAGAGTGTCGTGATGCCGACGCGGTTTGCGCGATGAAAGACCTGTAGGCAGGCCTCTGCGGCGTTCTGGCCGCGCAAGCTGGGGTTGTGGCGAGCGACGAGCGCCATGGCCGGGCCCGCTTTGAGCACTCCGTTGGGCTCACCGTTGGCCTCGCGGACGATTTCCGATGCCGGGGGATTCTCGGTCTCTGCGGTGATGCCGGCAATCTCCAGCGCCCTGCTGTTGCAGTAGGCGAGATGGAGCGATGCGTTGTAGACGAAAATTGGGTGGCGCGTGCTCGCTTGGTCGAGCATTGATCGGGTCAGGGCGGGAGGCCCCTCTTGCAGAGAGGGGTCGAATTGGCGGCCCATAACCCAGTCGCCTTCGGGGGTCTTCCGAGCAACGCCGGCCAGGTGTTCAATAGCCTCGGCGGTAGTTCCGAAGCGGAAGGGCCCGATGTTTTCGAAGGGCTCGAGCAAGGCAAGGGGCGCGAGGTGCATATGGGGTTCCACGAACCCCGGCATGACAAATCGGCCGTGGCAGTCGAATTCGTCGAGTCCTTCCGAGGCTTCCGGGCGTTCTTCGGCGAGACCGATCCAGGCGATCTTGCCTCGATCGATCCAGACCGAGTCGGCCCGTGGGCAGTTTTCGTCCATCGTCATAATCTCGGCGCGGGTGACGAAGAGAGACGCCAGCGATCTCTCCGGGCCCGGGCGTAGAGCCCGGGCGTGCGACGCGAGATCGACACCTGCAAGGCGAAGGGCCTCGCTGAACACGTTGGCGCAGCAGGGGCAGGCGAAGGGGTCGGAAGAGTGGCCCCTGGGGACGAGGCTGGCCGGGGAGGGCGGGCAGCTGCGGAGCGACGAGTCTGTGTCATCGTGATGCCGGCGATCCATACCAAAGACCTCTGAGTTTGATGGGAAGAGCGGTTTGAGACCGAGGAGCGGCTCGAAACCCCCGAGAAACTAGCGCCCTAGTCCAGGGGGGCACGGTCTCGGGTGCAATCAGGTGAGATGGCCTGCCTCAACGCCAGGGCCGGGATGCCTCGGAACCGTGGCAATCTGGTTCGAGGTGGAGGGCCGTGGCCTGAGCGAGCATTCCCATCCCGCTCTTCGGAATTGAGCGACCAGTCGCTAGACTTGGAACTTGATTTATTTGGAATGCACTATCCGGCCGAAGGCACTCTTCGGTTCGGAGGTTAGTTGGGGAGATAATGGCATCTGGGGACAATAAGAGCAGTCCTAGAGTTGTGGTGATTGGTGCGGGTATGGCCGGGATCTTGAGCGGGATTCGGCTGGCCGAGGCAGGCCTGGATGATTACACGATCTACGAAAAATCCGACGAAGTGGGTGGAACCTGGCGAGAGAACACCTACCCCGGAATCGGCTGCGATGTCCCGTCGCATATATACAGCTATTCGTTCGAGCTCAATCCGAATTGGAGCCAGCTCTACTCGCCGGGAAAAGAGATCCTTGGGTACTTCCGGGGTGTTGCCGAAAAGTATGGCGTGCTCGACTCGATTCGTTTCGAAGAGGAGATTGTCCGCTGTGAGTTCAGGGAGGGGCGATGGCGGATCGAGACGTCGAAGGGGCGAGAGGATGAGGCCGATTTCGTGATCGCGGCGACGGGTGTGCTGCATCATCCGAATATTCCCGATCTTCCGGGCCTTGAGAGTTTTGAGGGCGAGTGGGTCCATAGCGCGCGCTGGAGACCCGACCTAGCCATTGAAGGGAAGCGAGTTGGGGTGGTGGGCACGGGGTCGAGCGCCGTCCAGATAGTCGGCGCTGCGACGAGCAGTGTCGAGAAGATGGTGCTCTTCCAGCGCACGGCGCAGTGGATCGCGCCCCAACTGAACCCTCTCTACACCGACCAAGAAAAAGAGGCGTTTCACACGGATCGCGAGAGTTTTGGAGCGATGCGAGAGGGAATGGCTTTCGATTATTTCGAGCAATTCTCAAAGGGGCTCCTCGATTCCAATTCCGAAGCCATGCAGAATCTTCAAGCTCTCTGTAAAACGAATCTGGAGGAGAGCGTTAGGGACCCTGAGCTACGCGAACGCCTGAGGCCGGACTACCAGGCGGCCTGCAAACGCTTGGTGGTGTCGGGATCTTTCTACGAGGCTATCCAGAAACCCAATGCAGAGTTGGTCACCGAGGCGATCGAACGCATCGAGCCCGGGGGGATTCGCACTGCGGAGGGTTCTTTCCACGAACTCGATGTACTTGTTCTCGCCACGGGGTTTCGAGTCGATCGTTTCGTTCGGCCCATCGAAGTTGTTGGTCGTGGGGGCGTGAACCTCAACGACAGCTGGCGCGAGCGACCCTCGGCCTACCTTTCTATCTCTGTGCCCGATATGCCCAATTTCTTCATGTTGAACGGCCCCAACGGGCCAGTGGGAAATTTCTCTCTGATCGAGATCGCGGAGAAGCAATTTGATTATATCCTCCAGCTCATCGAGCTGAAAAAATCGGGTCGCTGCAACGAGCTCAGCGTGACTCACGAAGCACTCGAGGCTTTTGAGGTCGAGCGAACCGAAGCGGCGCAGTCGACCATCTGGAATTCGGGTTGCCGCAGTTGGTACCTCGATGACCGGGGAGTCCCGGCGAGTTGGCCGTGGACCTTCGACCGCTTTCGTGAGGAGATGAGTGCCCCGAAGCTTGAGGCTTACGATCTGCGTGATTGAGTGACGGGCCCAGGCGGGCGGCCGAGCAGAAAAGAAGGTTCGGCAGAGCACGCGGGATTGCCCCAGCTGGCATCCGGGCCGAGGCTGCAAGCTCGATTTAGGGCGGCCTGATCGTCGGAGTGCCGCACTCGGTGCTAGGCTGCGCCCGGGCTCTATGGGTGCGAGAAAGAGGCATCGGGTGGCCGTTTGGTCCAGGCGCCGGGAAGGTCAAGCACCTTCGGTTGCTGCTCTCGGAGTTCGGGATCTGGCGAGAAACGCCGCTTCGGCTGGGGGCGAGTGACTCGACCGAATCGGCTGGGCCAGCTCTGGGAGGATGGACTGATGAGAAGCGATCGGGAGTACGTATCCAGGCGAATCGGGTTCCCGTTGGTGGTCCGGTTCTGGGCAGGCCTCGCCTTGGCCGGCGTCCTCGCGATGCCGAGTCTGGCCGGTGAGTCGATCCATGACCTCGTGATCAAGGGAGGGCATGTTGTCGATCCTGCCTCCGGGCTGGATGCCATCCGGAATATCGGGATCACGAGCGGAAGGATCGCTGCCATCTCCAGCGAACCGCTGGCGGGTCGAGAATCCATCGATGCCAGCGGGAGCACCGTGGGGCCAGGATTTATCGATCTCCACGCCCATGGCGGGACCCTCTTGAGCGGTCGACTTCAGGCCTATGACGGTGTGACAACGGCCATCGAGGGCGAGGTGGGCCAGTTGCCGGTGGCCAAGGCGTATGCCCTGGCCGAGGAAGAGGGACGGGCGACAAATTTCGGTTGGACGGCGAGCTGGGGGCTCGCTCGCATGCAAGTTCTCGCAGGGGTCGAAGCCGACGGGACCATGAACAGCTTCAAGCAGGGGACCCGGGACGCCCGTTGGACACGGCGGGCGACCCCGGCCGAGGAGTCTGCCATTTTTAAGCTCGTGCAAGAAAGTCTTGATCAAGGGGCTTTGGGGATCGGGCTGATCAGCGGCTACGCCCCCGAGGTTCCCCACAGTGAGATCCAGGCGCTTTCGCATATGGCGGCTCGGGAGGGGGTCCCGATCATGGTCCACCCGCGCTTCTGGGGCGGTGCCGACCCTGGCGGCGACGTTGCGGCCACCCAAGAGATTATCGCCAACGCGATCACGACAGGGGCCCACTGGTATATCTGCCACCTTTCGCTGGCCTCGGTTTCGCAAACTCAGCCGATGATTGCAGCGGCTCGGAAAAAGGGGGCGCATATCGATGTCGAGGTCCTCGTCTCGGAGACGGGGTCAACTTTTCTCGGGGCTGAATTCCTGGCCCCCGAGGAGTTGCCGCATTTTAGTCGGGGCTTCGTTCCCTCGGACATCCTCTACTATGGGAAGCCGATCAAGAACGACGAGGAATTGCTTCGTTTACGCGCAGATGACCCTACGGCGATGATCTTCCTGCTTCATCGCGACTCTGAGAAAAACTTGGAACATCGATCGATTCAGCGGCAATCCTTCGACTTTGCAGGAGTCATTCTGGGCTCGGATGGGATGCCCTGGCAGGATCGCGAGGGCAATTATATTCCTGGCGATGCCTGGCCGTTGCCTTCGAGCGCCTGGGCTCATCCTCGGGGACAGGCCACGTACACGCGCTTTCTCCAGTTGTGGGTTCGGGAGTGGAAGGAGTTCAGCCTGATGGATGCCTTTCGGATGGGCTCCTACAACCCAGCGCGTGCGCTGGAGGACGAAGTCCCTGGGATGAAGAGAAAGGGTAGGGTTGCGGTGGGAGCCGACGCCGATCTCGTCATTTTTGATCTCGCTGAAATCAATGTCAGGGCCACCCTTGAGGATCCTTTGCCCCATACGGAGGGGATGAAATACGTTTTGGTTCACGGCGTTCCGGTTATTCGAGAGGGTATTCTCGACCCCAGCGCTAGGCCGGGAAAAGCGGTTCGACGGAGTGTTGGGAACTAGTGCCGGGGCCGGTCCTGTTTGCCTTCACCTCGGGATCGGAAGGGCAACGCGGAAGCAGGGGAGTTGTTTTGGAGTCGAGTCGAAGTGGGGAGTTCCGGCGAAGGTTTGGGGGGCTGGCGCTCTGCTGCGGGTTCGTCCTGTCCCTGCTGGTTTCTCCCGAGCGCGGAGGTGCGGCCGGCGTGGCCTTGTTTGAGGCGACTCCGGTTCACGGGCGCCGAGTCGATTTGAGTTGGGCTGCTGTAGCCGGAGCCGAAGGCTACAGGGTTGCGCGTTCGTGCCCAGGGGATGATGCCCAGGGGCTTTGCCCCGTGGCTACTCTTCCAAGAGGAGTTCTCTCTTTCGCCGACACCTCAGTTGAGCCGGGTGAGCCCTATACGTATCGCGTGGAGGCTCTCGTCGAGGGCGGTGTGGAGTCCGCCAGCGCTTCGGTCAGGACTCCGGCCCCGGCATCCTTGCCCGCTTCTACGCCGCCCATCTATCCGGCGCCTCAGGGCGCCTGGAGCTTGGGCGATCCCGTGAGCCTGGATTCGATAAAGCGGCTACGGATTCTCCATAATCTGGCCTCCAGGGGAGAACTCCGGATCCTGCTGGACGCGAAAGACTCGCATTCCCTGGTTTCGCGTCTCGAGGGGGCCGATTACGCGGTTGCCTTCAAGCGGCGGGCGTCGACAAAGATCCCGCCCGGTGAAGCCGAAATCTATTTTCATAATTTTTCCCGAAAGGCCTCCGTGACGGGTCTTCCGCCCGGGGTTCAGCCCTTCGCCAGGATGGGGGACGAGGGGTATGTACTCGTTGCCGAAGGGGCGGGGCCCGAGGCCCTGCGCATCGTCGTCGGTGCGAATACGCCTGAAGGTCTCTTTCGGGGGGGGCTGGCTGTAGAGAGACTTTTGATCGATGCCGAGAATGGTCGCCGCCGCTCTCGCTTCGAACCGGTGGTCGTCTTGGATTACCCCGACCATCCGAGGAGGGGGGCCTACCCCTCGTGGAAGCCAATGAGCGCTACTTGGAGCTTGGTTCCCGAGAAGGCCCTCGACATGCTCGATTCTATTGCCCGTGCGGGGGCGAACTCCGTGGATTGGATGGACAATTGGCCTGCCCAGGAAGAATATTCGTGGGAGACGTTCGGCGCGCGATCGGCGGCTCTGGTCCAAATCGAAGCGGCTCGGCGATTCATCGATGTGAACTATTTTATGGGTTCGGTCTTCGTGAGCCATGGGACTCAGGGGCCACCCGAGGTAGACCGTGCCCAGGTGAGCGTCGAGCAAGATCCCTATGGCGATGGTTTGGGCGTATTCAAGGAGCCATTTTATTGGGTTCAAGTGGAGCCCGGTCGATGGCGTGCCATGCCCGAGCGCCAGGGCAGATTTCTCAGCCGGCGTGTGAGTTCGGCAGGTACAGCATGGGGCGCGGTCCCTTGCTCCAAGGGCGGATGGCATTTCGGACCCCAGTCGCCCGGTACCTCGGGATCGCCTGCCCGGGCCTGGCAGCTGAGTGGCAGGGCGCAGGATTGTGAACTGATCCAATCCGTCGATGTGCAGAGCGAGTTTTCTGGCGGGCGCTATTTCCTCGAAGGCCGAGTGCGCGGTTCAGGCGATTTGACTGGCCTGGAGGGAACCCTCGCGCTCGAAGTCGAAGCGGAAGATAAAAAATATCGCTATTCGATCCCCATCGAAGTGTCGGGAGAAGCGAGCGGGGAAGGGCGGCAGCTCGGACTGGTCATCCCCGCCCTCGGAATCGAAGCACCGATTGATCGGGCACGACTGGTCGCTCGGGCTTCCGTCGGCTCCGGCAGCCTGTGGCTCGATGGGTTTGAGCTGCGTGCGTGGGATAGAGAATTTTTTCCATCGGGAACTTTCGGGCGTGCCGGAGATTGGCAGTTGGGTTCAGGGCAGGGCGGACTGGAGATCGATAATTCGATCGGTCGGACGGACACAAAAAGCTTGGCGACAGAGTTGCCCCTGGGGCTAGGTCCTGGGGAGGGGGCCAAGCTCGCCCAGACCTATTCCAGCATTCGCCTCGAAGAGGGGCGCTACGTTTTCGGTGCGTGGGTAAGGGCGGCCCGTCCTGATTCAGCGACTCTGGCTCCGGACAGGGATCGTGACCGAGATGGTCTGGACGATCGCTTCGAGAGCGGCACGGGGAGATTTGAGGGGCCGAAGGATACGGGCACCGATCCCGGCGACCCCGACAGCGATGGCGATGGCAGCCCCGATGGTGTCGAGGTGATGGCGGGAAGTGATCCCACCAACGAGCTCTCGGAGCCGAGCAAGACGATCGCCGTCAAGGCCGATATCAATCTCTACCTATTTGAGCAGGCTTCGGTGAGGCCGGGCCAGGCCGGTCGAAAGCTCGCGTCTGAGTTCCTGGCGGTCCCCGCCAGGCTCAATTTGGACTCCGGCGACTGGCTCTACATCGCGCATTTTTTTGAAGTCAGCGCAGACTTGGCCCGGCGTGTTCAATCGGCTCGTGTCCAGGTGCGTTTCTTTGAATCCTCCCAAGCGGGCCAGATCTGGATCGATGACATCGACTTGCGACGCTTGGACGGTGACCTGCGTAACCTGCGGGGCGCCGCTTCTGCGCCTAGTCTCGAGAGCGCTTCGGGGCGGCGCTTGAGCGAAGGTGTCGATTATGAAATCTGCCAGGTGGGCGATCGTAAGACCCTCTGTTCAGCCCCGGAGAACTACACCCAGATGCTCGAGGGTGGGCAGGGAGCAATATATGATCTTGCTCTGAACCCCTTTGAGATTCGCTGGATCGGAAAGGCACCTCCCGCGGAAAAAGGGATTCTTGTTTCCTACGATGTGGGGGCGCAATATTCGAGCGTCGCTTCCCCTCGCGTCGAGTGGGATGGCCAGAAAACGGTAAGTACCGTTCTCAATCTCTGCGAGTTTGACGCGGTTGCCCAGGGAATCGAGCTCGAGCGAATCTTGGGGCACTATCTCGATGGTCACGTACTCCAGAACTTTCCGAGCTGGGGAGAGACCTACACGTTTAGGGCTGATTCGGTGACGTGGGGGGTAAGCGAGGTACGCGGTGTCAATCGCAGCGTGGCTTGCCTCGACGATGATGGAAATCTTCGCCATTCGAATGCCGCTCTCTTCGCCCAGGTAGTCAATAAGGTCTTTTCCGCCACGATGAAGAAGCACCCCGGGGCACACTTTTGGCTCTGGGCCGATATGTTCAACCCCTTCAGCAATGGTGGGGATAAGGATTATCAACTTCGATTCGGCGGTGAGGAAGGACGGTCGGCGTGTGCCCTTGCCCCAAGTTTGCTTCCTTCGCTTTGTGCAAGCGAAGTAAAAAACGTTCCTCTGCCAATCCTCGATCATGTTCAGGCTGAGGGAGGAAGCATCCTCATGAAGCCCTGGTCTTACCCGCCCTTTACCCTGCGTAGAATGGTCGCTGTCGCCGCGTGGTATCAGGAGCTCGGAATCAGAAGTCAGTTCCTGTCAGGCGCCAGTCCTATCAACGTGGACGACTGGGCGGCGATCGCGAACACTTTTAGTGCAATCGAGGGAGGTGTTTCGACGGTCTATCTCGCCGATCGATACGGCGGGCGGAGCGGCCTGATTAGAGGACTTCAGGCCTTCTGGAACCACGATTGGAGACTTCTCTATCTCTTCGACGGCGAGAGTCCGTCATCCAGCTTCTATCAAATCGCCTGGCCTTTTGAGCCCATACTGAAACTCGAGAACGCGACGGCCGACCCCCATGGAGGCTGCGCAGTGTTCTCCGAGAAATTTGAGGGGAATAGTGACGGGGGGATCTGCCTCGACCCGTCCGTGGGACAATCATCGATCACGCTTGAAAAAATAACGATAGACGGTGGGGCGCGGTACCGTGTTGACCTAATGGCAAGAAGCCAGAAGCACGTCCGAGGGAATAATATCGCCGCTCCGAAGGTTTTTGGCACGTGGTCGACGGGTGAAGCAACAGGCCCAATTGTTTCGACTCTGATCTACCAGAGTTCAAAATTCAGAAGCCCGAACACCTTTGACCGCTACCGTGCAGAATTTCAGGCTCCGGTCGATGCGGAAGGGTTGTCACTCGAAATTCAGTTCTCGGAATATTTCGAGGCCGTCGACGACATCGCTATTTTTGAGAGCTTTAGGGCGTGCTTTGATGACTGTTCAACGCCGCTGGAGGCGCCTTCTCAGCCCTTCCCCCAGAACTAAATTTATCCTCTGGGAACTCCCTGATACTTCAAGGAATTCCTAAGGTGCAGTTCCAGGGAACAGAGCCGGCCGAGGAAGACTCGGGAACCTGTGCGGTCGCGCCCGTTTCTTGAGAGCAGGGCGCGCATGGCATCGGGTTCTATGTGCGGCCTTTCGAGGGACTCTTCTTGGAGGAGAGTTTCTTGGAAGAACGTATCGAGGGAGCCAAGGAGCCACTTTTCAGGCACGTCGATTGACCTGAGGCCCAGGCGGAGGGCGACGCGTTCGAGGAGTTCAGCACTAAAGGTTCGAAATCGCCCGGCATCCAGAGGGACACGAATGCTGGATTTGGGAATTCGTAAAAGTTCGGGGGCGTTCCTGCGGATCAGTTCAATTTGGAGCGATGGGTTGAGCCTGAGCTCGGGTGGAGCAGCAAATAGAGTTCGCAGAAAACGTTCATCGAGGAAGGGCTGGGCCAGATCGACTGATTGCCGGAGTATTCTCATGGAGTCGGCTGTAGCTCTCGCGATATAGGCTCTAAGAAAAAGGGTACTAATTTTGTTGGCTAGGCTATCCGCGCTGGTACCCAGAGAGTTCCATGAGCGCATGAAGCTTGCCTTGGGCCCGCCTTGGATGAGTTCGGAAAGGTCGCTGCGGATCACAGAAGCCTCGGCTTTGCTCGGAGAGTAGGCTAGCTGTGAGAATATTTGAAGCGCCGCCGATGCGTCGTCTCCGCTTTTGACTATTTCCTCGGGACAAGCGTACCCGTACGCGAGAGACAGCTTGAGGAGTTCACCACCAATGCCTCGGATCACTCGATCAAGGCCGAGTTGGTCGCGATACTTTTGCGTAAGATGGAGCATGTTGGTTCCCTGGATGGTGCCCTCGCCGTCGGTGATGGAGGCCACCTCACTTGCCGAATCGAGGACCCTATCGACAACTTGCTCTTCGAGAAGACATGTCAGGTAGTCGGCACCTAGGGATTGACACATTCGGCTGGCCAGGCGCAACTCGATGCTGCCCTCGATTCCGTTCGTAACGCACGTTTGCGAGATCCCCTGCTTATGAGCGACGGCCATTAGTGTTCTTGAGTCGAGGCCGGCCGACAGGCATAGGGCTGTTCGTTCAGGGCCTTCCCAGGCTGTCTGGACGGCTTGGTTTAAGGCAAGGTCGATATTGTTAACGTGGGCTTCGCGGTCGCTAAAGGTCGGTTCCGGAGGCTGAGGAGGCTCAAGGATCACGACTTGACCATCGTCGACGCTGAGCCTCTGTCCAGCGCCGAGTCGCTGAATTCCGCCCCATAGGGTCTTGTTTCCGTAGATATGACCGAAGATCAGTTGCTCGGAAGTGCTCGACCAATCGGTCTGGGTATCCACGTCAGGGTGCAGTCCGAGGATGCGAGCATCCGAGGCGAATAGCAGGCCATCCGCAACCTGTGCATAGCAGAGCACCCGTTGGCCGCCCTCAGGGCGATAGAATACGTGTCGAGAGTTTTCATCCGACCACGCGAGAACGATGCAAGGACCCACTGTCGAGAGTAGTGCCTGGTCTCCCTGCTGAGCCAAGGCTTCGGCATATTCGTCTGGCGAGTTTCCTGGAGCGTGTGCCCGGCCTGCGATCACCGCATGGTGTTTTCCCGAAAGTGAGCGAGCCCGGGAAGCAAATTCTGGCGCAGTGCCTGGTTTGCGCCAGGCTACATGAAGGCCGCGCTGTGCGATTTTGAGGGACTCGAAGGGACTATTCGGGCCCGTTGTGGTTGCGGCCATCCATTGGCGGTCTGCCTCGGAAGGAGATCGGCGAATAGTCCCAGCGATCGCGAGGGCAGGGAGGACCCTGGGAAGGCTCACGGGTTGCTCCTCTTGCTGATCTTGGAGTGGTGGAGTCTTACGCTATGCATCGGCTAACTCGCAAAGATCCGGATCGGTGAAAAAAGCTTCAAGGAGTTCACGCTCCTTTATTGCTTGGGGACCAGATTACTTGGGGACCAGTGGTCGAAGCAGACCATCGTGGATCCGCTTGGCGAGTTTGGCAGGCCCCGTAATGGTCGAATATTTATGGTGTTGCAAAAAGATAAAGCCGTCGTGGGCAGCGGGTGACTGGATTGTGAGGGGCCCGCCACTCTTATGTATTCCATGTGCCAAATTGATCTCATTTGTCGAGCTTGCGTTCTGCTTCCACGATGCGAAGTTGGGGCAAAAGACGTCGGGTAGAAGCCGTGCTGGGCCACTCGGCCGAGGCTAACACATCTATGAACAAGCTTTTGGTGCCGGGGGCCTCGGAGGGTTCTTTGGTGCGCCCTTCTTTTCTCGCGAGGTCGGCGAAGCGCTCGCCGCAATTCGACGCAGCGAGAGTTGTGCTACCTGCCTTTTGCTTTTTAGGGATCAGTCGCTGTGGCTTCCTTATCCGTTGATTCGGTCAATCTCGCAGAGTAAGGAGTTCGAGAAATTCTCCATAGTGTATTGCAGAGCCTTCTCTCGAGCAGCGTTTCCCATTATTGCGAGTTCCTCAGGATTTTCCCGACACCAGCGCAGATGGGTGGCGAGCTTGTCGGTGTCGGCGTAGGGGTAGACGAACCCGTTCTGGCCATGATCGACCGCACTGCTGATACCGCATTGGTCGGAGACGATGACGGGAACTCCACAGGCCATGGCCTCAAGAACTGTGTAGGGGTGCAAATCGGCGACCGAGGGCGAAACGAAAACATCGGCTTGGGAGAGCTGCGCCGACACATCTTGGGCGAATCCTTCGGTACGAAGGGAAGGGACCTCCATACGTCTGCAGAGTTCTGCGATCTCCGGTTCCATGCTCCCGACGAGGACGAGCTCCGCTGAGTCCAGGTTGGCCTTGGACCAGGCGCTGAGGAGATAGCCGATGCCCTTGATGATGTTCATCTGCGAGACGTGAATGACTCGGAAGGTGGAGTCCGTGGCTTTGCGGGGGGAGGGCGAAAAACTTTCAAGGTCGACGGCAAAATTCCCCTCGATGAGGGAAATCTTGCCAGCGGGCATATCGGACTCGGAGTACGACCTGTGAGCCAGCCTGGAGCCCACCAGGATATGTCCCACCCGGGCGAAAAATTGCTTGAGCGTCTCGATTCGGCGGCCATCGGTGTAGGCCTGGCCTCCGTCGATGTTCCACTTTTGGCGCTCAGTGATGACTTGATCTCGGTTGAAGTCCGGGCTCAGGATCGAGGCCCAGACAAAGGAAGGGACGCCGAGCGCTGTGGCCCTGGAGGCACTTTGAGGGAAGGTTGGCTTGAGGAAGAGAATGGCATCGGCGTCGCGTAGGAGGCTGGATCGGCTGAGGAAGAAGTCGAAGAGGGATTCTCGGATCCGCCTCCTCTTCGCCTCGGTCATCCCAGGGCTCATGGCTAGGAGTCGGCCCAAGAGCCTTTGGAAGAGAGGGTGGGGCGGTGAGTGAACGCGGGCGGCGGGAAGATTCAGCACTTCGAGGGCGATGTGAGGGGAAACTACCCCCTGGAGCCTGTTTTCACGGTGTAGGGCGCGAGCAATTCCAATGGCGAGCTTGGCGGGACCGCCTGCGTCCACCGAGAGGCTGACAAAGGTGACCACCAGAATCTTGCTGGCCCCCCGCTCGGGTTTGCCGCTCACCATCGAGATCGGCTCCTTGTGTTGAACTTAAATGCGGCGCGTGACGAGGTGCTTTTCAGGAGCATGAGACTAGCAAGCTCTTGGGCATTCGATGACCGCGAGAATCCGAGCGGTGGGAAATTCTGGTGCGGCTGTAACTTGCACCCGCCCGGATACCGGGTTCGGTCTCTACGCCGGTGACCTTAAGCTCCCCTGGGTTTGAATTTGGGTGCTAGGCGAAGCCGATCTTGTTGGTCAGCGGCGCCCTCTCGCTTCCCTCGGTATTTCAAAAACGGACTTTTTTTTCGAGCGACCCGTGCCGATCGGTAGTATAAGCGGCAGACTTGGTTGTCCGGTCTTAGCTACTCGGGCCTGGTCAGAGATGACTCTTTTTGATTCTCGAGGAAAATCGGTGGTAAAGCAGAGCGAATCAAGTCAAGAACTGGTCAAGATCGAGACTCCGCACGGTGTCTTCT